>JALYUE010000066.1 GCA_030853925.1 Vulcanimicrobiota bacterium | reverse complement strand
CCGCCATAGCGGACGCGGCCGAACGCTGGCGCGATGGTGATTTCCCGGCGCGCGTTCGCACGCTGCAGGCTCTCGCGCAGCGCACCACATACACAGTTCCCATCGTCGAGTACGCGCTCGACCGCCTCTTCGGCGCGATCGACCGCGAAACGCTGTGCGCGACGATCGCGGGCGAACTCGGCAGTCTCGCCGCGCTCGACGGTTTCGTAACGCGCGCCGGCCGGCCCGACGTCTTCTTCTGCGGCCTACCCCGCGCGGCAATCGTGTCGAGCGACACGACGATCGGCGTGGCGATTCCGGCGTTGATCTTCGCACTCTGCGCCGGTTCGTCGGTCGTCGTCAAAGATCGCGACGACCGCTTGACCGCGGCGTTTGTCGAAACGCTCGCCGAAGAATGGCCCGAACTCGGCGCACGAGTCGTCGCGAGCGTGTGGGACGGTCGTGACGACGCCGCATCCCGCGCGCACCTCGGCGAAGCGGACGTCGTCGTCGCTTACGGACGCACCGCAACGCTCGGCGCGATTCGCGCGAACCTGCGAGCGGACGCGCGTTTCGTTGCGTTCGGCCATCGCACGAGCGTCGGCTACGTCACGCGCGCGGCACTCGCGAACGACGGGTGCGCGCGCGAAGTGGCGCGCGGAGCGGCCCGCGACGCGCTATTGTACGACGGCGACGGCTGTCTTTCGATTCACGCGCTGTTCGTCGAGCGGGGGGCTACGCTAACGCCGGAGTCGTTCGCGCGTTTGGTAGCCGTAGCGTGCGACGAAGCTGCCATCGAATTTCCGCCCGGTTCTGCGGAACTCGACGCGCCGGTCGCAGTTTATCGCAGGACTGCGTTCTTTCGCGCCTCGCAAGGCGCGGGCGCAACGTTTGCCGATCCGTTTTCGGCGCACGTCGTCGTGCTCGACCCACCCCGCGACGAGCCGCCGCCGCTGCTGCGCCGTACGCTCGCATTGTACGCCGTCGACGGGCCGCACGATGCGCTCGAGTTCGTACGGCGCCATGCTGTGCCGCTCGAAGCGGTGGGAATCGGCGGCGCGTGGCGACCCGATGTGGAAGCCTTCGCGATCGAAGCCGGAGCGTCGCGGCTCGCGACTCTGGGCGACCTGCAGACGCCGCCGCTCGGCGGCGAACACGGGGGCGCGGGGCGGATTCTGCCTTTCGTGCGCGCTATCTACCGCGGATGAACGCCGACCGTCAGGCGCGCGATACGGAATTCGAAGCGCTCGTCACGGACATTCCGGGGCCGCGTTCGCGCTCGCTCGCGCATGCGTTGCGCGCAGTCGAAACGCGCGGCGTCACCTATCTGGCGCGCGATTTTCCGATCTTTTGGGAAAGCGGACGCGGCGCACTCGTGACCGATGTCGACGGCAACCGCTACATCGACGCGACGGCCGCGTTCGGCGTGGCCACGACGGGACACGCGAATCTCGCGGTCGCGCGCGCCGTCGCAGAGCAAGCCGCGCGCTTGCCGCACGGCATGGGCGACGTTCATCCGACCGCAGTGAAAGTGCGCCTGCTCGAAGCGCTCGCCGCCATCGCGCCGTTTCCCGAAGCGCGTTCGTTCTTGTGCAGTAGCGGCGCGGAAAGCGTCGAGTTCGCACTCAAAACGGCCTTGCTTGCGACCGGTAAACCGAACGCACTCGCATTCGAAGGCGCGTATCACGGCTTATCTTACGGCGCCTTGGAGGTCGGCGGGCTCGGTAAATTTCGCGAACCGTGGCGCGCGCAGTTGCGCGATGCCGCGCACTTCGTCGCCTATCCGGACGTGCGGGACGCGGGCAGCCTCGAACGCGCGCTCGCAGCGACCGAAGCGACGTTGCGCGCGGACGCGAATATCGGCGCCGCGATCGTCGAGCCGATCCTCGGACGCGCGGGCGTGATCGTGCCCCCGCCCGGTTTTCTTTCGGGACTGCGCGCTCTCTGCACGCGCTACGGCGCCCTGCTCATCGTCGACGAAATTTACACCGGCTTCGGACGCACGGGCACGATGTTCGAGTGCGAGCGCGAAGACGTGCGGCCCGACGTTCTGTGTGTCGGCAAGGCGCTCGGCGGCGGTTTCCCTATCTCCGCCGCCATCGCGCCCGCCGCGATCGCCGCGGCCTGGGCGCCTTCAAACGGAGAAGCGCTACACACTTCGACGTATCTCGGCAATCCGATGGGCTGTGCGGCGGCGCTTGCAAATCTGGGCGAGATTCGGCGGCTCGATATCGCGCGCGTCGCGCGCGAACGCGAACCGCTTTTCGCGGCCCGGTTGCTCGCACTTCAACGCGCGAACGACCGCGTCTGCGACGTTCGCGGACGAGGCATGCTTTGGGCGGTCGAATTCGACGACGCGGGCGCTGCGAGCGCGTGCGTCGTGCGCGCGCTCGGGCACGGTCTGCTCCTGCTGCAAGCCGGTCCCGAAGGTCGCTCCGTGACGTTCGCTCCGCCGCCCGTGATTTCGGATGCGCAACTCGCGCGCGCGTTCGATCTGCTCGGTAACGCGGCCGCCGAGGCTCTCCCGGCATGAAGAAGCTGCGCGTCGGTGTCGTCGGGGCGAGTTTCGGCGGCGTCATTCACGTTCCGGCGTTTCGAGCGCAGGGCCGCTTCGACGTCGTCGCCATCGCTTCGCCGAACCGCGCGGCCGAGGTAGCGCGCGCGCGAAAAATTCCCGCTGCCTTCGCATCGCTCGACGACATGCTCGCCGCGACGCAGCTCGACGTGCTGTCGATCGCCACGCCGCCGTACGAGCATCGCGCTGCCGTCCTCGCCGCGCTCGAGCGCGGCCTGCACGTGCTGTGCGAAAAGCCATTCGGGTTGAACGTGGCGCAAGCGGAAGAGATGTGCGCGGCCGCGGAGCGCGCCGGCACCGTGTGCGCGCTCGCGCACGAGTTTCGGTATACGCCGGCGCGCCGCGCGCTGCACGAACTCGTTACGAACGCGCATCTCGGTCCGCTGCGCGCGATCGAGGCGACGCGCTTCGACGCGTTCCTAGGGGCGGACGTCGAGCGACCAAAGACCTGGTGGTTCGAGCGCCGGCGCGGCGGCGGGATCAGCGGCGCGATCTTGTCGCATCTCATCGACGAAGCAAATTGGCTCGCCGGGCGGCGGCCGCTGCGCGCGACCGGCTACGAACGTACCGCGGTCGTCGAGCGCCACGCGGGCGGCGAACGCTTCAGGAGCGACGTGGCGGATGGAGCGTTCGCGACGATCGATTACGGCGAGGGTATCATCGCGACCGTGACGGCCGACGCGACGCGCGCCGTCGAAAGCTCGATGCTCGCCGTTCACGGTGCGCGCCGCACCGCGGTCGCAAGCGGCGACAACATGCTCGACGTCACGACCTTCGTCGTGGACGCCGACGAAACGGCGGAACTACAGCTCGCCCCGCAGGCGCATCCGAATCTCGCCACGGCGCATCCGAACCTGCCGCCGTTCGTCACGCTACTCGACGCGTTTGCGGCGGCGATTGACGGGGCGGCGATCGACGGATCGCTAGCCGACGTGCCGACGTTCGCCGACGGCCTCGCTACGCAGCGCGTGCTCGAAGCCGTCGGCTATTCGATTACTGCAGCGTGAAGCCGCTCGACACCGGGTGGGCGACGATGCCGGTCGCGCTCGCGCACGGCGCGCTCGCAGTGCAGACACCGGACGTGCCGAAGTAATCGCCCGCATCGACGATCCCGTCGCCGTTGACGTCGGCCCACACGCCGATCTTATAACCGCTTGCGGTCGGTAAGATGTCGGCGACGCGGAACGTCCCGCCGCGCGCTACGGGGACGCCCTTCGGATAGGTGACGTCGATGATGGCCGGCACGCTCGTGCCGTTCGGCGTGTACGCGAACGCGACGAAGTTGATGTTCGCGGGTAGCGCGGGCGGGCTCGTGTCGCCCGTGGCGGCGGCGAGCGCGCGATAGGCATCGAGCCGGCCGCCGCCTTGATTCGGATCGCCGATGTCGTCGGCGGTCGCGATCAGCGTCTGCTTGACTTGCGCCGGCGTCATACCGGGATGTGCGGCGAGCATCAGCGCCGCGACGCCCGAAACGTGCGGCGTGGCTTGCGACGTGCCCGCGATAAGTGCTAAGCAGTTGCCTTGCGAGTCGAGCGCGCAGTGAACGCTCGGATCGGCCGAGGTCGAGGTGTACAAACCGAAGATCCAGTGCAGCAGATCCGGATTGGCGGCCGTCTGATCGGCCGTCGACGGGTCGCCGCCCGGCGCGACGAGCGATAATCCCGGTCCGCTGTTCGAGTAGCTCGCGACCGCTTCAGTCGCCGTGGTGTAATCTCCGGGCGTCGTCGTGTCGATCAGCTTGCTCGCACCGACGGAGATAACACCGTTGTCCGCGGCGGGATAATCAATCGTCGAAGAACTTCCCGCGCAAGCGCCCGTCCCGCCGCCGCTGCGCTCGTTGCCGGCCGCGGCCACCACGACGACATTATGCGCTAGTGCATTTTGAATGGCGGCATCTTCGGCGTCACTGCCGGAGGCTTGGCAGGTACCGAGACTGAGATTGATGATGTTCGCGCCATGCGTCACCGCATCGTTGATCGCGGTGATGACGTCGCCTTCGTTTGCGGACGCTTGATACGCGGGCGTATCGGTAGCGGTTCCGTTAGGAAACACTTTATAGATTTGTAGCGTGGCATTGTAGCCGACGCCGGCGACACCGTTGCCATTATTGGTGTCGGCCGCGGCAATGCCGGCGATGTTCGTTCCATGCCCATCCGTATCTTGGGCGGCGCTCGTGCCGGTCGTCGTCGTTCCGTTGATGACCGCTTCGGCGAACGAAATTTTGCCTTGAAGATCGGGCGCGCTCATATCGGCGCCGGTATCGACGAGCGCGATCGACACGCCCGTTCCGGGCAGGCCGGTTGCATAGCCCCATGCGTTCGGCGTGGCGATTTTGAACAAGCCCCACTGGTAGGTGTTGGCGAAGTATGTGTCATTGACGGAGACGGGGGATGCGCTTTGCTTGTAATATAGCCGTTCGCGCGAGACCGAGGCTACCTCCGAACGCGCTTGCAAACGCGCTGCCAGCGCGCTAAAGGTATCGCCGCGACCGGCCTCGACGACGCGGGTCGTAAAGCCGCCGCGACTCCGTCCGAGGTCGACGCCGCGCGCCACTCCCACGGCGCGTTCGACGTCGATACCTCGCGAAGCCGCCGAGCGCAGCGCATCGGTGTGATAGCGCACGATAAGCCGCGTCGCGCTAAACTGCGGACGAGCGGCCGTCCTTTGCGGCGCGAAGCGCGGCAGCCGCGACGCATCGAAAGTCTGGGCGCTCGAGAGTTTCCGCGCCGCACCCGTAGTGGAGACCGAAGCGAGCGAACCGCTCGTATCGGCGCATTGGTCGAACAGCAACGTTCGAGCCGCTGCGGTTCGCTGGTCGACGATGAACGTGTAAGCCGGCGCACCGTTTGAGGGCTGCACGGAAATCGTCGTGGCCTGATTCGAAGCGAGCGGCGTGGCCGTCGTCGGCGTCGTGGCCGAGCGAGTGCCGTTGGGCGGGTTCGCGATCGTCACGGGCAGCCCCGCGGGCACCGATTCGACGGCAAACGATCCCGCGCCGCCGGCCGGCGCTACCGATAACGTCCCCTGCGTGCAGCCCGGCGCCGGCGTCGGCCCCGCCGGCGTCGATCCGCCACCGCCGCCTCCGCCGCAGGCCGAAACGCCCGCGCACAGCGTGCTCAGTACAAGCGCCGATCCGATCCGATTCAACTGCGTGTCCTCTCAAGCGGAGCGACGCCCGCCGACAGCTACTTGCTCGCTCGCACGGGGACGCTTTCCTCTTTATCGAGGCGCAGCCACAAGAGGTTGAGGGCACGGACCGTCGCGCGCCCGCGCACGTCGCTGCGGCTCCCGGGAAACGTAAGCCGGCGCACACTGGTTTCACCGCCTCGCGCGCCGATGGCGATGTACACGAGCCCGACCGGCTTTCCCGGCGTCGCCCCGGCGGGTCCCGCAATACCCGTGGTCGCGACCGCGAAGTCGGTGTCCAGACGCGCGCATGCACCTTCGGCCATAGCTGCCGCCACGGGTTCGCTGACCGCTCCATGTTCGCGCAGCAAGGCTTCGGACACGCCGAGTAACGACGTTTTGACGGCGTTGTCGTAGGCGACGATTCCGCCACGAAAGGCGAGTGAAGCGCCCGGTACGCGGACGAAGGCATCGGCGAGTGCACCGCCCGTAATCGACTCCGCCGTGCCGAGCGTCACGCCGCGCGCCGTCAGCAGTCGTAGCAGCGCGCTTTCCAACGTCTCCTCGTCAACGCCGAAAATACCCTGGCCGATGCGCGCGCGGAGTTCCGTTTCAACGGGCGCAATCAGCGCGTCCGCCGCGGCGCGATCGCTCGCCTTCGCCATGATCTTAACGTCGACTTTGTAGTCGTGCGCGAGCACGGCGATCTTCGGATTCTCGAGACTTCGGAATAGCGGCTCGATGCGCGTGTCGACGTCGGATTCACCGATACCGACCGTATGCAAAGTGCGGGTAAAGATTGCGTCGTGCGCGCCGTAGCGACTCACAAGCCACGGAACGAGTTGCTCCGCGAGCATCGGCTTCATTTCGCGCGGCACGCCCGGCATACACGCGACGAACTTGCCGTCGGCGCGCAGCGCGACGAAGCCCGGCGCCGTCCCGTGTGGATTGCGCAACACGACGCAGCCTTTCGGCAACATGGCCTGCCGCAAATTGTTCTGAGAAACCGGACCGCTGCGTCCGAGAGACGCAAAACGAGCCTGGATATCGCGCACCGACGGCTCGTCGAGCGCAAGCGTCGTGCCGACCGCCGCGCCGACGGCGTCCTTCGTAAGGTCGTCCACCGTCGGTCCCAGACCGCCCGTTGCGACGACGCCGTCCGCCCGCTCGAGCGCTCCGCGCAACATCGCTTCCAAGCGCGCGGCGTTGTCGCCGACCGAATGTTTTGCGTAGACGTCGAGGCCCACATCCGCGAGCACGCGCGCGATATACACGGAGTTCGTGTCAACGAGCTGGCCGAGTAAGATTTCGGTTCCGATCGTCACGATCTCGACGCTAGGCATCGGTCCGCACCCGCGGCCGCTGCGCGGCCAGTTCTTCTTCGAACCAGGCGGGATAGCGCACGCGGATCTCCACTTCGAACCCTTCCGCGACGGCGAGCATCGCCGCCCGGCGCTGTTTCGACTCCCGTAGCGTCAGCCGATTGCGCTCGCGCTGTGCGTTGAGACAGTCGATGAAGCGAACGAACGTGCCGTCGAGCGTGCGCTGCAGCGCGGCGCGCAATTTTCCGCCCACGCGCGGCGCGATGCCGCCGGTCGAAATCGCGACGCGTACGGGGCCGGCCTTGACGATCGCCTGCATGGCGACGAAGCCGTGTTTGGGCTGATCGATCGCACAGAGCAAAAACTTATGGCGGTCGGCGAGGCGTCGCAAGCGCGCCGAAAGCACTTCGTCCTGCGGCGTCGAAATAACGAGGAACGCATCGGCAACGTCCTCGTCGCGCAGCAGATTGGGCGCGCGGAGCCACACGACGTCGGCGCCGACTTCGCGCAGCGCTTCTTCTTTCTCGATCGCCTCACGATCGTCGCCCGCGCCGATGACGACGCACTTGCGTCCGCGCAAATTCAACCCGACGGGAAAGAAAACGAACGGATATTCTGTAACGTCGAGCATTAATAATCGACCGGCCGCAAGTAGTATTCGTTGATGGCGGTATTCGAAAGCATGGCGGTCGTCGGCAGATGACGTTTCCAATGCGTGCCGTCGACGCGGCGCCGCACGAGCGCCACGTCGGACT
>JALYUE010000057.1 GCA_030853925.1 Vulcanimicrobiota bacterium | reverse complement strand
TTTACAAAGAGCTGCGATGCTACAAACTATTAACGGAATAGCCGCCGTCGACGACGATCGCGCTGCCCGTCATATACGAACCCGCATCCGAAGCGAGCAGCAGCAGCGGTACGGTCAACTCGTCGATTTCGCCGATGCGGCGCTGCGGAACGTCTTTCACCATCGCCTTACCGTAGTCGCTGTTCAAATAATCGCTACTGATTTCGGTCATGAAGTATCCCGGACAGATCGCATTGACGCGGATCTTATAGCGCGCGAACTCGATCGCGAGACTGCGCGTCAAATGAATCAAACCAGCTTTGCTCGCCATGTACGGTGAGACTTGGAGCGAACCGCGCAGTCCGAGGATAGAAGCGATGTTGACGATGCTGCCCGGCTTCTTCTGGGCGGCCAAGCGCTGCGCTGCCTCGCGCGCCACGAGAAACGGTGCGCGCAAGTTGACGTTCAGCACGTCGTCCCACTCCTGCGTCGGCATGTTCAGCGCGAAATGCTTCCCGCTGATGCCGGCATTGTTGATGACGATATCGCAGGCGCCGTGCACCTTCGCTATGTCATCGAAACCGCGTTTGATCGACGCCTCGTCCGCGACGTCCATCGGAATCGCGAGCGCCCGCGAGCCTAAGCGGCTCGCTTCGGCTTCGATGCGGTCGACGCGCCGCGCCGCGAGGACCACGCTCGCACCCGCTTCGTGCAGCACGCGCGAAAAATGCAGTCCGAGACCACTCGATGCCCCGGTGACCAGAGCCGTGCGGCCTTCGAGCGAAAACAGACGCGAAACGTCGAGCATACATGCACCCGCCTTTCAGAAAGGCTTATTGGAAGGAAGTACGCCGTCGCCTTGTCGTCAGCGGCCCCGAGAACGCAGATCGGCGATCGTCGCGCGCGGAACGATCAGCTCCGGGTCCACGCGCAATTCGAGCAGCGTCGTCGTTCCGCTCGCGAGCGCGCGGTCGAAGGCTGCCGGAAACGCATCCGTCGTTTCGACGAGTTCGCCGAGAGCGCCGAAGGAGCGCGCGAACGCTGCGAAGTCCGGGTTGCGCAGCGTCGTCGCGCTGATCCGCCCGGGGTACGCCAACTCTTGATGCATGCGGATCGTTCCGTACATCCCGTTGTTTGCGACCAAGATAACGAGCGGCGCGTCCGCGAGCATTGCAGTCGCCAACTCCTGCGCGCTCATCAGGAAATCTCCATCGCCGACGTACGCGACGACGGTGCGCTTCGGGTACGAGATCTTCGCTGCGATCGCGGCCGGAAATCCGTAGCCCATGGAGCCGTTACGCGCCGCGAGCTGCGTGCCGTACCGCCGAAACTCGAAGAATGCATGCAGCCACCCGGAAAAGTTTCCGGCGCCGTTCGCGACGATGGCGTCGTCCGGCAGCGCCGCACGCATATAGCGCATGCTCTCGGCAAGGTCGACGCCGAACGCCGGAGGTTTGCTTCGCTGACGCTCCGCCCGGTAAGCGTCGCGCAGATGCCCCATGCGTTCGCGCGCTCGGCCGACCGGCGAGCCCCCTGCGGCCGCGCTTAACGCGGCGATAAATTCGGGCGGATCGGCGACGAGCGCGAGATCGGCGCCGAACACGCGGCCGAGTTCGTCCGGGTCCGGATATACGTGGATCAAGCGCTGCGCCGGACGCGGCGGCGCGAGCACCGTGTAGCCGCCCGTCACGACTTCGCCGAGCCGCGTTCCGAGCGCGAGAATGCAATCGGACTCTGCGAGCGTCGAGCGCACGTGTTCGCTCAGGCGAAAACCCGTATCGCCGACGTAGCTCGAACTGCGCTGATCGACGTAATCCTGACAGCGAAAGTCGGCAATGACCGGCACGCCCGCCGCTTCGGCAAAACGCGCGAGGTCGCGCGCCGCCTGCGCGCTCCAACGGCCGCCGCCCACGAGGATCAGCGGCCGCTCCGCCTCCGCCAACATCGCGCGACACGCTGCCACGCCGGCGGCATCGGTGCCGAAGCGCGAAGGTGCGACCACATGCGGCACGGCCGGCGCTCGAACGGTCGCGGACAGCACGTCTTCCGGTAACCCGACGACGACGGGACCGCGGCGCCCGGCGAGCGCCGTCGCGAATGCGCGCGTCACGATTTCCACGATGCGCGCCGGATCGTCGATTTCGACCGCCCACTTCGCGAGCGGTGCGAACGTTTGCGCGATGTCGATCTCTTGAAACGCTTCGCGGCCGCGCTGCGACCGCGGGACTTGTCCGACGAAGAGGACGAGCGGCGTTTCGTCTTGCCGCGCGACGTGCACGCCGATGCTGGCGTTGGTCGCGCCCGGACCGCGCGTTACGAAACACACGCCCGGACGACCGCTCAACTTTCCGGCCCCCTCGGCCATCGCGCTCGCGCCGCCTTCTTGACGGCAGGTGACGAGCCGGATGCTCGGCGTATCGACGAGCGCGTCCAGCACGGCGAGATAACTTTCTCCCGGAACGCAGAACGCGAGATCGACGCCGTTCGCAACGAGCGCGTCGACGAGCAGGCGAGCTCCCGTCACCGCTGAAGGCGAACCGTTACGCAGATCGGTCATCGCCGCATCTTCGCTGCAACGTCGAACATCGCTTCAAAGGAACGGTGCGGCATCGCCGGATATCTTCACGCGTGGTCGTAAGGAGATGAGCGTCGATTCGCTCGCGGAACTGCGACGGCTGCACGCCGCGCACTGGCCGCCCGGCGCGCCGCGCGAACCGCAGTACCCGTTCGGCGAGATCGCGCTGACCGAATACTTGCGGCGGCACGCGCGCGAACGTCCGGAACACACGGCGATCGTCTTCTACGGACGCCGCTTCTCATACGCCGAACTCGATGCGCAGAGCGATCGATTTGCCGCCGTGCTGCACGCGCGCGGCGTGCGCGCGGGCGAACGGGTCGCCGTTTTTCTGCCGAACTGCCCGCAATTCATCATCGCGTTCTACGGTATTCTCAAGCTCGGCTGCGTGCACGTGCCCGTCAATCCGCTGTTCAAGCAATTCGAACTCGCGTACGAACTCGCCGACTCCGGCGCCGTCGCGGTCGTCGCGCAGGACGCGTTGATGCCGCTGGTTCGAGCGGTGCTGCCCCAAACGAATCTGCGCCACGTCTTCGTGACGAGCTACGCCGACGCGCTGCCCGAGACGCCGGAGTTCGCCGTTCCCGCGAGCATCGCCGCACCACGTGTCATCTGTACGGATGCGGAAGATTTTCTTGACGCGCTTGCAGCGTGCGATCTACCGCCGCCGCACATCGCAACCGACCTCGACGCGCCGGCCGCGCTCAACTATACCGGCGGCACCACCGGCATGCCGAAGGGCTGCGTCCATACGCAGCGGCACATGCTGTACACGGCCGCCACGTCGTGCGCCGTCGCCACGCCGATTTCCGCAAGCGACGTTTGTTTGTGTTTCGTGCCGATCTTTTGGATTGCGGGCGAAGACATGGGCGTGCTGTTCCCGATCTTCAGCGGAGCGACGCTCGTGCTGCTCGCGCGTTGGGACGCCGCCGGTTTCGCGGCCGCCGTCGAACGCTACCAAGTGAGCGTCACGTACTTGCTCGTGGACAACGCCGTCGAAGTCCTCGACGATCCGAGCGCGGCGCGGTACGATCTGCGTTCGCTGCGCGCCGTGCGCGTTTCGTCGTTCGTCAAGAAATTGAACGTCGCATATCGCGAACGTTGGCGAACGCGTACCGGCTCGACGCTGATCGAAGCGGCTTGGGGCATGACCGAGACTCACACGTGCGACACGTTCGTCACGGGGTTACAGGCGGGCGACCTCGACCTGCGCTCGCAGCCGATCTTCGTCGGCCTGCCGGTTCCGGGCACCGACATCACGATTCACGACTTCGAAAGTGGTGAAGAGCTGCCGCTCGGACGCGAAGGTGAAATGTGGGTGCGTTCGCCCTCATTACTGACGCAATACTGGAACAAACCGCAAGAGACGGCTTTGCTGTTGCGCGACGGCTGGTTCCGCACGGGCGACATCGGCATGCACGACGCGGACGGGTTTCTCCACTTCCTGGGCCGGCGTAAAGAGATGCTCAAGTACCGCGGCATGAGCGTCTTTCCGGCGGAGATCGAAGCGCTGCTCGGCCAACATCCGGACGTCGCCGGGTCTGCAGTCATCGGCCGCCCCGACGACACCACGGGCGAAGTGCCGGTGGCCTTCGTGGTACTCGCCGCGCACCACGCATCGAGCGTCGACGCGAGCGCGCTCGTCGAGTGGTGCCGCGAACGCATCGCCGCCTACAAAGTTCCGGAGTTTATCATCGTGCCCTCACTGCCGCTGACTGCGACGGGCAAGGTTAAAAAAGACGAGCTCGCGCGTTCGCTCGCGCTTCCGCGATAACGAGGTTACACCGATACATGACCGGGACGTTTCGAGCGCTGCTCGACTGGGATTGCCCGCCGGAACTGCTCGAGCCGCTCGTCCGCATGGGCGTCTCGGTCGAGCGGGCTCCGGGCGAGCACTCCGAAGCTGCGCTGTGCGAGGCGATCTCCCAAACGCACGCGCTGATCTGCGCGCCGTGGACGCCCGTGACGCGCGCCGTCGTTGCCGCCGCGGACGCTCTGCGAGTCGTCTCGACGGTCGCGGTCGGGTACGATAATTTGGACGTCGCGGCGCTGCGCGAACGCGGCATCCGCGTAGGGCATACGCCCGGAGTCGTCGTCGAAGCGACGGCCGATTTGACATACGGCTTGATCTTAGCCGTCATGCGCCGCATCATCGCGGGCGATCGCTACGTGCGGAGCGATCGCTGGCCGAGCGGTCTCGACGCTCTCGGCCATGATCTGCACGGCAAGACGCTCGGTATTATCGGGCTCGGCGCCATCGGCAGCTCGGTCGCGCGGCGCGCGCTCGCCAGCGGCATGAAGATTGCGTACACGAATCGCCGGCCGAAGTCCGATGCTCCGCCGCAAGCCGCGTTCATGGCGCTGGACGACTTACTCGCCAAGGCGGATTGCGTCTGCGTGCTCGCGCCGCTGTCGGAATCGACGCGCGGAATGATCGACGCGCCGGCGCTCGCGAAGATGAAACGGGGCTCGTACCTCGTCAACGCCGCGCGCGGCGGCCTCGTCGATGAAACGGCTCTTTACGGGGCGCTGGCGAGCGGGCATCTCGCCGGAGCGGCGGCGGACGTGATGGAACCCGAGCCGATCGGCGGGGACCATCCGCTCTTGTCGTTGCCGAACTTCTTCATCACGCCGCACATCGGTACGGCGACCTACGAAACGCGCGCTGCGATGGGCCAACTCTGCATTGCAAACGCCGTTGCAGGGCTACGCGGCGAAGCGCTTCCGGCGGAAGTGCCGGCTTAGGACGGACCGACGCCCGGACGCTCCCACAGCGTCCGGATTTCTTGCTTGGCGGCGGCCAGGCCGTCGGCGATCAAGTCTTCGCGCGTCAGTAAACACGCACAGCGCACGACCTCGCAGCCGCTTCCGTCGTGCAAAGCAGCACCGTGACGGCAAGCATCGCATTGCAGTAAGCTATCCAAACTCGACTACCTCACCTTGGGACGGCGGTAATGTCTCGTAGACGAGCCGGCCGGCGAAAGCGTTGCCATTACGAACCCGGACAAGGTTTGCCGCTATCCGCCGTCTCGGCAGGCGCGAACGAACCCGCAAAATCCGGGGCAAGCGTTTCCTGCGGCAGCCAACCGGCGTTAGAGCGGACGAGAGCGGCTTTCGTGGAGCGTTGGGCGTTCCAACCGCCGCGCGCCGCGGGGTCGGGTCCGCACCACGCAAGGGCGTGACCGGCCATCCAGCCGGCAAGCTGCACGCCGAACGGATTGGGCACAACCTGATACGCATACGCGACGGTTGCGTGCGAATCGTCGACGATGTCGACCGCGCTCACGGCCGTCAGCCGCGCGACGGCGAGAGGAACGTGCACGGTCTCGCAGCGCTCGCAGCCTTTTTCCGTGGCCGGCAGCCACGTCCAGCCATTGGCGCTACCGAACGTCCGGCCTTCCGCATTGAGCCGGCAGACCGCCGAGGTGGTGAACGAGCCGGGCGCGGTCGCGGAACAGTCGAGCCAGTGCTTCGCGTACAGAAATTGTTCGAGCGCCAGCGGATGCGACGCGATTGCGCCCGAGGTGAAATCCAAGGTTTGCGTCGCTCGCGGTCCCGAGAACAGCGCCGTTTGCAAAATATTCTGAGCGTCGGCCCGCTCGAGGACGGACGGCTTCTTGCACCCCGACAGCAACGTGCCGGCGACGAGCAAGGCGACCACGAGACGCTTCATCGCTCGTTGTTTAGCACGCGCCCGGAGGCGCTTCCTTGAACGCGCGGCGCGGGCGGCGGCCCTTCGAACTGAAACGAAGCCGCACGAGCCGGGTACGACCGAGACGTGAACCCTCTAAAAACGTTGTTCATCGCCCGCCGCGAGTTGCCGCGCGTGCTGCCCTTGCTGCGCGACGCACGCGTCCCCACGTGGTCGAAGATCGTGCTCGGCGCGGCCGCCGTGTTCGTAATCTCGCCGCTCAACCTGCTCGG
>JALYUE010000056.1 GCA_030853925.1 Vulcanimicrobiota bacterium | reverse complement strand
CATCATGCTCGCGCGCTTGATGGCGCGCTCCGCCGACCTCCTGTTCTTGGACGAACCGACAAACGATCTCGACATTCCCAGCCGCGAAGCGCTCGAGTCGGTGCTCGCCGGCTACGGCGGTGCCATGCTCGTCGTATCGCACGATCGGTATTTGCTGCAGCGTCTCGCCGAGCGCGTCGTGTGGCTACGGGAAGGCGTCGCGACGGTCATCGACGGCGGCTATGACCGCTTCGAAGAAGCGCAGCGGCCCGACGCTCCGCGTTCCGAGGCCGCGCGTACGCCCGAGCGCGAACCGAAGCGGGATGCGGCGCCAACCATCGCAGTCGTCCAACGTGACGAGCGTTCGCAACGAGGACGTGAAGCGCGCGAACTCGCAGCGGCCGAGCGCGAAGTCGCGCGGCTCGATGCAGCGTGCGCGCGGCTGCAAAGCGAGTTCGCGGATCCCGCAATCTACGACGACCGCACGCGCGTGGCCGCACTCGAGCGCGAACTCGGCGACGCGCGCGCCGAAATGGAAGCGGCGTTCGAGCGTTGGGAAGCGCTCGCCTCGCAGGGAGCGCGCACCCGAGAGACTGCATGACGGGAGGCGGGACATACCAAACGGTCGAGGCTAACGGGGAACGCTTCGAACTCCTGACCGCCGGAGAAGGCGATCGTTTAGCGCTTTGCCTACATGGGTTTCCCGAGCACGCCATTTCGTGGAGGCATCAACTCCCGTTACTCGTGCGGCTCGGTTACCGCGTATGGGCGCCGAACCAGCGTGGCTATGGAAACAGCTTTCGGCCCTCCGCCGTTGCGGACTACGACGTCGCCCGCTTGCTGGACGACGTCGCAGGCCTTATCGATGCGTCGAAGGCGCGCAGCGTCACGTTGCTCGGGCACGATTGGGGGGCCGCAGTAGCGTGGTTATTCGCGATGCGACGCATGCGCGAACTCGAACGTCTGGTCATACTCAACGTTCCGCATCCCGCGCTGTTCGCCAAAGCTCTACGTACGTCGCGGCGACAGCGGCTGCGCTCGTGGTACATGGGATTTTTTCAACTGCCGTGGTTGCCGGAGCGAATGCTCGGCTTCGATCGAGCGCGCATCGTCGGCGACGCATTTCTGCTCACGGCTTGCGACCGCTCACGTTTCCCGAGCGACGTGATCGACGTGTACCGCAATTGCGCGAGCGAACCCGGCGCTCTGACCGCCATGCTGAATTGGTACCGCGCCGCACCCGCCGGAATGCGCGCTCAATTCAAGCTCGGTTTTCCGCCGATCGACGTGCCGACGATGATGTTGTGGGGCGAAAGCGACGCGGCGCTCGGTAAAGGCACGACGTATGGCACGCATGCCTATGCGAGCGATTTGCGTCTGCACTATTTGCCCGGCGTATCGCACTGGGTGCAGCAAGACGCGCCGGAACGCGTCAACGCGTTCCTCGAGTCGTTTCTCGCCCCAAGCTCCGAACGGCTAGATGGAATTCGCCCTTAGCATACAATGCAGTCGTAACAGCTGCACCGAGAGGAAGTAATGAAAGAGCCGACTTCGCCGTTTGACCTGTACGGCCAGCTCGTGACGATGTACGTCAACGCATGTCTCAAAGCGAATCGCGCTTGGCTCGAGCATGCGACGGCTCTGGCCTCCGCTTTCGTCCCTCGGCCGGTTGGCGAGTGGCCCCGCCGCTCGACGATCGAGCACGCTCAAGCGCCCGCTGCGCCCGCTGCGATGCTCGAAGTTGCACCGCCGGCTTCGGCTTCAGTGCCGGAACTTCCGAACGTCACCGTCGACGCGCCCGTACTCGCTTCGAGCGGAGCGTCGAACTCCACACACGTCGAGCAGCTGGCCGTCGCTTCGGAGCAGGCCGCGGCGGAGTTCGGCCATACGTCGATCGCTGCCGCTTCAAACGAACCGCACGCCGCTATGGCAGACCAATCGCCCACCGTGGTCGCAGCGGAACCGGCCTTAACGGATCCCGATATTCTGGCAGCCGTGCGCGAAGTCGTGCAGCTCGCGCCCAAGTCGGCAATTCCTAAACGCGCCCGTCGGCCGGGATTACGCCGCAAACCGTAACTCGGCAAGAGCAGCGTTCGGGCGTTAGTTCGTATAGCGGACGTGTGTCACCGTGACCGCTTTCGTTGCCGTCAGCTCGCCGTTATAAGGGGCCGTAAAAACTCCGGACGTCGGTGCGACATCGGCGTAATCTCGCCCCACCGCGACGATCACGTAACGGAGATCGACGAGCGAGCCATGCGTGGGATCGTAGGCGAGTACGCGGGCGCCCACGCCGTCGCCCACGCCGTCGGGAACGAGGATCTCGATCCACGCATGGGTGCCGCCTTCGCCGAGCAGATGCCCCGAGACGTACCGCGCCGCAAGGCCACAGCGCCGTGCGAGCGCGAGCGCGATGTGTGCGTAGTCTTGACAAACGCCAGCGCGTAACGAGAAGGCTTCGACGGCGCTGGTTTCGACAGTCGTTGCCGCGAGGTAATGCATATTGGCGTGGACGTAGGCATTGATGGCGTTCGCCAAAAGCAACGGCTGCGCGTGTTGGGCCCGCAGTCCCTTGGCGGCATCGCGCAAAGTGGCGTCGCAGGCGGTGAGCGCCGTCGGCTGGAGCAGCGCTTCGTCCTTCAGCATCGCGGCGGGGACGTGGTGCTCGCCAAGGGTTCGTGTGACGAGCGAGCGGTGGTCGAACTCGATATGCCGCTCGATCCGGCGCGCGAAGACGCTGGCGACCGGATTGCCGAAACGATCGAGCGCCTCGTGCACCGCCGCGTTCGGCGCTACGGCTAGGCGAGAAGAAATGCGGCGCTGGTCGCCGTGGAACTCGCGCGGCACGACCATGAGGCGGTGCTGAAGATCTGCGATGGGTCCAGGATAGTCGTAGCGGAAACGCTGATCGATGGAGAAGGTCGCTTCGACGACCTCGCCCCACTCGATGCGCGCGTCAGACGAGCGCGCGTACATCGGCATCCGCTTCGTCGGCGACCACCGTCATCGCTTCGAGCTCCGACGTCCCGAACGTCGTCAGCATCGCGACGTCGAGCGCGTCGCGCCCGCGCGCGATGGTCACACGTCCGCGGCGCCGCCGATTGTTGCGTGGATCGAAAATCCACCAGCGTCCCCCAAGATACGCTTCGAACCACGCGCAAAAGTCCATCGGCGCGAAGGGCGGCGGCACGTCGATATCCGGTAGATACCCAAACGCGTAGCGCGCGGGAATGTTCAGCGCGCGGCAAAAGGCGACCGCCAGGTGCGCGAAATCGCGGCACACTCCGCGCCCGGCATCGAGTACGTCGAGAGCGGTCGTCGCCGGCGTGCTCGTCCCGTAGCCGAACTCGACGTGCGAATGTACCCAGTCGCAAATCGCTTGCACCCGGCCCCAGCCCGGCGGAACGTTGCCGAACAGTTCCTGCGCTCGCGCAAACATGAGATCGGAAGGACAGTAGCGGCTCGGCAGCGCGTACACGAGCGCGTCGTCCGGCAGACCGGCCGCCGGGTACTCGCTTGCGTCCCAATCGGTCTCGTCGGGCTCCGCTCGGGCGTCGACCAGCGCCTCGTACTCGAGCTCGAGCCGTCCGGGCGGCAAAGTCAGGCGGCGGCAGCGATTGCCGTGCCCGTCGGTGTAATCGTGATACGGAAGCTGCGGCGCCGTCTGCCAGCGCTCGGAGAGCAGTTCGGAGCCGCCGGGGTCGGGCCGAATGATGAAGACTGCGGCCGTCGCTTGAGGCGATCGCAGGGAAAAACGTGCTCCGACCCGCGCGCGCAAAGTATTCATTACGACGGGGTTGCTGCTATGCGATGCTCGGCGCCTTTTACCGATTGTCCAAGGATTCGTCCGAGCGCGGATGAAGCGCGGGCGCGATGCTGATCGCGCTGATCTCCGATACGCACGCACCGCGCTTTGCGGCGCGCTTGCCGAACTTCTACGAGCGCCTCGCCGCGGCGCGGCCGGACGCGATCGTGCACTGCGGAGATTTTACCACGCTCGACATCGTCGCGCCGTTCGAGCGCATCGCGCCGTTCGATGCGGTCGCCGGAAATAACGACGAGCCCGACATCGTACGACGCTTCGGGCGGCGCAAAATCGTCCAATTCGCCGGCGCGCGCATCGGGCTCGTGCACGGCGACGGCGAGCGCGGCACGACGCTCGAGCGAGCCCGCGCCGCATTCGCGCCGGGTACGGTCGACGCCATCTTTTTCGGACATAGCCACGTTCCGTACTGTGCGAACGAACGCGGCGTATGGCTCGTCAATCCGGGCTCCCCGACCGATAAGCGCCGCCAAGCGCAGTTCAGTTTCGCGCTCGTCGACGTCGCCGACGGCCGCGTCGCGCCGCAGCTGGTTCGTTTCGGCCCTTAGCTTAACTCGCGCGGCGGGCGCGTGAGAACTGTTTGCTCGGGACGCGCGCGGGCGGGCCGAGCGTTACGGAAGGCGGCGGCAACGCCGGATTCTTCGTCCGTTCGAGCCGGCGCCCGAGCGCTCGTTCGATTTGCGCGAAATACTTCTCCTCATCGGGTGAGACGAACGTAATCGCGTCGCCCGTCGCCTTGGCGCGCGCCGTGCGGCCGACGCGATGAACGTAGTCTTCCGCGACCATCGGCACGTCATAGTTCACGACGTGACCCAGTTCGACGATGTCGATGCCGCGCGCGGCAATATCGGTCGCGACGAGTACGCGGAACTTCCCGCGTTTGAATTCGTCGAGTGCGCGCGTGCGCTGCGCTTGCGAGCGATCCCCGTGGATGCGTTCGGTCGGGACGTGATGCTTCGCGAGCGTCGCGGCCAGCCGGTTCGCGCGAGCCTTCGTACGCGTAAACGCAATCGCGCTGAAGATGTTATTGTCCTTAAGTAATTCGATTAAGAGGTCGGCTTTGCGCTGCTGATCGATCGTGTAGATCGTTTGGGTGATGCCGATCGCGGGTTCGCCTTTGCGCGCGAGATCGACGCGCACGGGCGCGCGCAGCATATCTTTGGAGAGCGCCGCGATCGGCGGCGGGATCGTTGCGGAGAAGAAGAGCGTTTGACGTTCGGTCGGAATTTGCTTGAGGACGCGGCGCACGTCGGGCAAGAAGCCCATGTCGAGCATACGGTCCGCTTCGTCGAGAACTAGTAGCGAAATGCCGTCGAGGTGCGCGGTGCCTTGCGTCAGGTGGTCGAGCAGTCGGCCGGGCGTCGCGACGATGATGTCCGTGCCGCGTCGAAACGCGCCGACCTGCGCGCCGAATCCCACGCCGCCGTAGACGGCCGCGATCTTCACTTTCGTGTATTTCGCGAGGGCTTGCAAGTGCTCGGCAATTTGCGCCGCGAGTTCGCGTGTCGGCGCGAGAATCAACGCGCGCGTTTTACCGCGCGGGACATCCGCCAGCAACTGGAGGAGCGGAAGCCCGAAGGCGGCGGACTTGCCGCTGCCGGTCGGGGCGCTCGCGAGAACGTCCTTGCCGGCGAGCGCCGGGGGAATCGAGGCGAGCTGCACGGGCGTAGCTTCTTTGAAGCCTAACTCGTTGACCGCGCGTAAAAGCTCCGGCCGCAAGCCGAAAGTATCGAAATTCGTGATAAACGTCATTCTTTCAAGAGTGCGCAATTCGATCGGCACTCGAAAGATCGCGCTAAGGGTTGTTGCCATCATCGCACGGCGGGTCGGGCTCGTCAAATGCCTTTGTCGGCCAGCTCCAGACCCTTTTCGATGAGGCTCGCGACCCATACGTTCATACCTGCGAACCGCGGGTCGGCCGTTTGGCCGCGCACGTAGCGCGCATAGATCTGCTGCGCGATGGCGGCGTAGCGAAATACGTTGAACGCCTGATACCAAAGCGCGCGCGAGCAATCGCGCCCCGTCGTGCGCGCGTAGCGCTCGATCATCTCGGCGCGGGTCGGGAAGTTGCCGGTGTCGGTCGGCATGATGCTCGTACTGGTCGTCTCGATCTTCCGATCGCTCGGCTCTCGCCAGAGCGAAAGCACGTTGCCGAGATCGGCGAGCGGGTCGCCCACGGTGCACATGTCCCAATCCAAAATTGCGACGAAGCGTGCCGGATCGGCGGCGTCGACGATCGCGTTATCGAATTTGAAGTCGTTGTGCACGAGGCCGGGCGGGCCCGACTCCGGACGCCGTTCCACGAGGCGCTCGATGAGCCGCGTCGCATCGGCCTGCAGCGGCGTCCTCGCCGCCTGCCAACGATCCACCCAGCCGCTGAGTTGCCGCTCGAGATAGCCGCCGGGCTTGCCGAGGCCGGCCAGCCCCGCCGTCTCGTAATCGACCATGTGCAGTGCGGCCAGCGTATCGATGAAATTCTCGCCAAGCCGCCGCTGCGCGGCGGCGTCGTCCTGCAAGGCCGGCGGAAGCGTGCGCCGGATGACGATGCCCTTGCGGCGTTCCATCACGACGAAATCGGCGCCGATAATCGAGTGGTCCGTGCACAGCACGAACGCGCGTGGAGCGAGTGGAAACGCTTCCCATAGGAGCGACAGCACGCGATACTCGCGCCGCATATCGTGACCGCCTTTGGGCAGCGGTCCGTGCGGAGGGCGCCGCAGCACATATTCGCGCTCGCCGAACGCCACGAGGTAGGTGAGATTCGCGTGGCCACCGCCGAATTGCCGCAGCCCAAAGGGGCCTTCGGCACCCGGCAACCGCTCGCGCAAGTACGGTTCGAGCAGGGCCACCTCGAGCGTTTCGCCGGGCCGCACGTCGATCGTATCGTTCACGAGCGCCTCTTGCCTTTCACGCGCGCGAAGTCTTGCGCGACGCTATCGCAACACGCCGAAGCGTACGTATAGAGCGGCCAGTACGCACAGCGAACCGGCTCCGAAAAGCAAGCCGCCCAGCACGTCGGTCGCGTAGTGAGCTCCGAGCGCCAGCCGCGACCACGGGATGCCGACGATGCACACGGCGCAGGCGGCAGCGAGCGTAAGTGCGAGGGGCCGCGGAAGCGCGGGCGTGCGCAGCGCGAGCAGCAGCAGCAGCGAACCATAAAACACCATCGTCGTCACGGCGTGGCCGCTCGGGTACGAGAGATCGACTTCGTGAATGCGCAGCCAAGCATCCGGCCGCGTTCGATGAAAGATCGGCTTTAAGATTGCTACGATACCCTGCGTCGCATTTTGCACGACGACGATCGTCGCGACCGGCAGTACGTTCGTGCGGGCCGCGAGCGCGCTTACGAGCGCTAGTAGTGAGAGCGGAAGGAGCACGTACCAGCGCCCGAGCGAGGTGAAGAAGAGTGCGAGCGACGTCGCTTCGCCCCGCAACGCCGTCGCCTCGACGTCGATGCGCGTCGGGGTGCGCGACGACACGTACGAACCGAGGATCGCGAAGATCAGAAAGCACGCGGCCGCTGCGATCCACCAGCGGCTTTCGACGCTAGCCGTGCGCATGAAAATCCGCTGGTACGCAGACGCGCAGCGCACGCGGCGCCACGGAAAACCGCGCCGGCGTTCGACCGAACGCGTTGCCGTCGATTGCGACGAGTTGTTTCGGCGACGCTTTGATGCAGATCTCCCTTGCGGAAAAATACACGGCGTCCGGTAAGCGCGTTTGCAGACCGAGCCCGAAAGCCGCGTACATACGAGCGACTGCGAAATACGAAACGCCGGTCGTGGTGAACAACGCTAGGTGCTCGTCGACGATCGAGGCGTCGGGCGTCACCGGCTGCCGGCCGAAAAAGCGCCCGTTCGCGATGACGATTTGCTGCGTGCGTAACGTCGACTCTCCCCGGTCGGAGCGGATGCGCGCGACGAACGGACGGTGAGTCAGAAACGGGCCCGCGGCTCCGAGCGCGTAGGCGGCGGGCCCCACGATCGGCTTGAGGGCGTGAGGGGCGGCCTCCGCAATCTCCGAGGAGAGCCCGATCGTCGCGAAGTTTGCGAAATGCGTGCCGTTAACGACGCCGAGGTCGACACGCGTCGTGCGACCCAACGCGATGACGTCCAGCGCGCGCTCGAGATCGTCGTCGATATGGAGCGTCTTCGCGAAGCTGTTGCCGGTTCCGAGCGGCAGTACGCCGAGCGCCGTGTCTTCGTGCGCGAGCACGTCGACCGCCGTCGCCATCGAGCCGTCGCCCCCGCCGACGATCGCGAGCGTTGCGCCGGCCTTGACGGCCCGTTTGACGCACTTGCGCAAGTCGTCTTCGCCTTCCACGGTGTGATAGCCGTCAACCGCTATGCCGCGCGAGCGCAGGAGCCCGGGCAATCGATTGAGTTGCCGCTGCGTTCGGCTCGACCGCGAATTGAGGATCACGCTCGTACGCATAGTACGTTTCCTACAAGCAATGCGGCCTCGAAGCCTCCGGCGGCGCGACGCTCGACGGACGATACGACGACGCTCGCGACGCTAGCGTAGTCGTATGACCTGCGATGCTCGTTCGATCTTTCTCGCTTTCGCGGGCGTCTTTGTCGGCGCGGCGGCAGTCATCGTCGCGTTCGTTTCTGCCGATATCGTCGCTGCGTTCGAAGCGCTCGGGATGCTCGCATACTGCTGCCGCGAGTTCCTGCTCGTCGCCGCGACGGACGTAGCATAGCGCGTGTGATGCGACGAACGCAGCATCATCGATAGTTCAGCGCTTTCATAATCGATCACGACGCTGCATCTGCTTCAAACGCGCGGAACGTGTTCCGACGGGAGGGCGTCGGCCTGGCCGGAGGGCAGGGACCGCACGAGTCGCAGGCGCCGACCGGCGGGCTAATTTGCCGAAGCCTCCCCCCTTGTGTCGCCCAATGTGCGCTAGGGAGGACGCGTTCCCACTCAAGCGCTGAAGTAATGCAGTCGACCCTGCGGCGACGTGCGTTGACGCGCACTTTGCGCGCGCTGCGGGGATGCTGCGGTCGTCGTTACGAAGTCGCGCCATAATGACGGTCGCTTTCATTGGTCGCGCTCTTGGGCGAGCGGGCTTTCGAGTCCCCGGCGTGCTCTTTGGTGCGCTCGTTGCGATCGCGTCCTTTGGGGTTCCGGCGCAAGCCGGCGATACGGCTTGGCTGCGCCGTGCGAACCCGGTCCGCATCATGGCCTTCGGGGATTCGATCACTGCCGGCGTGGGGCCGAAGGGCGCCGACATAGGCGGAGGCGGTTATCGCGGCGAGCTTCAATGGCTCCTGACCGCCCGCGGCTATCGCTACGTTATGATCGGAGGCCGATCGGATTTCTCGGCCCGCGTCGCCATGCGCGCTCACGAGGGGCATCCCGGCTACGTGATCCGCTCGTTCGCCTCGGCGCCCGCGCCCCAGTTGTACGGTGCGGTCGCGCATAAGGCGCTCGCGACTTACGATCCGGACGTTATTCTGTTGATGGCGGGAACGAACGATCTCTTGCGGCTCACGCACCGCGTGCCGGCCTATTCGCTGGCGGGCGTCACGGAGGGCATGAACGCCTTGCTCGGCCAGATCTTCGCCGAGAAACCGAACGTCGACGTGATCGTCGCAGGGGTCGTGGCGAGCCCCCACATTTCGACCTGCGTCGTCGAGCGCTTCGACGGTGCTGCCGGCTCGCAATGCGGCGGCAAGCAGATCGACAATGTGCGCACGCTCGTCGCGCGCTATGCGGCGCGGGGATTTCACATCGTCTACGCGTCCGGCATGGAGAGCGCCGTGCCGCGCGACGAGCTGCACTTTCCCGACGGAATACATCCATGCGGTCCAGGCGGCTACGCCGCCGTAGCGCGCGTCTGGCTGCGCGCGATCGAAGACCCATCTAACGCGCCCAATCAAAGCGTCGCGCGCGGGCTGCAGTGATGGAGTCCGCGAGCGTTTGAGGGGCCGCCGCCCCGGGCACGTCAGATGAACGCGCATTCCCGCGTCGTCTTATGCCGAACGTATCGCTCGATCGACTAGCCGTTCTCGACGGAATGCGCGGTTTCGCCATTCTCCTCGTCGTTTTTTACCACTTGTCGCTCGTTAGCGGCTATGGCCTGCCATTTCTCGGTGCGCTCGATATTTTCGCCCACGGCGGGTTCCTCGGCGTCGACTTGTTCTTTTTCGTTAGCGGATGCTGCATCGCGTATCCCTACGCTCGCGCGCGAAGCGCGGGCCGCACGCCGCCCGGCGCAGCGGAATTCGCGCGTCGCCGCTTTTATAAGATTGCGCCGTCGTACGCTTTGGCGGTGGTCGTGTTCGCGGTCGCGTACCAAGCACGTTTCGACGGCATCGCGCAAGAAGCGACGCACGTCCTCGCACATGCCACGTTCGTGCATGTGTGGTTCCGCGATACCTATGGCTCGCTTAGCGGACCGCTCTGGACGCTCGGTGTCGAAGTCCAATTCTACGTGCTGTTCGCGTTCCTCGCGCCGCACGTGGTACGACGTCCGATTACCGTGTATGCAGCATTCGTAGCGATCGCGGTAGTGTATCGTACCACGATTGCGGTCGCCGGTTTAAGCTCCGACTTCGTATGGGTAAATCAGCTTCCGGCAGTGCTCGACATCTTCGGCGCGGGTATGCTTACCGCGATGGCGCTGGTCTCTTTTGAGACGGTGCGGCCGCGCATCCTCGAGTCACCGCGCCGAGCGACGGTTGTGGCATGTGTCGCGCTCGCGCTCGGATTTGCCGCTTTGATCGCCGCGGACGCCGCCCTTCGAGCGGCGGGGGATGACGGCGTTCGCAGCTGGCTCAACGCTTGGCGAATCGCGTTCGGCCCCGTACTCGGGGTCTTGACGCTAAGCGTCACGCTCGGCAGCGATAAGCTCCGTCGTGCCGTCGGAACTCGCGCGCTGATGTGGCTTTCGGTCGTCTCGTACAACACGTACTTATGGAATCTCGAGGTCGCGGCTGCGCTACATGCCGTGGGCCTCGCGCCATGGTTGACGTTTTGGCTCGCGGCCGTCATGACGTTCGCGGTTGCCGCCATCGTGACGTATTGCTTCGAACGGCCTATCTACCGGTTCGGCGTCCCCTCCGGCGCCGGATCCACGTTACCGTTGCCGGCGCTCGTCGCCTCGTGGAGGACGAAACGAGCGCCGGGCTGATAACCGAACGATCTTAGACGCGTGCCCCTCTCCCGGTGATCAGGTTGACGACGATCAAAATGACCGCGACGACGAGAATGAGGTGAATTAAACCGCCGCCGACGTGCAAAGCGAATCCGAGGAGCCATAACACGAAGAGCACGACGATGATCGTCCAGAGCATATTGGCCATGAAGAAACCTCCGATCGGTGGCCGCAACCGGCCACTCTTGTTCCGGTCTTTACCAAATTCGCGGAATTTCAATCCACACGTCGCCGCCGTGCGTTAAAGTGGTTCCGTTTCAAACGGGGAAGAGCTCCCAATGCAAATGCTTTTCCGCAGCTTATGGCAAGGTGCTCTCAACGGCACGCAGACGCGCACGCGCGAAGAAGCGCTCCTTCCCGGGCGTTATGGCTTCAGCGGCAGCTTCGCGCAGGCGCTGTATTGGTTTGGCTTCGAGGTCGCGAACATCGTGGTCTATGGTGGGCGCCGCTAGCGGCTAGGTTCGGGCGAGCAAATCGTCCGTCGTGCGGTAACGCGCGACGAGGTCGTGCAGCATGCGGGCCGTCGCGCCCCAGACGTGCACCGAGCCATAATCGAAAAGCCAGGACGGAACGTCGAATTCCCGCCCGTCTCGAACCACGCGCTCGATGCCGTGATGCAACGCTCGCGGCGCGTACAGCGCGGCCAGTGGAATCTCGTAGACATCTTGGGTTTCGTTCTGATCGAGCGCGTACCGAACCGGAGGTTCGAGCAGGCCGAGATACGGCGTGACGGTGGCCGAGAGGGCGAGCGTCACGACGTCCGGTAAGCGGTCGACGACGTGGACGCGCTCGCGATCGACGCCGAGTTCCTCTTCGAATTCGCGTAGCGCGGCCGCGCGCGCGTCGGCATCATCCGGCTCGATGACGCCTCCGGGAAAGCCGATTTCACCCGGGTTGCGCCGCAAATGCGCGGCGCGTCGCACGAAGACGATGGTCGGCTCGTCGTATCGTACGATGGGGATAACGACGGCCGCATAAAGCATCTCCCTCCGGCTTCTGGAGGGAAGCGGCGCGGCCCCACAAAGGCAAGCGCGTGCGCGAGTTGTGGTTCGATGCGGGCGCCGTTCTCGCGGCACTGGCGGTGCGATATGCGATGCCGTCGCCGGACTGGATCGAACGCTATTATAGCAACGGCGTCTATCCGCTCGTCGACGTCCTGGTGCGCGGCCTCACGCAACGGCTGCCCTTTTGTCTGGGCGATGTCCTGTTCGTTGCGGCGCTGGGCTGGCTCGTTCGCTATTGGATCGTGACGCTTCGACGAGAACGCCGGAAGCGGCGCGCCGTCTTGGTGCGGCTCGTACCGCGCACGATCGCAGCCGCGTGCGTTATCTTCATCTGGTTCATGTTCGCCTGGGCGTATAACTACGGGCGCATTCCGCTCGCCTCCAAGATTCCGGTCCATACGGAGCGCACCGATGAAGATTCGGTCGCCGCGCTCGCAGACCGCGTCGTCGACCGGCTGTCGGCTTTGGCAGCGCCCGCGCACCGCTCGCGAGACGGCGACGCGGCCTCGGTCGCGCGTTTACAGCCGTCGTTCGAAGCGACGATAGCGCGGCTTGGCGACCGGTCGGGCTTCGAGCCGCCGCGGGTCAAACCCACGCTGTTCCAACGTATGCTGCAGGCATCGGCGACGACCGGCTTTACGGATCCCTGGACGCACGAAGTCAACCTCGATGCGGGCGCGCTGCGCTTCGAGCGGCCGGCGATTTACGCGCACGAATGGGCGCACGTCGCGGGCTTCGCGGACGAGTCCGAAGCGAATTTCATTTCAGTCATCGCATGCACCACATCCGGCGATCCGCTGCTCGCATATTCCGGCTGGCTGCTCGTGTGGTTTAATCTGCCGCCCGGCGTACGCGTTACGCACCGCATCTCCGCTAGGGCGTACGCAGATATCCAGGCGATCCGCGCCCGATTCGTACGTAACGTCAACCCGAACGTCGAACGGGCGACGCGCGTCGCCTACGACCGCTATCTGAAGTCGAATCGCGTTAAAGCCGGTTACGCGAGTTACCGGCTTTTCGTGCGCTGGATGACGGGCGCCGACTTCGACCGCTACGGGTTGCCGGTCGTGCGGTCCGCCGGATAGAGGCAGCGCGGCGCCGAAACGCGGCGCATGTTGAGAACGCTGCTGATCGTCGCGGGACTCGGCCTCGTGCCGAAAATCGCGGTTCCGCTACCGGCGCCGGTTCAGTTTTCCGCTGCCGACGGCGTGGAGATTTACGCGAACGTGTATCGTACGAGCGCTCCGTCGGCGCCTGCCATTCTGCTCTTCCATCAAGCCGGCTCGAGT
The DNA here is from genome assembly GCA_030853925.1 of Vulcanimicrobiota bacterium. Classification (GTDB taxonomy): domain Bacteria; phylum Vulcanimicrobiota; class Vulcanimicrobiia; order Vulcanimicrobiales; family Vulcanimicrobiaceae; genus JALYUE01. The sequence continues at coordinate 1,223 of JALYUE010000056.1, read as the reverse complement.
AAGAGCGAATACGCCTCGATCGCTCCGCGACTCGCGCAACTAGGCTACAACGTCCTCGCGATCGATCAACGCTCCGGCGGCGAACTCTACCAACCACCCAACGAGACGGTGCGGCACGCGGGCAAGAGCGCGCCCTACACGAGCGTCCTCGTCGACATGGACGCGGCGCTCGACTTTGCCAAGCGCCGCTTTCCGGGTGCTCTACTCGTCGCTTGGGGCAGCAGTTATTCGGCGGGACTCGTGTTCCCGTTCGCCGCTCGGCACGCAGGCGACGTCGCGGCCGTCGTCGCTTTTTCGCCCGGCGAATATTTCGCGGACAAGCATTTCGTGACTGATGCCGCGCGACGCGTGACGGTACCCGTGTTCATCGATTCGGCCGCCGATGCCGCCGAGGAGAAAAGCGCGCGCGCGATTTTCAACGCGGTCGCGTCGCATCGTAAGAAGCAGTACGTTCCGCAGCACGGTATTCACGGCTCGTCGACGCTTCGTGACGACCGCGACCCGGACGGCGCGGCCGAGAATTGGGATGCCGTTACGGCGTTTCTCGGTACGCTCGTCCCGACGCGGTAGTGGGTATCTCGAACGCATGGAACACAGAAAGCCGACCGGCCCCGACGACGTCGCGCGCGAAGACGAATCGCCTGACGAAACCACTTCGAGGGACGATGCGAGTCTGAGCGATTACGATAAGACGATCGCGGACTCGTTTCCGTCGAGCGACCCGCCGGCTATGCCCTGACGGCTATGTAGCGGCCATCTTCGTCGCGTCGAATGACGGTCGTCATGAAGCCGAGCGTTGCCGACCATTCGTGCAGCGCGAAACCTGGCCGCTCGCGACGCATACCGAAGAGCCGGCGATCCATCGCGATGAGTGGGACGACTTGAGGGGCGGTACTCGGCGCGCTGCACGCGAGAGCGTACCGCCACGCGCGCGTCTGGACGCAATGGATGTGCCCGCACAGTACGCGCCCTACCTGGGGATGGCGATCGACGAGCCGGCGTAAGCGCCGAGCGCCGCGAAAGCCGAAGACGTCGAGGTAGTGAAGGCCCGATCTGAAGGGCGGTTGATGGACGCACACGATCGTCGGTTTCCGATCCGATGCGAGTATGCGTTCGAGCCACGAGAGGCTCTCGTCGTCGAGCGACGCGCCGGGAGAAGAACCGAGTCTATTGACGTCGAGACCCACGATGCGAACCGCGAAGTCGTCGATCGAGTAGCGCAG
>JALYUE010000038.1 GCA_030853925.1 Vulcanimicrobiota bacterium | reverse complement strand
CGGCCGGAAGCCAATCTTGAATGCTCGGCGGAAGCAAGAACATCGTGTCGCGATCGAGCGGCTTGAAATGGTCAGGCATATGCCAATCTTACCAAATCTGCGCCTCCAAAGCCCTACGGGCTCCTAGAGCTCTGCATACTGGACGCGCGCTTGTGCCGCCCGAACCACGAGACTCAACGACCCAGTCTCCCATCCTTGAGGTAATCGTCGACGGTCCACCCATCCGGGTCGGGTTTCACGCGCGAGCGTCGCTCTTCAATCCGCTGTAAAACGGATCTTACCCGCTCAGAATCGAGACGGTCAACAGGGCAAATCTCCGCCACCGGTAAGCCCTTGCGGACCAATCGGATCGTTTCTCCATCGACGACGCGGTCGATTAAGCGCACGAAGTCCGCAGCAGCATCGAAGCTTTCGAGCTCTATGACTAGCGTTGCCAAATTACTATACGGTTTCTACGGTGCGGCGTTGCTGGAGGTAGGGCCAGATGAAGGCGTCGATGTCGCCGTCGAGGACGGCCGAGGTGTTGCCGGTTTCGACGCTGGTCCGATGGTCTTTCACGAGAGTGTAGGGCTGCAGCACGTACGAGCGGATCTGCGAGCCCCACTCGTTGGCTCGGCGGTCACCGCGAAGGTCGGCGAGCTTAGCCTCGCGCTCTTCGATCGCGCGCTGCACGAGTTGCGAGCGGAGCATCGTCATCGCGACTTCCCGATTCTGAATTTGCGAGCGTTCCTGCTGCGACGCTGCGATAATGCCGGTCGGCTCGTGGATGATGCGAATGGCCGATTCCGTTTTATTAACGTATTGACCGCCCGCGCCGCCCGACTTGTATGTTTCAACACGTAGGTCTTCGGGCCTGATCTCGATATCGATCTTTTCGCCCGTCGCTATCTCGGGCACGATGTCGACCGATGCGAACGACGTGTGCCGCCTGTGCTGCTGATCGAACGGCGAGATTCGCACCAGCCGATGCACGCCGCGTTCGCTTTCCAGCATTCCGTATGCGTTCTTGCCGCGCACGAAAAACGTTATCGATTTGAGCCCCGCTTCTTCACCCGGAGATTCGTCGGCGACGTGGGCAGCAAAGCCCTTGCCCTCCGCCCAACGCAAATACATGCGAGCGAGAATCTGCGTCCAGTCGGCCGCGTCGACGCCACCGGCGCCGGCATGAATGCCGACGATCGCGCCGTGTCCGTCGTACTCGCGATCGAAATTTGCGGCCATTTCCAATCGCTCGACCCGGGCACTCGCCTCGGCCGTCAACGTATCGACTTCCTCGCCCGCGCCTTCTTCATCTCCGAGGATCTCGAGCGTTTCGCGCGCGTCGCGGAGCTGACGCTCGACGCCGGCAATCTCTTCGGTCTCCTCGCGTAAATCGGCGAGCTGCTTCATCGTCTTTTGTGCCGCGTCGGGATCGTTCCAAAACTCGGCGGCGTTCGAACGGAGATCGAGTTCCGCTATGCTTCTTTTCTTGCGGTCGTAGTCAAAGACGCTCCATGAGCGCACCTAGGCGCTCTTCGAGACGGGCGAGCGTCGTGCGTTGGGAATCGGACATACGTACGAGTGTTCTTGCGGACGCGAAGCAACCCCCTGCGCGCTGCGGAGCGAACGTGCGGACCGATTACGGCGAAAAAGCTGCTCGAAGTCACGTCTTTTTCGACGCAGCGTCGATTCGGTTCGGGAAAAGAGTGTCCCCCGTATCAACCTCGCGCCATAGGCGGGTGCCTGCGTTACGAGCTCCGGAAAAAGTTGCGGTACCGCGTGATATCGCAGCACCCGCGAGGCGCAGCGAATCACCATCGTTACCGACCGATGCGCCCGTTTACGAGAGGCACCCACTTGAAATCATCCTTGCTCGCCGCGATGTCGCTGATCGCTTGCGCCGTCCCAACGCTTTCCTGTGCCGCGAATGCGGCCGGCGCTGCAAGCGTCGACCGCGAGATACGTCCGGCCGCGCCCACGGATGCGGTTGGTTTTGTATTGCATTTCCCGCTGCGCAACGCAGCCGAACTCGACGTGCTGATCGCCGGGCAAAGCACGCCCGGTTCGCCGTTCTATCATCATTACTTGACGCCGTCGCAATTTCGGGCGGCATACGCTCCCGATCCGGCGCTCGTCGCTAAAGCGGTCGTCGCCTTGAAGGCAAACGGTATCGGCGCCGCCCGCTCGAGCTCCCAACTGTTGACCGCACGTGGTTCCGCGGCCGACGTCGAGCGCTTCTTCTCGACGAAGCTCGCGCGCGTCGCCAATAACAGATCGACGCACCTTGCTGCCGTCAGGCCGATCCTGCTGCCGGCATCCATCGCCGGTTCCGGCGCGACCGTCATCAATCTCGCGAAGCGCTATGAAGCCCGGCCGCAGATGCACGTGCTCGCGCCGATTCGCGAGAATCGGCTCTCACCGTTCGGCCCGTATTACTTCGACGATCTCAAACAAGCGTACGTCGCGCCGTCGTACGGCACCGCTCAGGGCCGCGGAGTGCGCGTAGCGATCGTCGGCGTAGGCGACTTCAGCGACGCAGACCTCGCCGGTTACTTGCAGCACGAACGGGTGGGCCCGCTCGCAACCGACCTCGCGCCCGCGCCGCAAACGACGCACGACGTCTTGCCGGGCGCCGCGCCGTTCTCCGGCACGTCCGGTGATTCGGAGGCGGATCTCGACGTTCAGCAGATCGCCGGCATCGCGCCCGGCGCCGACATAACGGTCATCGACATGCCCGACGCGAGCGACGGTTCGTTCTTGAATGCGTATACCGCGATCGTCGAAAACAATCGGTACGACGTCGTCTCGACATCGTACGGTCTATGCGAATTGTTCTACACCGCAGCATACAACGGCGGCGTCGATGCGACGGGGGTCCTGCGCGCGTTCGAAGACGTCTTCAAGCAGGGCAACGCGCAAGGCATCACCTTCGTCGCTTCGAGCGGGGACAATGCCGGCCTCAACTGTCCCGAACCCGCGTACTTCAATAATCCGCCGACAGTGCCGGCGACTTCGTACCTGTATCTTCCCGGCATCAGCGGCCTCTCGGATTTCCCGAACGTCACGGCCGTCGGGGGCGGAAGTCTGCGGACCAGATCGACTGCCGGCAGCCTCAATTCGCACTATGCGGGCGAAAGCGGCATCGCCGATTTCGAAGGTCCGAGCGACCCTTACGGCACCGGCAACGTGTTGTCGAATTCGTACTTCGGCGCGGGCGGCGGTGAAAGCGTCGTGTTCGCCAAACCCGCGTATCAAACGCTCGTCGATACGCATACGAAGATGCGCGCGAATCCCGACGTCGGCGGTCACATCGGCGGGCTCGCGACTCACAGTGCCGACGTACTCTACTTCAACGGACTCCACTACGGCGTCATCGGCACCAGCGCTTCCGCGCCGGATTTCGCTGCGTTAGTTGCGCTCGGCGTCGAGCGGTACGGCGCCCGCCTCGGTAACGTCAACGACGTTCTATACCTCGAAGCGAGCACTAATGGAGCGCTTCCTGGCGGCTTCTTCCATGAGGGCATCCCGACGTTCAATGGCGTCGTCGGCACGCCCACAGGCCGCGTCGGATATAATTTCGTCTACGGCGTCGGTTCGCCCATCTACAAGAATACGATACTGCTGCCGACCGCCGTTCCCGCGGGTCTGCCGCAGACTCCAACGAACCCCTAAGCGTTCGCCCTTAAACGGCGACCCCGTGGCAGCGTTTGAACTTCTTGCCGGAGCCGCACGGGCAGAGTTCGTTGCGCCCGACCTTCGCGTCGCCCTTGACCGGCTTCTTCGGCTGCTCGTCCGCTAAGTTCGTATGCAGCGTGCGTTTCTGCTCGGCGCCCGGAACGGGACCGAGCAGCTTCTGCGCATACGCCGGATCGAGGCGGGCCGGTTGCGCGGCGTCGCTTGGCGGCGGCGGCGCGAGCGAGCCCGCCGGCAGCGGTTCGAATCCAGCGGTGCCGTTATGGGACGCGCCGTTGCCCGACGCGGGCAAAGCCGCAAGCGGGCCGCCGTCGGGACCGATGCCGGTCTGCGCGTTCGGGTCGTTCGGATCCGTGCGCTCAACGACGACGTGGAACACGGCTTTGATCGCTTCGTCAGCGATATTGCTCTTGAGATCTTCGAAAATCTCGTACGCTTCTTTTTCGTACTCGACGCGCGGATCTTTCTGTCCGTAGCCGCGTAAACCGATGCCCGTCTTGAGCGCGTCCATCACGTACAGATGATCGACCCACAAACGGTCGATGATCGGCAGCATGATGTACTGCGACTCGATCACGCGCATGATTTCGGGCGTCAGTTCGGCTTCTTTGTGCTCGTACGCCGCAAGCGCGATCTCGTCGAGCTTTGCCTTCATCGCTTCCCGATCGAACTTTTCGAGATCGGACATGCCGATGCGTTCGCGAATTGGGAAGATCAACTCGAGTTCGCTAAGAATCTCTTCGAGATCCCACTCGGAAGGATGCACGTTCTCGGGCGCATTTTGGTCGACGGCCTGATCGACCTTATCGCGCAACGTTTGCAGCATGAAGTCGCGCAGCGACTCGCCATGCAGCACTTTGCGGCGCTCGGCGTAGATCACTTCGCGCTGTTTGTTCATCACGTCGTCGTACTCGAGAACCTGTTTACGAATCTCGTAATTGTGATTCTCGACCTTGGACTGCGCGCGTTCGAACGACTTCGAAATCATCTTCGCTTCGATCGGCGTTTCGTCCGTGAAACCGACCAGCTTCATAATGCCTTGAATGCGCTCGGCGCCGAACAGGCGCATCACTTCGTCTTCGAGCGACACGTAGAAGCGCGTCGAGCCGGGGTCGCCTTGACGTCCCGCGCGGCCGCGCAGCTGGTTGTCAATGCGGCGCGACTCGTGGCGCTCGGTGCCGATGATATGCAATCCGCCGCGGTCGGGCACGCCTTCGCCGAGCTTGATGTCGACGCCGCGGCCGGCCATGTTCGTCGCGATCGTTACGGCCGCAGGTTGACCCGCGTCTTTAATGATCTCGGCTTCGCGTTCGTGATACTTCGCGTTGAGGACTTCGCATTCGACGCCGCGCCGGCGCAAGATCGTCGCCAGGCGTTCGCTCTTATCGATCGAGCGCGTGCCGACGAGAACCGGACGGCCCTTTTCGTGCTCGCGCAGAATTTCGTCGACGACCGCTTCGAATTTGGCGTTCTCGCTTTTGTACACGATGTCGCCCATGTCGGCGCGCGCGACGGCTTGATTGGTCGGAATGATCACGACGTCGAGACCGTAGATGTCGCGGAATTCGCGTTCCTCGGTCTTGGCCGTACCGGTCATCCCGGCCAGCTTCTTGTACAAGCGGAAATAATTCTGGAAGGTGATCGTAGCGAGCGTCTGATCCTCGCTGCGGACGTTGAGCCCTTCCTTCGCTTCGATCGCCTGGTGGATGCCGTCCGAATACCGGCGCCCGTACATCAAACGACCCGTGAACTCGTCGACGATAACGACTTCGCCGTCTTTAATGATGTACTGCTGCTCGTTATGGAAGAGGTGCCACGCCTTGAGCGCGGCGTTGAGCTGGTGCGTCAATTCGAGGTTGCGCTGATCGTAAAGGTTCGGTACGCCGAGCATTTTCTCGACTTTGGCAACGCCTTTTTCGGCGATCGGCACCGCGTGCGCTTTTTCGTCCACGGTAAAATCTTCGTCGCGCACGAGACGCGGGATGATCTTAGCGAACGTCGCGTACAGCTCGGTCGCGTCTTGGCCCTGGCCGCTGATGATGAGCGGCGTTCGCGCTTCGTCGATCAGGATCGAATCGACTTCGTCGACGATCGCGAAAAACTGCTCCCGCTGCACCATGTCGGCCAGCTGCCAGGCCATGTTGTCGCGTAAGTAATCGAAACCGATTTCGTTATTCGTGACGTACGTGATGTCGGCGTTGTACGCTTCGCGCCGCTCGGCGGGCGGTAAGTCGTGCTGAATCACGCCAACGGACATTCCGAGGAAATTGTAAAGAGGAGCCATCCATTCGGCGTCGCGCCGTGCGAGGTAATCGTTGACGGTCACGAGGTGTACGCCGCGGCCGAGCAGAGCGTTCGCATAGACGGCGAGCGTAGCCACCAGCGTCTTGCCCTCGCCCGTCTTCATCTCGGCGACTTTGCCTTCGTGAAGCACTTGGGCGCCCATAATTTGGACGTCGAAATGCCGCATGTTCAGGACGCGTTTGCCCGCTTCGCGAGCGACGGCAAAAACTTCAGGCAGCATGTCGTCGAGCAAGGCTTTGCGCCGCTCCGGGTCGCTCTCGACGTCTAAACGCGCCCGAAATTCGCCCGTTTTCGCCTGCAGTTCGGCGTCGGCAAGCTTCGCCGTCTCCGGCTCTAAGGCGTTGGTCGCCAGCACCGTGCGGCGCAGACGCACGATCTCTCGTTCGTTTGCGTCGAAAAGCGTTTTTAGGAAGGCCATAGCTGCTTCGTAATTTCCTTCTGCGAGGGGCAGCGCCCCCCAAACCTCTTCATAACGGAAGCATAACCGTAAAAGTGCTGCCGCGGTTTTCGGCCGACTCGACCTCCAGCCGCCCGCCGTGCACTTCCACGATCTTTTTCGCGATGTAGAGGCCGACGCCCGAGCCCGTGGCGCCGCCGGCCGCGGCGTTGCTCGCGCGCCCGAAGCGGGCGAAGATTCGTTCGGTCTCTCCGGCCGGGATGCCGATGCCGCTGTCGCTAACGTCGATGCGAGCGCTCTCCCCGGCGACGGACACTCGCACGGTCACCTCGCGACTCGAATACTTGAGCGCGTTGCCGAGCACGTTTTCTACGACGTGCCGCAGGCGCGCTCGATCGAACGACACGAGGACCGGCTCCACCGGCGCTTCAAGGACGACCCGCACGCCGCCCGGATCGAGCGCAGCCGCGGTGGCGTTCACGAAGCCGGTAAGGTCTTCGCGCTTGCGTTGTAAAGAGAAGCCCGCGCTCTGCGTGGCAGCAAGGGCCAACGCGTCCTCGCTCAAATTCGCGAGGCGCCGCGCTTGCTCGACGATCGTTCGCGCGCTACGACGCACGTCCGCGTCATCGCTGGCGAGAAGCAATTCGGAGTAGCCGGAGATCACGGTCAGCGGACCGCGAAAGTCGTGCGCGAACATGGCCATCAGATCGTCTTTGAACGCGTTGCTTTCGGCCAGCGCCCGATTGGCGCGCACGGATTGCTCGTACCAATCGACGTTGCGCAGGGCGAGCGCAGCCAAGGTCGCGAGCGCGTCGACTAGCCGCAAGTCCGGCTTCTCGAAGGCGGCGGCGCGGCAAGCGACGAGTAAACCCTCGCGGCTCTGCGCTTGGTCGCACGGGGCGGCGAGCGGTACGACGATGTGCGGAGCGCGGGTGAACGCCGCTACGCCCGTGGGCGCCGAGCAGTCCGCCGGCAGACGAACCGGCGCTTCGCCACCGCCCCGGGCGGACGCCCAAGCGACTCGCACGAATTCGCCCTCGCGCCAGTCATACATCGCCGCCCAATCCGCCTGCACGAGCCGGACCGCGAGCCGACATAGCGATTCGGCCAGCGGCTCGAGGGCCGTGAAGGCGAGAATGGTCTTCGCCGCTTCGCCGAGCGCTGCGCCTTCGGCTGCGTAGCGGCGAAGCTGGTCGAACGCGAGCGCGCTCGCAAGAGCGAGCGAGACGTGCGATGCGACCGCCCGCAGATGCTTGACGTCGACTTCGCCGAGCGTACCTTCGGCGTCTTCGAGCACGAGCAAGCCCCGCAAATGACCGTCGGACGTCACACCGACAAGATCGTCCGCTCCACGCCGCACGACCACGTGCAAGCGCAACCCTCTCAAATCGACGTCGCTCGCGACGATCGGCCGCGCGTAGGCGGATCCGTCGCTCGCGACGACCGGCTTGAAGGTGGAATCGCGCAGCTCGTAGGCGACGCAGCGACGTCGGAAGGATCGGGCGAGCGAGCGGGCCGCGACCGCAAAGACGTCCTGCACTTCTCGAGCGTCGCTCAGCGCGAGCATCGTGCGTTCCAGACTCTCGACGCTCCCGACGGACATCGCTGCCTAAGACCTTAGACCTTGAGCTTTGCCGGGTGATCGATCGAGGCGGCCGGCACGCGCGCGATTAGCTCGCCGACGGTAACGAACGAGAAGCCGGCCGCTCGGAAGCGCGCGATGATGGCCGGCAGCGCTTCCACCGTATTGAGGCGCCCGCTATGCAGCAGCACGATGTCGGGTGAGGTAGCGTTGCTCCCGATGTGCGTTTCGAGTGTTTCGGGCGGTACCGAGCGCCAGTCGCCCGGATCGTCGTTCCACAACACGACGTCGTAGCCGGCGCTTTGCGCAACGCGGACGGTCGTCTCGGTGAAACGGCCGTGCGGCGGACGCATGATGCTGCGAATCGCGCGGTCTTTCGAATAACGCTCGAGCGTCTGCGCGCCCTCGGCCAATTCTCGTCTAACGCCGGCGGGCGAAAGCGCTTCGAAGGCGGCGGGGTGCGTCTGGGTGTGATTGGCGATCTCGTGCCCTTCGCGGGAAATTCGCCGGGCAAGCTCCGGAAATTGCTCGCTGTCGCGCCCGATGAGGAAAAACGTCGCCGGTACGTGCTCGTCGGCCAGGACGTCGAGCAGCAGCGGCGTCTCGACGGGGTACGGACCGTCGTCGAACGTCAGCGCGACGAGGCGCGGGACGAGGCCCCGATCGCGAGCTGCCGGCGGCCGATCGTGCAGCAGACGGTCGACTCTCGCGCCGATGCTCGGTGAGAGCTCGCGGTGCGCGTCGTCGGTTCGCGTCACGAGCGCCGGAATGACCGGGGCGCTTAGATGGCGTGCGACGAAGACGCTCAGCACGAGCGCGACCCCGACGAGAACGCCCAGTGCGATACGCCGCGGACCCTTCACCGGCTAGCGGAAGTGACGTGTTGCGCGCCTTGCGCGCGTTGCACGAAGTCGCGGCCCACGATCACCGTCACGTCGCTCGCTTGCGCAGCGGCGGCAGATCCGTCGGGTTCGACGCTCGCCGTCGTGAGCGCCAGAGCGCTGCGGATGCGCTCGCCCGCAAGCGGCGCCGCCGTAGCATGAACGTGTATCTCGGTCGAGTCGTGCGCGAACGAGGACGCGTTCGCAATACCCGCGATCACGAAACCTTGTTTGCGCAGCGAATCGGCGAGCTTCGCGCCCGCGCCGCTGATGCCCGACCCGTTTTCCACGTCGACGTGTATTTTTGCCGGATCGACCGCCGCGACCGCAGCGGCATCGGGCGCCGTCTGCGGGACCGCCGGGTCGAGGAACATCCGCTTGACGAAACGGCGTTTGGCTTCGTCATCGGCAATCAAGACGCTGCCGCAGCAATCGAGCGTTTTTTCAGCTACGTACGGGACCTGCTGCGCGTCGAGTCTAGCGAGATCGATATGCTGGAAGGCCCACGCCAGACTCAGCATCTCGCGCGTGTCGAGATCGGTGTACACGTTGCGCCGCAGGACGCCGATGAGAGCGTTGACGTGCAGCAAATCGTTGAATCGGTCGTTCTTCAATTTCGCGATCGCCAACCGAATGACTTGATCCTGGCGCTTGATGCGGCACGGATCGCTGCAGGCGTCGTGCCGAAAGCGACTATACGAAACGGCCTGCTCGCCGTTCATATGGTAGTGTTTGCCGCCGACGAAGTGGATGTGCAGATGACCCCAACTGTCGTCGTAGTTCATCGTTTCGTCCGGAGTGACGTCGATGCCGCCGATCGCATCGATCAATTCTTTCGTCGCGTTGATGCGCAACGTCAGGTAGCGGTCGAAGCCGGGAATGCCGAGAAACTTCGCGACGACTCGCTCCGAGTTGTGCGCGGCCATGCTCGTGTTGCCGTTGAACCCGCCGTACGCGGCGTTGATTTTATTTTCTCTACCGCTCGGCAGAACGACGCCGGTATCGCGCGGAATCGAAAGCAGCGACACGGACCCGCTCGGATTCGCGGACGACGGTAGATCGAGCGCGACCGCTTTGATCGTATCGGAGCGCGCGTTCGACGACGTCTCCTGATCCTTAACGTCGTAATCGTAATCGATGCCGAGCAGAAGAATCGCGACGCGATCTTTATGGAACAGCGCCTGCGGCGAGGCGATGACCGGAATGCCGTAGCCGGCCATCACGTCGCCGGGAGCGCGGCGCTGCAGCAGGGACTGCGTCGCGACCGCACCGATGAAGACGCCGACGATCAAGCCGAGCGCGATAAAAAGACGTCTTACGACGGTGCTGATGACGCTAGACTCGCGCGAGCAGCGGAACGGGCGCTAACGTTCCGTGAAAATCGAATGCCGTAGCTCCGGCGAGCGCCACATCGACGAAATCGCCGGGCGCTGCATCGCCGGTAAAAAAGATGCCGCCGTCGACGCCGGGAGCCTCGCCCATCGAGCGCCCGACCCACGCGCTGGACGTGCCGAGCGCGCCGCGCAACGGATCGCTCTTTCGGAGCGCCCGCCGCTCCTCGACGAGAACTCGCTCGACACGGCCCAAGCGTTTCGCGCGCGCCCGTTCCGAAGCTCGACGCTGCGCGTCGCGCAAGCGCAGCAAGCGCGCCCGCTGCGTCTTGGCAGGCACTTGCGCGCCCAGCAGCGCGGCCGGCGTGCCGTCTTCGCGACTGTACGTGAAGAAGCCGACGCGGTCGAGTTCGGCGCGGCCAATCCACTCTTCAAGGTAGTCGACGTGCGCGTCCGTTTCGCCCGGGAATCCCACGATGAACGTCGAGCGCATCGTTATGCCGGGCACGCGCCGCCGAAAATCACCGATGATTTCGAGATAACGCTCGCCGTTCGAAGGCCGCAGCATCGAGCGTAGCACCTCAGGATGCGCGTGCTGCAACGGCATGTCCATGTATTTGCATACCTTGGGCAGCGTCGCCATCGCTTCGATCAGTTCGGCGTCGACGGTCGCCGGGTACAAATACAGCAGACGGATCCATTCGAGCGCTTCGATGTCGTGCAGCTCGTGCAGCAACGACGCTAAACCGCCGCGCGGCCGGCCACGGTCGCGTCCATACATCGAGGTGTCTTGCGCGATCAAGATCAGCTCTCTCGTCCCGCCTTCGGCGAGCGCGCGCGCTTCTTTGACGATCGACTCGGGGCTGCGGCTCCGGAACTTGCCGCGCAGCTGCGGGATGATGCAGAACGTACATGGATGATCGCAGCCTTCCGCGATCTTCAAATATGCCGTGGCGCGCGGCGTCGTGATGAGCCGCGGCAGAAAATCGTGTTCCGGCTCCGCTTCGAAACCAAGCCGGACGGGCGAGTGCCCGGCACGCGCCTCTTCGAGGACCTCTACGATCGACGCATAGGCGCCGGTACCGACAACGCCGTCGATCTCGGGCACGAGCGACCGCAATTCTTCACCAAAACGCTGCGACAAGCAGCCGGCGACGATCAACTGTTGACCCGGCTTTTTCGCCGCAGCGTGCGCGAGGATGGTATCGGTCGATTCCGCTTTCGCCGGATCGATGAAAGCGCACGTATTGATGACGACGGCGTCGGCATCGGCCGACTCCGCTACGAGTTCCCAGCCGGCGACACCGAGCTTGCCGATCATCACCTCGGAGTCGACCAAATTCTTGGCGCACCCGAGTGAAACGAAAGCGACGCGATTGACAGATTCCGACAAAACATCACGAGGTTCGCCGCGCTGCCCCTCGTTCCCTGATGCGCCGCCCGTTGAAGCCTTCAACGACGATTGACGAATTGCAGCGGAACGTCGCCGTCGAGCGAGCTTAGCAAGGCCTGCACCTTTTGCAGATCGTCTTTACTCTTGCTCGAAACGCGTAGCTGCTCGTCCTGGAACTGCGTCTGCACTTTGAGCTTCGCGGCCTTGATCGCTTCGATCAGCGGCTTCGATTTATCTTTGGGGATGCCGCTCTTAATCGTTACGAACTGGCGCACGGCGTTCCCGGCGGCCGGTTCGATCTTCCCGAATTCGAGCGCTTTTATGGAGATGCCCCGCTTGATCAACTTACTCTGCAGCATATCGGTGACGTTTTTCAACTTGAGCTCGTCGTCGGTCACGATCGTGATTTGCTGCTCGGTCTTCTCGACGGTCGTCTTGGAATTCTTGAAGTCGAAGCGGCCTTCGATCTCTTTACGTGTTTGATTGAGCGCGTTGTCGAGTTCCTGAACGTCCACACGCGAAACGACGTCGAATGAATAATCTGTCGGCATTGTTACCTCGTTACAGTGAGAGCCGGCGCTCGACAACGGCTCCCGCCGCGCCCATCGGTCCGAGCTGCTTGCCGTTGACGGTCAGCTCGACCCCCGCGCCGTTACCGGCGCGCACCGTCGCGCTCGCCCCATGGAAGACGCGCCGCGTACCTTCGGGATAGATGCCGACGAGTTGGGACGCGCCGTCCACCCGGACCTCGAGCCAGGACCTTTCCCTCAAGCGCACTTCGAGCCTATGCCCGGCAGCCGGCGACGGTTTGCTAAGCGCGGCAGCCGACGACGGTTTACTAAGCGCGAAGGCCGCCGACCGAGTAGCCGAGGGTGCCGGAACGGCGCTTTCGGTCGCGGTCCGCGCAGGTGCGGTCGCCGGGGAACGCCGGTTCTCCAGCGCAAGCCGTACCGCGTTGTATGCTACGAAACCGACGAGACACGCGGCGACGGCGGTGGCCAGCCACAGCCAAGGAGACCGGCCCTCGCCGGCCGTCGGGCGGCCGAAGCCCGACTGCGGCAAGCCCGCCGGCGACACGGCGAGCGCCTTCCCGTACTCGGCCACGGCGCGTTCGCCGTCGAGACCGAGGAAGCGCGCGTACGTGCGGATGAAGCCGCGGGCGTAGACTGGTGCCGCAAGGCTCGCCCAATCTTCCGACTCGATGCTCTGCAAATAGACGGTTCGGATATGGATCTGTCCCGACACGTCGGGCAGCGAGAGATGGCGCGCCTCACGAGCGGCGCGAAACTCATCCCCGAGACCTGCCATGGCGCTTGGGTTTGCGCCGCCGATGGGTTATCCTGTACCGCGTTCCGAGCCGTTGGCGCCGTCCGAGCGTCCCGCGCGCGCCGCTGCAAACACTGCGGCGAGGTCGAGCAAAACGTCGGGATACGCGGCAGGCGACAACTCGTCCCCGGCCTGGAGGATCGTGGGCGCATCGGCCCCGGCGGGCAGATAGCGCTCGACGAGCTCGTGCCGCAAATCGACGACCCAATATTCTTTGACGCCGGCGCGAGCGTAGCGGGCGCGCTTCGCGGTTCGGTCGTACGCGAGCGACGAATCGGCCACTTCGAAGACGAGGTCTGCGCTCGCGGCGCTGACGGCTGGATTGCGAGGTGTGACGAGCACGTCCGGCATCGGCCCGTTTCTGTCGTCGATTCTCAGCGTCGGTTCCGTTCCCGCGCGGTACCGCCCGGCGCGTGCGTCGACGAGCTGCTCGACGATCTCCGCCTGCGCGAGGTAGTGCGGGTCACTCTCGGGACTTCTATCGTAAACGATCCCGTCTACCAGCTCCGAGCGCGTCGGATAGATCCCAAGCTCGCCTAGGCGCACGAAGGTCGCAAAATCGATACGGTGCGGCGTCCCGTCGGGAATAGTCATTCAGCCGGGCGCCGGGGTCGCGGTACTTGCCAACATCAGCACTCTCCGTTGCATTTTCGAAACTGGAGGCGACCGGCCTCGGCTCGCCCATCGACACCGGAGCGCTCCTTAGCGCTTGGGTTTATGGCGCCGGTACGCTATCCTATAT
>JALYUE010000011.1 GCA_030853925.1 Vulcanimicrobiota bacterium | reverse complement strand
CAGCTACCTCGCACGGAAGGGGCTCCCGATTCCGCCGAGTGACGCCGAGAAAATCCGCATAGAGCGCGTGAATGTTGGACTGCCCGCAGCCTAACTGGGGCGTCGATGAGCACAAAGCTGCCCGTCGTAAGCGGCGCGACGGTCGTGCGCGCTCTTGAACGAGCCGGCTGGATCACGCACTCGCAGGTAGGATCCGCACGTGAAGATGACGGGAGCCGGCACGCACGTCTCAGTGCCACTACACGCTACCAAGCGCGGGACTCTGGGCATCCTCCGCAGCGTCGAAATGACTGCCAATGAACTGCGTCGCCTGACTTGAAAATCGGCTCACGGATCTGTCGGCGGCATCGTCGCTGCATCTTCGCTGGAAACACTTGTATGGGAAGTGGATGACGCGCCGAAAATCAAGAAGACATGACGTCATTGCCGCCGACCGCGTTTACAGTCGATGCAACGGCTTCTTTTTCCAGAATCCGTAATAATAGACGAGTTGCAAGAGAAGGCCCGCGACGAACGCGGCTGGGTAGCCGTACCACACGCCGTCCAGGCCGATCTTCCGCATCAAGAGGTAGCTGACCGGAACTTCAACGGCCCAAATCGACAGGATCGACAGCAGCGTCGGCCAGACGACCGTACCGCTCGAAATGACGATGGCCGAGATGACCCGCGCATTGCCGAAGACGGCGTAACTCCACAGCGTGATCGTCAGCAAGTGGTGAGCGATCGCAACGGTGCTCGGCGAAGTGATGAAGAGCGAGACGATCGCGGTGCTCGCGAGATAGACGGCCCCGATCAGGATGCCTTCGATAACGTAATTCAACGTCACGGCCGCCCGAACGATGCGGTCGATGCGCTCCGTGCGCCCGGCACCGATCGCCTGTGCGCTAAAGATCGACGCCGCGATGCCGATGGAGATCGCCGGGAACTGCGCGTAGCTGACGATCTGGTTCACGGCACCGTATGCGGCGACCGCAGTCGAACCGAAACGGTTGACGAACGACAGCACCGCGACCTCAGAGAGCGATACCATCGCAAGATTGACGCTCGTCGGAATGCCGATGCGCGCGATCGTCGCGACGAGTTTAGGCCGCAGCCGAAGGTTCGCGAGCATCTCCCGATCGAACGCGAGCGGATGACGGACCTTGCCGAGATACAACAGCAGTCCCGCAAGCGACAGCGCGGTCGACACGATGTTGCCGACCGCGGCACCGTTCGTGCGCAGAGCCGGAAGTCCAAACCAGCCGACGATCAACGCCGGGGTGAGCGCGAACGTCAGCACCGTGCTCGCGATCAGCACCACGAACGGCGTGCGCGTATCGCCCGTACCGCGCAAAAACGTCGTATATGTTAGGAACGCGAACAATAACGGAATCGAACCGAAGACGATATGGGCGTAGCTTTCCGAAATGCCGATGATGTCGCGCGGTGTGCCGAGCGCCGCGAGTAAGGGATGCGCGAACAACGCGCCGACCGCGCCGATGATCGCGCCGAGCACGAGCGTAAGCGCGAGGGTCGTGCCGGCGATCTGCTTGATCTTGTGGGACTCGCCCGCGCCGTGCGCTTGTCCGATCAGCACGCTGCTGCCGGCCCCGAGGCCGATGAGAATCGAGATCAGGAAGAAAACGATCGGGAAGATCGCGGACACGGCAGCGAGCGACCTGACGCCGACCAGACGTCCGAGATAGACGCTGTTCGCCGTTTGCCCGAGCGACTGCAGCACGTTGGAAAGCATCAACGGCAGAAGAAAGATTGCGAGCGATTGCCAGATAGGACGCACGTCGCTGAGCGCGATCGACTCGCGAAGCGCGCCTTTCACGAACTCGAGTTCGCGGGCTCGGGCGCGGCGCCGGCCCGCGGCGCGGCAAGCAGCGTTCGCGCGCCCGTATACCACACGAGTCCGGGTGGCGCGTTCTGCTGCCGCCGCACGTACTTGCGTTCCGTGTAGTCGACCGGCACTTTATCGGAAGTTCGCGCTTTGGAGTGATACGCCGCGAGCGATGCGGCGAGCAGCACCTCGTTCGACGTGGCCGGACGTGCCGAATCGATATGCAGAACTACGTGCGCCCCGGGGGCGCCCTGCACGTGAAACCAGAGATCGTCGGGACGCGCGAGGCGGAACGTCAAATCCGCATTGCCTGCGGGCGAGCGTCCGATATAGATGCGCGCGTCGGGCGCGACCGTCACGCTGATCGGACGACGTTTCGTATCGGAAGCTTTGACGCTCGGCCGCGGCGCGCTTTTACGCCGCTCCAGGCGTTCGATGCTTTCGGCGACATCGCCGAGCGTCTCGGGTTCCGCGCGTTCCAACTCCCAAGTGAGTTCGAGTGCGAAGTGCATCTCGCGCTCTAATTCTCCGAGGCGTTTCGCGACGTGCGTGAGTTTGGCGACCGCTTTGCGGTAGCGTTTGAAAATCGCCGCCGCGTTGCCCTTTGCGTCGAGCGCCGGATCGAGCGCGATCGTCACGCTCCGATCGCTCGGCGGAACGAAGAGCGTCGCCCCCGGCGGCACGTCCGCGAGATGGGCGTACAGCATTTCGCCCGCGACTCGCAGGGTGTCGCGCGTTTCGGCATCGTCGCGCTCGCGTTCGAGCGCGGCCCGTTGCGCTGCGAGCGCGGCGAGCCGCTTTTCGAGGCGCGCGCGGTACGCCGCGCGACGCGCCTCGAAGGCTTGCGCCGCGCGGGTTTGCGTCGCACTGCCGATCGCTTCCGCCAACAGCGGCAGCAGCAGCGGCGCGCGCTCGAGGCGCAACTGCGCGTACTGTGCGAGCGGAACGACGTGGCACGCTACGAGCGCTCGGTCGTCGCGATAGGCGTAGATATCTCCGAGTGCGGACGCGTCGCCCTCGGTCGCGTCGACGAGCGCCGTCGCTCGCTCCAGACACCGTGCCGCGACGGCTTTCGAAGCCGCGCCGAGCAGCCCCGTAGATTCGACGATGAGGCTTTGCGCGACGAGCCGCGGCAGTAGTGGAACGCTCGCCCGCAGCGCTTTCTCAGCCCGATCTCGCGCGCTCGCCTCGTCGCCGTGTCGCAGCGCCTCGAAAGCCGCATCGAGTTCGCCTTCGCCGACGGGCGCGGCCGGCAACGGTGGAGGTTCGTACGGTTCGCCCCGCTGCGTCGTGCGCCGAACGCCGCCGCCCGCAAATTCCCGGGCCGCTCCGACGACGGTATCGTCTTTGAGTAAGACGATGTTGCCGAAGCGCGGCACGAGTTCCGCGACGAGCCGGTATGCGTTTTCGACGCCGAAGCGCGAACGCGAGCTACACTCGAAGGCGATCAGACGGTCGCCGCGGCGCGCGCGCACGCGATCGATGCGCAAACGTTCGAGAGCGTCTGCAAGCGTTCGCACCCAGCCTGCCGCGCGTTCGAGTTCCGCGTCGTTTTCCAACGCAACTATGGGCGTCGGTCCGAAGGCGTCGATCGCGAGCATACCCGCCGTAACGCGCATTCCGAAGCGGCCGTCGGAGAGACGCCCGGCGTCGCGGATGCGCGCGCCGCGGAGCTTGCGGTCGAGTTCGGCCGCGAGCCGGCGCACGATGAGCCAATCGGTCAGCATAACGTCGCGTCGCGCTCGACGGTGATTATGGAAATTTGCGTTGGAACGAAAACGAGAAGCCGCTCGTGCCGTTCGCCGGCTGCACCGACGTGACGGAGTTATTCGTCGACTGCAGCGAGTTCGCTCCCTGGAAGGTATCGAAACGATTGCTCGAGGGCTGACTGAAAAACGTGAGTTGAATTGCGGTCGCGTCGTTCGGGCTCGCCAGCAGGCCGATGCTCTGCCGCTGCGGATAGTTGAACGATTCGGCGAAGACGACGCTCACGTCTTTGAAGATGCGCTTACGCGCGCCGATGCTGACGCTCCCGCCCGGATTGTAATTGAGCGCGAGACTGCTCAGACCGACCGCTCCGCCGATCTGCGCGCTGAGCGGCTCGAGAATATTTTGCGTCAACAGCGTTCCGAGTTGACCCGCGGCGAGCGCCTGAAACGGATTGGTCTGTGCGCCGCCGTTCGCCGTCGTTTGGACGCCGCTGACGGCGCCGAGCGCCTGCGCGCCTACGAGCAGACCCAGGATCTGCTCGCGCGAGTAATTCGGATCCGATTGCAGTGCGACGTTGAGCGACGAACTGGGACCCGTTACATGCAGCGTCACGTCGGTAAACGGGTTGTCTACCGTGGTCGTCGCCGTGGCGTCGACTTCGGGGATGATGCCGTTACTGGGGTCGAAGACGAGCGTGCTAGGATCCTGCAGGCGGAAAGTCCGGTAAAAACTTATCGTGCCGCCCGTCGATTCGAGTTGGCCGGAAAGCGCCGGGGCCGCGAGATTGCCGGTCAAGACGATGTTGCCCTGGGCGCCGATGTCGACCGGCCCGCCTTGTACGCGCACGTCGCGACCTACGTCGACGGCAACGTTGAAATCGACGGCCGGCGAGGTAGCCGCCGTATCGGATTGCGCCGACTTCGACTGCGTGAGCGCGGACGTCGGCACGCGCGCGGAACTGAACGCGAGACTGCCGCTCAGTAGCGGCGTCATCGATGGTTTACGAGCGACGTTCAACGTGCCGTTCACGCGGCCGCGAAAGTACTGCGGCAGATTGAAGACGGCATTGGCGGCCGTCGCTTGCAGGTCGTACGCGGCGTCGCGCGCCGGGTCGGTAAAACTCGGCACCGACAGATGCCCGCTCGCGGCGATCGTGCCCCCGCCGACGTCGGCGGTCGTATCGTGCAACGTCGCGCTGCGCCCGTCGAACGTCAACTGCGCGGCGGCGCCGGAGATTTTCGCTTTTTCCTCCGGTCCGACGAACGAGCCGTTCGCCAGCACGAGCGTACCGTTCAAACTCGGCTGCGCGAGCGATCCGCCCACGCCGACATCGCCGTCCAGCAGGCCCGTGATTTTGTTGCCTTTGGGCAGCAAATCGGCAAATTGCGCCAGGTCGATCGTCTCGGCGGTGAAACGCAATGCGAGCGGAGCGGTCGGCGGCGCGATGCGATAGCCGAGCTTGAGCTGCAGCGGCACGAATCCGTTGACGAGCACGCGGCCGTTGCGTAAATCGACCTCGGCTCGCTGCAGCGTCGCGCGCGCCCGTGCGACGGCGAGTTCCGCGTGCATGCGGGGCACGTCGTACCGGCCGTAGCGGAGAGCTTGCGCATCGAAGACGTCGCTTCCCAGTGGATGCTGCATCGTTCCCGTCAGATGCAGCGTGGTCTGTGCGGCACCGCCGGCGTCGTACTTCGCGCCCGTCAACGTCGTTGCGAGCGCGGCAACGTTTTCGCTCGCCGCGGTGACGGTGAGATCGAGCGGGGCGTGCGGCTTGAGTCCGAGCGTCCCGACAGCTCGCGCGGAGAAATTGTCGATGGCGAGCACCGCCTTGCCGATCGTCACGCGGCCGCCTGCCGCTCGCGCGTCGAGCGTCGTCGTGCGGAGCGCGACGCGTTGCACCATGCCTTGCTGCACGTCGGCGTGCGCGACGATCGCCGCGGCCGGATACGTGCCGCGAATCGTTGCAGCGGCATCGACGAAGCCGAGGACCGGTGCCGCTATCCCGGCGGCGGGAAGCCAGATGCCGAGGTTGAGCCGCTCGGCGCGCGTGTCGAGCGCGAGCTTCGAACGGTAGAGCGTGTCGCGCAAGGGCTGGGTCGCAGGCAGGCCGATCGTTCCGCGCGCGGACAGGCGGCCCGCGGTGCTGCCGAGCGCGACGTCTGCCGCCACGTTGCGACCCGCAGTCGACCAGTCTGCGCGCGTGGTCCCGATTTCGAAGCGCCGGAAGCGCGTGTGCTCGAGCCGAACGCGGCCGCTCGTCGCGAACGTCTGGGGCGAATTGCGCAGCGTCAGATACGCGCTGCCGGCGCCGCCGAGCGTATCGCCGCGATCGAAGTAATCGTTGAAGTCGGCGAGCTCGAGCGCCGGTGCGCGCACGGCGATGCTCTGCAGCCCGCGCGCGAAAGCGCCGTCGAATCCGAGACTCGACGAACCCACGGTGACGCGCCCCGCGCGCGCGCGTACGTCGCTCGGCGTACCCGAGAGCGCGACCGACGCATCGCGAAAGCGCAAGCCGTTGAGCGAACCTTCCGGAATCGCGAGCGTACCGTCGAGCGAGGGCGAGCTGCCGCTGCCCGCGACGCGCACGTCCGCATCCAGCGTCCCCTCCGGATACCGCAGCGGCGTTTTCGCCAATCGCGCGAGCGTCGCGATGTCCGCTTGGCGCACCTGTGCGTTGAAGGCATAGCGGGCGCCGTGGGGATTTCCGGCGAGACCCGTCACGCTGCCGTCCAATGCGCCGACGGCGGGCCCGGCACGCAGGAGCGCGTCGCGCAGCGTCAGCTTGCCGTCCGCAAACGTGAGGCCGCTGTTCCCGCTCACGGGCAGTTCCGCGACCGCGGCGTTCGCGAGCCGTACGTCGCTAGCCGCGAAACCGCCGCTGACGCGCGGAGCGCCCGCGCTGCCGCCGATGTCCGCGAGCGCCGTCAGCGTGCCGGAACGTACGGGAAGGCCGAGCGCGCGGAAAGGCGCGAGCGCGATGTCGTCGCCGGAGACGTGCAGCGTCCCGCCATTACCGAAGCTGCCTTGCGCGACGATGTCGTTGCCGCCCAGCCGCGCACGCGCGGCATAGACGTCGTAGGCGTTTCCCCGCACGCCGATCGTCGCTTCGAGTGCTTCCAGCGGGATGCCGGATATGCTCGCGCCTTCGAAACGCGCGTCGTGGACCTGCACGAGCGCGTCCGATGCGCCGTTCGCGACGATCGAAATTGGAATGTCCGCCGTACCGCGGACCGCCGGAACGCTACCCCGGACGAGCTCGGCGAGCGAACCGCGGTAGCGGGCGTCCACCGCCGCCTGCAGCCCGTCGCCGATGCGCGCGCGTCCGCTCACATCGGAAAGCGCGTAGCCGAAAGCGCGCACGCCGGTCGCGTGGAAGTTGCCCCCGGCGAGATAGCGTTTATTTTGGAATGCGACCGCCAGATCGCCATCGACGTTCGCTTCAAATGGCAAGAGCGGCGGAAGTTGAACGCCCGGTAGCGCCGGCTGGGCGCCGAGCGTCGAGAATCGATAGCCTTGTGTCGAAACGAACGCGGCTCCGCCGCCGCCGCTGGGCCGATCGAGGGCGACGCGTGCGTAAAGGCGGCGCTCGCCCGGACCTTCGAGCGTGAGCGGTCCGACCGTGCCCACACCGCTCGGATCGACGGCGAACGCGGCCGACAGGCGCTGCGCGTCATTTGCGCCCGAAAGAATGCCGCGCGTTGCGACTTTTCGATCGAGGCCGGCGACGACCGCGTCCGCGTGCAGCAGCATCGGTCCTACGAGTGAATGCACGTACGGCACGCGCTGCGCCGGCGCGTCGACGCCCGCCACGAGCTCGACTCGCGTATGCCTGCCCTCGACCCGGAAGTTGCCGCGCGCCCCGACATCGATCCCCGCATAGGCGAAACGCGAACGGACGAGCGTGCTGTCCGGACCGCTGAGTGCGACGAGTCCATGGAGCGCCTCGACGGGGAAGCCCGCGTAGACGACCCCGGGCGATGCGAAAGCGGCGAGCGTCGTCGGGCTCGTCGCGGGGCCTTCGACCAGCAGTTTGAAGGCGACGGGACCTTCCAAGGGCAGGCCCTTCGCCCGGTCGTTGAGCGTCAAGAGCCGGCGTAGCTCGCCCGTGCCCGTAATGCCCAGGCGTAACGTCGGTGCGGAGAGGTCGTACACGGCGCCCGCGATGCGCACGGGGACGCCCGCGATCGAGCCGTCGACTTTGGGGATGGCGATGCCGTCGTCGTACACGCGCAAGGCTCCGCGTCCGGCGCGCAGCGGCTTTGCGAGACCGTTGAGATACGGCTGAAAGTGATCGAGATTCGCCGTCACGGAGATGTGCCGCCGCATGGCTCCCGCGCGGTCGGGTAATCCGTAGAATCGCGCGTCGACGCGGTTGAGCACGCCGTTGGCAACGTGCAGCGAGCGCGAATTCAGCGCGTAGTCCATCAGCGGCGCGAGGCCGATGCTGGGCGCGGTGATGCGCGAATATTCGTATCCGCGCGTCTGATCGAGCGTCCCGCTGCCGGCTAACGGAAACTGGCCGCCTTCTTCGAGCAGGGTGCTCGCGAGCGTGAAGTGGGAACGCCGCCGCGGATCGAGATTCGCATCGACCACGATCTTTTCGAGCGTCATTCGGCGGCTATGCGCGAAGATGCGCGTGTCGTCGATCAGCCCGATGGAACCGTTGTTGACCACCACATGGATTTGGGGCAGGGCCATCGGCTTGGACGGCTGCCGACTCGTGTTTTGCGGCAGCGCGATATTATAGGTGCCGTCCCGGTGGTGGATCACCGTCAGTTTCGGCCGCTCGACGACGACGGCCGAAATACCGTAAGGGTGCGGCGATCCGAAAAGATCGCGCAGGTTATAGCGCAGCGCCAGCCGTTCGGCCGTGAACACGGGTTCGCCGGAGCGCGAACTGACGTCGGGATGCTCGAACGTCAGCCAGCCGCCCCGATTCGAGGCCGAGGTATAAGACACGTTGTAGCCGGCCATGCGCCCTGCAAAGCCGACCACGCCCTTGACGGCGGGCTGGAAAAAGGCGGCCACCGCGAGCGCGAAGACGACGGCCGCGATAGCGGCGATCGCGAGCGGTGCCGGCCGCCAGACTTTCAAATAATTCCTCCGATTCGGCGCAAGCTTCCCTCGAGCACTCCTTCGCCGGGCGCTCGGCAGGCCGCCCCCCAGCGAGAGTAGAAAAGAAATCGTTCGCTCGCGAGAGGATGGAGAATGGGGTCGCCCGGCCCGGGGCTGCTGTTCGTCGTTTCGGGCCCCTCTGGAGCCGGTAAGGACACCGTCGTCGACACGTTACGCACGCGCCTCCCGCGTCTGCGGTATTCGGTTTCGGCGACCACGCGGCCGCCGCGCGAGGGCGAACGCGAAGGGGAAGCTTATTTCTTTCTCGACCGCGAACTCTTCGAGCATAAGGTCGCAGCCGGTGGTTTTCTCGAGGTCAAGGAGTATAACGGCAACCTTTACGGGACGCCGCGGGATTTCATCGAGGGGGCTCTGACGGACGGCTACGACGTCATCATGAAGCCGGAGGTTCAAGGAGCGCTCGCTATCCGGGCGACCTTTCCGCTCGCAGTTCTGATCTTTTTGCTCCCCGACAAATTCTCGCACCTGCGTGTGCGGCTCGCAGCTCGGCGCACCGAGACGAACGACCAGATCGCGGCGCGGCTCGCGATCGCCCACCGGGAGCTCGGCAGCATTCGCCGGTTCGACTACGTTATCATCAACGAACAGGCGCCGCCTCAGCAGCGCGAGACCCTGCCCGCCGTGGACGACTTGGAAGCGATCGTCCGCGCCGAACGTTTCCGCATCCATCACTACGACGACGCTATTTTCAGAAACGTGGAACACACATGAGCGAATCGGTTTTTGGAGACCTCGACGGGCTGCTCGAGCACGTCGATTCCAAGTTCACACTGGTCAACGTGGTCACCAAGCGCGCCAAACAACTTAATAACGGCGCGCCCCCTCTCTCGGAACGTTCGAATCCAAACAAACCCGTCTCTACGGCCTTCAACGAAGTCTCGGCGGGCAAGATTCCCTACAAGCGGGTCAAAGAAGGCATCAAATAAAGCGCTTCCCGTCGAGGAGAGAACGCCTCATTTAATGTGCGGTATCGTCGGTTATGTCGGTTTTCGCGACAGCGTTCCGATCATTCTCGATTCGTTGCGGCGGCTCGAATACCGCGGATACGATAGCGCCGGTATCGCGGTCATCGACGACGCAGGCGCTCTTGCGGGCTCGAAGGCCGAAGGAAAGCTCGGGCGGCTCGCGGAGCGGCTGCTGACCGAACCGCTGCACGGAACGACCGGCCTCGGTCACACCCGTTGGGCGACGCACGGCAGGCCTTCGGACGTCAACGCACACCCGCATTTGGATTGCACGGGACGCATCGCCGTCATTCACAACGGCATCGTCGAGAACTATTCGTTACTGCGCGAGCGCCTGCGTGCGGACGGCCACACGTATCGGAGCGAAACCGATACCGAAGTTCTCGCGCACCTGATCGAAGCGAACTATCGCGGAGACCTCGCGGAGGCCGTGCGCGCGACGCTGCGCGAGATCAAAGGCGCGTACGCGCTCGGAGTCATCTCGTCGGACGAACCGGGGCGCCTGGTTTTTGCGCGCAGCGGCGCGAGCCCGCTCGTCATCGGCATCGGCGAGGGCGAAACGTTCGTCGCATCCGACACGCCCGCGATCTTGCAGTATACGCGCAAACAGGTCATCGTGCGCGAAGGCGAGATGGTCGTCGTCGATCGAAACGGGTACGAGCTGACCGATTTCGACGGCGCTCCGATCGAACGCGAAGTGACGCAGGTGATGTGGGACGCCACTTCGGCCGAAAAAGACGGCTTCAAGCATTTCATGCTCAAGGAGATGTTCGTGCAGCCGAGCGTCGTCAAGGAGACGCTCGCCGGGCGCATCGACGAATCTGGCGATTCGCAACTCGCGTCCGAGCTGAAGATCGACGAAGCGCTGCTGCGGGCGATGACGAAAATTTCGATTACGGGTTGCGGAACCGCTTATCATGCCGGCATGGTCGGCATGTATCTGCTGCGGGCGCTGTGCAAACTGCCCGTCGAGATGGAGCTGGCGAGCGAATTCCGTTACGGTGACCGCACGCTCGATCCGCGCACGCTGACGATCGCCATGTCGCAATCGGGCGAAACCGCCGATACGATCGAAGCGGTGAAGATTGCGAAAGCCGCCGGCGCCCCCGTGCTCGGCATTTGCAACGTCCTAGGTTCGCATCTCACGCGGCTCGCCGACGGCATCGTGTACACGCGCGGCGGACCCGAGATCGGCGTGGCCGCGACCAAAACGTACGTCTCGCAAACGATCGCGATGGTGCTGCTCGCGCTGTATCTCGCGCGCATACGGCGCAGCGAACCGGCCGCGCGGCTGCGCGAGATCGCCGAAAATACCAAGCTGCTGCCCGCGGCGATCGATCTGTGCCTCAACGAATCCGACGACATCCGCAAGGCTGCGAGAAAGTTGCGTAAGGCGCGCAGCGCCATGTTCATCGGGCGCTACGTCAATTTTCCGACCGCGCTCGAGGGGGCGCTCAAACTCAAAGAAATTTCGTACATCCATGCTGAAGGCTACGCCGCGGGCGAGATGAAGCACGGGCCGATCGCCTTGCTCGACTCGCGCGTACCGGTCGTCGGTATCGTGACGGACGGTCGCGTGCGGGAGAAAATGCTTTCGAATTTGGCCGAAGCCAAAGCGCGTGAAGCGATCACGGTCGTCGTGGCCAATCACGGCGACGACGAAGCGGCGGCGCTTGCCGATTACGTCTTCTGGGTGCCGAAGGTCGACGAGCTGCTCTCGCCGATCGTCAACATCGTGCCCCTGCAATTACTCGCTTATCATATCGCCGATATCGAGGGAAAAGACGTCGATCAGCCGCGTAATCTCGCGAAGACCGTTACGGTCGAATAGTGCGTAGCGACGGACGCGCCGCGGACGCCCTCCGCCCCGTATCGATCGCGGCTAACCCGCTCGCCTTCGCCGAAGGCAGCGCGCTGATCGAGGTCGGTAACACGCGCGTGCTGTGTGCCGCGACGATCGAGGAGCGCGTGCCGCCGTGGCTGCGAGGTCAAGGCCGCGGTTGGGTCACGGCCGAGTATGCGATGCTGCCGCGAGCCACGCAAGAGCGCACGCAGCGCGAATCGTCGCGCGGTAAAGTCGGCGGCCGGACGCACGAAATCCAGCGTTTAATCGGACGCGCGCGCCGCGCAGC
>JALYUE010000009.1 GCA_030853925.1 Vulcanimicrobiota bacterium | reverse complement strand
CTGCGGACGTGGTCTATAAGCCGATTGGCGTGCGGGTGCTCATCGTGCGCGTGCTCGCCGGGCGCGGCACCGCGCCCGTTCGCAGCGTCGTGCTCGTTCGCGGCGTCCACGCCCCATGGCAGGCGTATGCGCCGCTCGACCGGCTCGTTCCCGAAGTTCCGAGCGGAACGAAATTGGCCGTTGCGGGCGGATTCGGCGGCGCCGCGGACTTTTACACGCAACTGGCCCCAGTTACCGGATCGCCGGCCCAAATTCCGACGGGAACGCGTCTAGCGGCGCTTCAAACCGGGGCGGCGCCGTTCGATCCGGGCAATTCGGATTTGGTCAGAATTCACGTGCGCGTACTTTCGGGAAGTCGGCGTGGCAGAACGGGTTGGATCGCCGTGGCTTACACCGGGCTTCCGGTCCAGCGCGTGGCCCGCGGCGCGAGCCTAACCGCGAAGGCGTGTTCGTGCCGGCTGGTCCACTTTACAAGCGATAAGCCGTGAAGCGCGCCGCCTTTAATTTCGAAGGCGGCCTCATCGCTGAGAGCCGCCTTTTTCTGTTCCGCTCTGGTTTTCTCGCGCTTATCGCCGTGAGCGCCGCCCGGACGTAGATTCGTCGGGGGCCCTAGACGCGGCACGAGCGACGCCTTCTTGCGTTGCTTTTTCACTGTCGGCCTTTCCGGCAAGCCCGGCTTGCCGCGACATATAACGTTCCGGCCGTCGCGCTAGTTCCGCTCTCCGAAGAGCTTAGCGTCCCCGAAACGTCATCGCGTTCAATTGCTGCTTGCGCTGCAGTTTGCGATCCAGCGTCTCGAGATGCGTCGGGCACGCGGCAATAGTAAAGCGGCCGGGGCTTTCAGGTTCGGCCGCGCAGCCACATTCCCAAAACCACGCATCGGCGCGGCGTTGCAAATTCGTTGGAGAATCCCAGTAGCGCTCGTCCGACCAAGAAGGCGGACCGAGCGCCGTGACGACGGAACCGGTAGGGAGAACCATAACTAAGCTATTTTAACATGCGGCGCAAGCACCCGATTTTTAGCGCGTCACCGCAGATATTTGGAGAAGGCTACGAGATGAAAATCGATCGTTGCGCATTCATCGTCGCGCTCGCGGGGGCGTGCATCGCCGGCTCGCAACCGGAACGCGCGGACGCCGATGCTTCGCCCCCGTTGCGGCAAACGCTCGGAACGCTGCGCGGACTGTGGTCGCAGTCTTTCGGTAACGTCGTGCAGTGGGCGCGTGCCGGCGCTCCGCAGATCATCAATCCGATCGAAGATTACGAGCGAGCTGAGCTGCAAATTCTCAACCTGGGCAATGACGATCGGCAGGCCGTCTTGTGGTGGCTGCAAGGGAACGGGCGTTCCGCACTCTACAACCGCGGGGCGAGCGACGATCAGATCGGCCCGCCGCGAAGCGGTATCGATAACGGCGCCGGCCCCGCCCCGACCGCCACGCCCAATCCTTGGCGGGATCTTAAGCTCGCGTCGGCGACGCTCGACACGGGCACGCCCGCGAGCCAGATCGTCTTACTGGGCGGCTTTGCCGGGGCGAAGCGCGACGGCACGAGCGCCATGGCCTGCGTGTCGTTTAAAAACGTCGCCGCCGCTACCGCGACTCGCGTCGTTTTCACGTTCCCGTTGCTCGGCCCGGGCGGCGACGTGCTCGCAGCGCTGACGCTCGACCGCCGCGGGACGTTTTCCAGCGGCGTCGGCATCATGTCGTACGACTCGCTTAGCGACGCCACCCAGAACTCGGGCGTTCAGAATCGCGGCTACAGCGACAACTGCACGACGCTGACGAACGCCATCGCGGCGGTTCCAATCCTGAAGGCTCGCTTCGCTACCTATCGCGTTACGCGAGTCGAGTACTCCGACGGCAGCGTTTGGCCGGGACATTAACGAGCGTTATCGACTTTCAGTGTCGCGGCCCGCGTCCGGCGGCGGATGTGTCCCATTCGCCGCCGGACTACGGAGCCTCGCTCGACCTTACTTCGTGGCGCTGAGTTTGAAAATCGCGACCGTATCGCCGTACGGGTAGGTCATCTGGAAATTACCCCCGGCAGCTACGGCGACGTACTGTTCGCCGTTGACCTGATACGAGATCGGCGGTGCGTTGACGCCCGCGCCGAGATTGAAACGCCAGAGCCGCTCGCCCGTCTTCGCGTTGAAGGCGTTGAACCAGCCGTTGCCTTCACCCATGAAAACCAGATTGCCCGCGGTCGCCAGCGCTCCGCCCATTAACGGCTGCGGCGCCTTATATTGCCACGCGATCTTACCCGTGTCGACGTTAATGGCCACGAACGGGCCGTCCTGAACGCCGTTCTTCTCGATATTCGCGAAGGCGCTGCCCAAGTGGATCTGGCCCTTCACGTTAGCCGGTTTCTGCGTCGTGAATTTCATCAACTGGTTCATCGCGAGGACGTAGACCATGTGCGTGTCGGGCGAATATGCCGGTGGCGACCATTCCACGCCGCCGTTGGCGCCCGGTAACATGTTGACGCCTTCTTTGGTAGGCTGCGCGAACATGTTCGACGACATCATCACCATCGGCTCCGATTTCCGAATCAGTTTGCCTGTGGCGCGGTCGAGAATATAGAACCAGCCCACTTTGCTCGCCTCGCCGGCCGCCGCGACCGGCTTCCCGTCGGCGTCGACGGTATCGAACAAGACGACGTTGCTGACGGCATCGTAGTCCCACACGTCGTGTTTGACTTGCTGATAATACCATTTGAGTTTGCCGGTCGCGATGTCGAGCGCGACGATGGAATCGGTGTAGAGATTATCGCCCATACGGCTGGCACCGTAGAGGTCGGGATTCGGGTTTCCGGTGCTGAAGATCATCAGTCCGAGCTTCGGATCGATGGCGGGCGTCGTCCACACCATGCCGCCGCCGCGCTTCCACGAGTCGCCTGCAAACGTCTTTGGATCGGTCGCCGACCAGCGCCAAAGTTGCTTGCCGGTCTGCGCGTTATACGCGGCGACGAAACCCGCGATCGGCCATTCCCCGCCGGCGCTGCCGACGATCACTTTACCGTCGTAAATTTGCGGCGCCATCGTTTCGGAATAGCCGAGCGACGCGTTTGCCACGGTGCTCTGCCAGAGTTGCTTGCCCGATGTGGCGTCCAGCGCCAGCAGCTTGTCGTCGAGTGTGGTGACGAAAACCTTGCCGTATCCGACGGCGACGCCGCGGTTGACCGGTCCGCAGCAAATATGGAACGTTCCTAAATTGTACGTCGCGTCCCAAAATCTCTCGCCCGTGGCGGCGTTGATCGCCATCACCTTCATCTTATTGTCGACTACGGGCGTCGTCAGATACATGACGCCGCCGGCGACGATGGGCGTCGTTTCGAAACTCGCCGTCATTCCGGTTTGCGCGAGCGCGACGGGCGTTAGCGATTTGACGTTGGTCGCGTCGATCTGCGTGAGCGGAGAATAGCGCTGGTTATCGTACGTGCGGCCGTGAAGAAGCCAGTCGTTCGTGTTCGCCGCGGCGACGCCCATCATCGCATCGGAAGTCGCGACGTTCGCACCGGCGGGCAACTTTGCGTAGACGTGATTCGTGGGCGGAGCGGCCCGGACGATCTCGGCGCTGATTCCGCCAGTATTGACGGCGCCCGACTCGCTGCGCTGCATGGTCTGCAGTTTCGTGTTGAGCGTCCGCGCAGACAGCGCGACGTCACCCGTCGGGAAGCCGTTTTTCTGCAGCACGTAGGCCGTGACGTCGAGGTAGTCTTTTTGGCTGAGCGATGCGGGGGCATCGGCCGGCATCTGTTTGCTGATGAAATCGTAGAGCACGCCGACGGGTTTGTCTTTCTCGTACGCGTCCTTGAACGAGGCTCCGACGAGCGGCGGACCCGACTGGCCCTTGAGATTAGCGCCGTGGCAGACGGCGCAGCGAGCGGCGTAGACCGTCGAGCCGTGGGCGGCCTGAGCTTGCGTGAAACCGCCCGGACGAGCCGCTTGCGAGATCGTTCCGGCGACGAGCAGTCCGATGACCGCGGGGACGATCGCCATGGACGCGCGTTTACGGCGCCCATTCGAACGCGCTTGGACGTTTACATCGTGCAAATTTCCAACCTCCGTATATCAATTCAAAGCGGCCCTGCGCAGGACGCAGAGCGGGCAAAGCGATGCGTAGCGATTACATTACCTTCCGGCGCGTCCTGCCCGACGCATTCGATTCTAGCGGTGCGCCGACGCGAAACGCGTGCTGTAAGAGACACTCGCTAGAAGCGAACCTTACGGCAGTTTCTCGACTGCAGCCGGCACAAATGCAAGTCGATACCCAAGGGTCAGCCCAACGACGACCCGAACGCACATGGCCCGTTTCCATGGAAGGAGTTACTACCATGTCTAACTCGAACGATAACGATGCGGATGATGTGTTCACCCGAACGCGGGCGCAATTCGGATCGGACGCCGAAGAGGCGCTCATCGGGGTGCGGAGCGTGCTTCGATCGCTCTGTGCGGGATACGAAAGACTCGACAGGCAGCCCCCGCTCAACACCTTCTACGAAGCCCAAAAGGCCGTCGACAAACTAATCGAGTTTACGAACATCGTTTATAAGAAAGAGTGATTTCGCACTTCCGCTGACAGCGCATCGATGAGTGCTTCCTGGTCCGAGGACACACCCGCTTGCCAAGCAGTGCGGAACTTCGACTCTCCAAGAAGCGACTCGACGCGCGCCACGGCTTCGCCATAGCCTTCGCGCTCGTTCGCCAATACCGCATGTCCGTAGCGCTCGCGCAGATGCGCCGCGTATCCCATGCACCTAGCGCTTAACGCCGGTGCGTAACTTATCGTAAGTCCGGCGAGGCGCTCGAGCCCGTTACAAACGTCCCGAACGAATCCATGTCTATGCGCGGTAACGATGCATGCGAGATGGCCGAGCGTGGCATCTTTCGTAAGCCCGAGTGCGGCTTGGGCACAGGCGATGTTATAGCGGGCCCAGTTTTCGCCTTGAAGGTTGCCGTAGTCGTGCCATATCTCGATTGCCCTCGTACTGAACGCGATCGAGCTCGCATGTTCGCCTCGCTCGTAAGCTTGAAAGGCAAGGTGATTGTTGACGGTCGCGACGCTTTGGAAGTCGCCGCGCTCCTCGTACGTCGACAGGCTCTGCCGGTACAGCGCGGTCGCTCCGAGCGCATCCCCCTCCAGGTCTGCGATGATGCCTAAGAAATCTAACGTTCGCGCGATCCCTAGTTGATCGTCATGCTCTTCGAAGATCGCTCGTGCTCGTTGAAGAGCGCCGGCGGCCAAGCTCAGTTCGTCGCTGACGTACCAGCAGCGCGCCTGCCCGACCAACGCTTCCGCGACCACACGATCGTCACGAGTGGCCGGCGCCGACCCGAGCGATTCGCTCGCGCGTTTCATCGATTGCGTCGTCTCGCCTAGCCGAAAGTGCAGGTTCGACGCGACGTTGCAGAGTTGCCGTCGAAGGAGCGCGTCGAGCTCGGTCTCGAGGCGCAGCACCGCTTCGACGCGACGCCGGCCTTCGAGCACGAAACCACGAAGGACCCAAAACGACGATAGGTCGCACGAAAGGCGCGCTGCGAGATCGGCATCGGAACGCGCGATAGCGTCGTCGATAACGGCGAGGATATTGTCGTGCTCGACCGCGATCGCATCGAACGCCGAACGCTCGCGAGGTGAGGCGAACAGCCGGCTTTTCTCATCGACGTATCGAGCGAAGTACCGGGAGTAGGCGGCGCGGCTCGGCGCCGTCTCCTGCGATTCGGCGAGGCGGAGCAGCGCATACACGCGCACGGTCTCCAAGAAATCGTAACGGCGATCCGCCCCGACCTGGTAAGCCGTGACGAGGGACTGGTCGATGAGCCGGCTCAGAGACTCGAGCGAGTCGATATCCTCCGCTCCGTCGAGGCCGATAACTTCAGTTGCCGACTCGAGCGTCCAGCCGCTCTTGAATACGGCGAGCCGGCGAAAGGCCCGGCGTTCGCGTTCTTCGAGTAAGTCGAAACTCCAATCCAAGGTCGCGCGGAGCGTTTGGTGATGCAGTAATGCGTCGACGTTTCGCGTTTTCAGCAGATCGAATCGATCGGAGAGCCGCGCATCGATTTGCGCCGGCGTCAGTACGTTCGAACGCGCGGCCGCGAGTTCGATGGCGAGCGGAATGCCGTCCAGCCGCCGGCAGATCGCTACGATACTTTCTGCATCCGCAGTGGAGAACGCGACCTCCGAGTTCACAGATGTTGCCCTGTCGACGAAGAGCATCGCAGCTTCCGACATCATGGAGACGTCCGAGGCTGCCTCCGGTGCCGGCAGGTCGAGCGGCCGCAAAGCTACGACTTGCTCGCCTTGTAAATGGAGCGGCTGGCGGGATGTCACGAGTACCGTCACGCTGCCGCACCGTGCTAACAATTCCCGCAGAAAGCGACCGGCTACGTCGACGAGATGCTCGACGTTGTCCAAAACGATCAAGCATCTTCTCGTGCCGAGAACGCGCGAGAGAACGTCGACAACGTTCTCGTTCGTCGCGGCAATCCCGAAAGCGTCGAGAATGCGCCCTTCAAACGAACCTCGGTCGTTTGCAATCGTCGCTAGCTCGAC
Organism: Vulcanimicrobiota bacterium; assembly: GCA_030853925.1. Lineage (GTDB taxonomy): Bacteria > Vulcanimicrobiota > Vulcanimicrobiia > Vulcanimicrobiales > Vulcanimicrobiaceae > JALYUE01. The sequence goes on along the minus strand of JALYUE010000009.1, from coordinate 27,800 downwards.
GAATAACGGTTCGCCCGCAAAGCGATCGCAGACCGCTTCCGCCACGCGTATAGCCAGCCGCGATTTACCCACGCCGCCTGCGCCGGTCAAGGTGACGAGCCGGCATCTCTCGATCGCCGCCGCTACGGTCGCGACTTCGCGCTCTCGCCCGATAAAGCGCGCCATGTTTTTCGGCAACGTGCTGCGCGAACGGCTCGCGCTGCTGCGGACGTACGATTCGGCACCCTTGACGATCGTCTCATAGAGCGCTTGCGTCTCGGGCATCGGTTCCGTGCCGAGTTCGTCGCGGACGCGACGCTCGAAATCGAGATACGCCACGAGCGCCCGGGCGCGGTCGCCGCCGCGCGCCCGAGCGGCAATCGCGGTTCGAATCGCGTCTTCGCGCCAAGGATCGAGCTCGACGACGCGTTGCGCGAGCGCCGCTGCCGCGGCGTAGTCGCCCGCTTCGAGCGCCTCTTGCGCCGACTCGAGAGCCGTCATGCAGAACAGCTCGCGATACTCTCGCCGGCGCGACTCGAGCCACTCGGCGTCCACTTCCTGCAATAGATCGCCGCCATACGTGTCCAGCGCTCGGGCGCGTGACGCCGGATCGCGCGCGAAGCTTTCGAACGTTTCCACATCGAGCTCTACCGGAGCGTCGGGATTCCAACCGATGAGGCGATGATCGGACAAGATCCACGGCGCCTCGGTTTGGGGAAGGGCGCGCGATAACAGATGCACGTGGCGACGAAGCTTAGCACGTGCGTCGGACTCCGTGTCGTCGGGCCAAAGCGTAAAAGCGACGTCGTCGCGCCGGTGAGCCGCGGGTCGATGCAGCAGAAGGTAGGCAAGAACCGTTAGGCTAGACTGCGCCATCGAAAGGCGCAACGGGCGGTCGCCAAGCTGAAATTTTGGCTTTCCGAGGAGCGTAACTACCAAGGCTTCGCTCGTGCGTGTGCCCATCGTAACCCGCAGGTTGGAGACGCCGCAGCGGCACTCCGCTCGGCGCCGCCGGACCCGCCGCGAGTGCGTGCCCGAAGCGTCCGAACACGCGCCCGGCGCGGACGCCCCGAGGATGGACGCCCGCGTAACGTGAGCGCATGACGATAACAGCAGAAGCTCAACCACGAGCCGGCCAGGCGTCGCCGCTCACCGTAGCTCGATTCCTCGGCCGCGTGGAGGTCCGGTGCGACGGGACGCGCGTGGACGCGCGTTTGCCGGCGCCGGCACTCTTGGTTCTCGTCCGGCTTCTGTTGCATCACGGCGAAACGCTACGGCGCGCTCAGCTCGCTTTCAGCCTGTGGCCGGACGTAAGCGAAAGCGATGCAAAAGCGATGCTTCGCCGCAACCTATACACGATCCAACAGAGTTTGCCGCGACGCGCAACTCCCTGGATGGAGTGCGACGCCAAGACGGTCACCTGGGGCGCTGGCCAGGGCGACACGTGGGTCGACGCGACCGAATTCCAACGTCTTAGCGAGTCGCAGAACACGCTGGTGCAAGCCGCGCGCTTGTATGAAGGCGATTTTGCGCCGGCCATCGACCACGAATGGGCCGCTGGCGAACGCGACCGCCTCCGCAAGAGCTCGAAGCGCACGCTGGAAAATCTCGTCGAACGGTACAACGCCGAACACGACGTGCGAAACGCTCTGCAGTATAGCGAACGATTATTAGAACTGGATCCGTGGCGCGAAGACGCGCTCTGCCACACGATGTTGCTACGCTACCGTCTGGGCGATCGCGCGGGAGCCATGTATTCGTACCGTACGTTTTGCGGCCGTTTGCACGCGGAGTTCGGCGTCGATCCCATGCCGCAGACCGAACGGTATTACAGCGCGATCAGTTCGGGCGAGAGCCTCAGCGCCTGGAATTGAAATCGCGGTTATCCGGTCACATCGGCGTAGGGCCGGGACCGAAGCGGTCGTAAACATCGGCGTATGCCAGGTGCGACAATCTTCCGCGCGCGCAACATCATTACGCTTGACGAGGCGGGCACGTGCGACGCGTTCGTTACGCTCGGCGGCCGCGTGGCGATGACGGGCCGGGTGGCCGATCTGCGATACCGCTTTGCCGACGCCGACATCGTCGATTTCGGCGACGGGGTCATCGCTCCCGGATTCAACGACGCGCACGCACATCTGGCGATGGCGGCGGAGGATATGCTGCACGTCGACCTTTCGATCGACGCGGTTCGTTCGCTGCGAGAATTGACGGTCAAGCTTAAAGAAGCGCGCGACCGGACGCCCGCAGGCCAATGGCTGCGCGGAAGCCGGTACGACGACGCGAAAATGACCGAGGGTCGAGTGCTCACGCGCTGGGATTTGGACGAGGTGAGTCGCGACCATCCGATCATGGTGCTGCAAGTCGCCGGGCACTGGGGCGTCGTCAACTCGAAGGCTCTGGAGCGCGGCGCGATCGACGAACGTACGGAGCCGCCGGCGGGTGGCAAATTCGGCTACGACGCCTCGGGGCGCCTCAACGGAATTTTGTTCGAGCAAGCGATTTTCGATTATGCCTATCCGCAAGCGGCGCGCCGCGCGCAGACGGTCGCGCCGGCAAGTTCGCCGCAGGATCGGCTGCGCGGGCTCAGTCTCGCGATGCAGGCGTTTCACGCGGCCGGACTGACTTCCGTGACCGATGCGCTCATCGGCCCGGCCGACGTCGCTTTGCTGCAGGAAGCCCGCCGCAGCGGCTTATTGACTATGCGCGTCAATATGCTACTGCATCACAGCCATTATTCGTCGATCCAGAAACTCGGATTGCGCACCGGGTTCGGCGACGAGCGCTTGCGGCTCGGCGGCATCAAAGCGTTCGTCGACGGTGCGATCGGCGGCCGAACCTGCTTACTCGAAGAACCGTTCGAAGGCACGAGCGACGATTATGGAATGCAGACGACGTCCGACGCCGACTTGCGCGACATCGTGCGCATGGTCCATTTAGACGGCAATCGCGTCTGCGTGCATGCCAACGGCGATCGCGCGATCGGTAAACTCCTGGGCAACTTGGAAGCCGCGCAACGCGAACGGCCTCAACCGGACTTACACCACCGCGTCGAGCATTGCAGCGTCGTCAACGACGATATCTTGCAGCGTATGAAGCGCCTAGGCGCAATTGCGGCGCCGTTCGGCAGCTACGTGCACTACCATGGCGGAAAACTACTCGACTGGTACGGGGCGAAACGTCTGGACCGCATGTTCGCGCACCGTTCGTTCCTGGATTACGGCGTCGCGGTCGCCGGTTCGTCGGACTACCCATGCGGTCCGTATCAGCCGCTGCTCGCCATGCAATCGTGCGTCACGCGAACCGGTTGGGACGGAACGCCGCTAGGGCTTTCGCAGCGCATCACTTCGGCAGAAGCACTCGCACTCTATACGGTGAACGCCGCCTTCGCTTCGGGCGAGCACGCTTTTAAAGGCCGGCTGTCGCCCGGTTATCTAGCGGATTTCGTGGTGCTGGACGGCAACCCGTTAACGACCGATCCGTTCGAACTCGGGACGATCGGTATTCGCGCAACGTACGTCGGCGGCACGCCGGTTTGGCAACGCGCGGTATAACGGGCTGCGAGGCGCGCGCGGCCCACGCCGTGCAAGCTCGGGTCCCGGGCTCGTTTACGGAAAAGGCGGGTAGGCCGTATTGAGGATACCGGTCAGCTTAGGATCGCTTGCGGAGTAGAACTTGAAGGCCGCACGAGCGTTTCGGCTCGTCGTCACATCGACATACGTAAATTCGTTCGGCGCAATGACGTGCGAGTGTGGGTCGGAACCGTCGGAGAGCGGCGCGTCGATTTTCAGATCGTAAGCGACGTAAGCCGAGTCGGTCTTCGCTTCGGCGTAAATGCTGTGCGGGTGCACGTCGTGAAATGCGGCCCAATTGACGTAAACGGAGATCACGCTCGGGTCGAGCTCGTTGCGAATAGGCTGATTCGTCAGAACGCTGCTCGCGACGCCGCCGATCGTGCCGCCTTCGCCGTCTCTAATGAGCACGAGGCTATCGTCGACGAGACGGTCGTTCGCGTCGTGCATGGCGACGACGATCGTAGAACACGCTTGATCGACGTTTCCATCCGTCCAGGTCGCACTTTCCGCGTTCCAGCGTTGCGCGACGACACCGTATGAGGCTTCATCGACGACGCTTATCGCTTCTTTCAGCGCTCGGTAGGGGCGCTCGTCCGGCGATACGATGCCTTCGAGGATGCCGCTTGCCGACGACGACACGGGTTCGGGGTTGCCTCCGAAGTGGGTGATCGTATTGACTGCGTTTTCCGCACTCGACATCACAAGACCGAGCGTATCTTGCTTAGCCTGGCTCGTATGCGAGTAGATGTTGTTTGGCTCTTGAACGATCAAATGCGGCGCAGGCCGCGAGAGCAGGCTCGTCGTTAACGTCGTATACGGGGGCGTCACGGAGATGATCCGATAATTGAGGTTCGCGCTGGCAATTCGCACGGTGCCGTCCGAACCGGCTTCACGAGATTGCCAGGCCAGGTGGTTCTCCCAGAACGAGTGGTCGGTACCTCCCATGCTAAAGCAAAACGTGTCGCGGTACAGTGGCGCGCGCGCGTCGTTCCACGCGTCGAGCCATTCTTTGTTGAGATGCCGCAGAAAATCGCTGCCGTAGTCGAGATCGGCGAGGACGCGGCGGCCGACACTCGAGTCCTGCGTCAGTCCTCGGAAGAGCCGCGCGAGTTCTCCTCGGCCGAGTTGCGCCAACGTCGAGCCGTGATTTGCGCCGGCGCACGATATGAAATGGCTGAGGCTCGGTTTGTCGAGCGTTCGTCGATTTAGCATCCAACGCCGTGCGATGATCGCCCCGGTCGAGTGTGCGACGAGCGCCGTCGTCGCGAGCTTGAGGCCCTGGGCTTCGAGCGTCGCAATCTGGTCTTCGAGCGCGGCGGCGAGATCGTCGCACGAGACGTAATCGTCGAGCGACACGAATGCCGAGAGATAGATCGCGGCAGCAGCAAACCCGTCCGCCTGCAGCAGCGCCGGTAACCGTCCCCAACTGTTCAAGGTGCGAACGCTGTAGCCGTGCACCATGAGAATTGTGTCTACCATGCTGACCCCTCGCTCAGTCTTCGAGTAACCGGTACGTTTTCAGCGCCTCCCTGATTTCGCGTTATCGGTGGGGCACACACTTTGACCCAGCAAAACCAGCACCCTTATTGCGGGACTGCCGACTCAGCGCTCCTAGCTATAAAATTAAGGACAGCTCGCACTTGGTCTGTCGTCACTGATGGAAACTCGACGGCGACGTCCTCGACACTGAGGTCCTTGAGATTTTTCAGCACTGCGGAAACTGGAACGCGTGTGCCCCGAAACACCCAAGCACCGCTTACCTTTCCCGGTGTACTTTCCAGACCGGGGCATTGCGACCAATGGATATGACTCGTCAAGATGTCAGCCTCCGTTTGGTATAATTTAACGAAGTGTTCAGGGGGTAGTCGTACGGCGAATTTTAAACCGGATTCGTGAAGAAGCGCTCAGTTATCTATTAACGACGCCACGGCTCAATGAGGCCGCCTTTAGCAAACCGGCTGCATCGCTGCACGCAGACCACGCTTGCACGACGAAAAAGCCAAGAGCCGGAGCTGGCATAAGCCAGCGGCTGGCCTTTGCCGATAACGGATGTATCCAACGTCGTTTCGCGCGAATTACGTCGAACTCCGGGGAGGACGCCGCACACATAACACGATTCGACCTGGTAGCGCCAACGGGAGTCGAACCCGTCTCTCAGCCTTGAAAGGGCCGCGTCCTAACCGATAGACTATGGCGCCGCAGTAGTGTGGGCCCGGCTGGATTCGAACCAGCGCGCAACCAGTTATGAGCCGGCCGCTCTACCGCTGAGCTACAGGCCCACGGCTCGAGGCCGCGAGCAGAATCCGTTTGCCCGCAGACTTGGAGAGACCCTGCCGGGCCCCCGGCGCTAGCCGCGCTCTCGCCCCTTGAATACCGACATGCCGGGGTATTTGGCCGCACTCCCAAGCTGAAGCTCGATACTCATTAAACGGTTGTACTTCTCGACGCGATCGCTACGGGAAAGGGAACCGGTCTTGATTTGCCCCGCCCCGGTCGCCACTGCGAGGTCCGCAATCGTCGTATCACCGGTTTCGCCCGAGCGATGCGAAATCACGCAGCGGTAACCGGCTTTATGCGCCATCTCCACAGCGTCCAACGTTTCGGTGAGCGTGCCGATCTGATTAACTTTAATCAAGATCGCGTTTGCGATACCGTCCCGAATTCCGCGGCCGAGCCGCTCGGTATTCGTGACGAACAGATCGTCACCGACGAGCTGCAGATTCGAACCCACACGCTCCGTCAGCGCTTTCCAACCATCCCAATCATCTTCCGAGAAACCATCCTCGATCGAAACGATCGGGTACTTCTCGGCGATACGAGCATAAAACTCAGTCATCTCCGCTCCGGTGAACGGCTTGTCTTGAGCGCCCGGATAGTACTTACCGTCCGCGTAAAACTCGGTCGCCGCCGCATCCAACGCGAGTGCGATGTCTTTTCCAGGCTCGTAACCTGCTTGCGAAATCGCCTCTACGAGCAGATCGAGCGCCTCGTCGAGCGTGCCGAGCGGCGGCGCGTATCCACCTTCATCTCCGACGAGCGTGGGCAATCCACGATCGTGCAAGAGCTTTCCGAGCGCGTGAAACGTCTCCGCTCCATATCGCACCGCTTCGGCAAACGTCGGAGCGCCGACTGGAACGATCATACACTCCTGGAACTGCAGCGCGCCTGCCGCATGCTTGCCGCCGTTAATGACGTTCATCATCGGCACCGGCAGCGTGCTCGCACTCGGCCCGCCCAAATACCGGAACAACGGAAGACCTAAACTCGAGGCCGCAGCGCGCGCGGCCGCGAGCGAAATGCCGAGCAACGCGTTTGCGCCAAACGTACTTTTATTCAGCGAACCATCGAGCTCGATTAGCTTCTCGTCGAGTTCGCGCTGCGCCGTCACGTCGAGCCCTTCGAGCGCCGGACCGAGCACCTCGTTGACGGACGCGACGGCCTTCTGCACGCCTTTTCCGCCATAACGCCGCTCGTCGCCGTCGCGCAGTTCGACGGCTTCATGCGCGCCGGTCGACGCGCCCGAGGGCACGAGCGCTTCTTCGACGGCGCCGAAACTGGTCGCGACAGAAACGGCAATGGTCGGATTGCCGCGCGAATCGAGGACTTCTCGCGCGAAAATGCTTTCGATGAGCGGCCGGCCGCCGCCGCGTAACGATTCGATCACCGCCGCGCGGATTCTGGAATGTGCGTAAATGTTCCCCGTTGAACACGCTTGGCGACGGAGGACGCAACATGTCGTTCATGGACAACCTTGGGAAAATGGCCGAAAGCGCGCTCGGCAGCGGCTCGCAAGCGCAAGACGAAAACGCGACGAGCGAACAACGCGGGCTCTCCGACGACGTGCTCGGTGGCGCTTCTCCCGACCAAGTCGCTCGCGCCGCGAGCAGCCACGTGAAGACGATGGATCCGGGAGAACTCGCCGGCCATTTACAGCAAAGCGTCGGAATGATGGATCAGCCTTCGGCCGCAGCGCTCGGGCAGCAATTATTGCAGGCGTTCACACATCACAGCGGCGCGGGCGGCGACGCCGGTGTCGCAGCGCAACAGGCCGGCGTCAGCGAATCAGATGTGGCCGCCGGCGACCCGGGCGCCGTTGGTACGCTCCTGCAGTTCGCGAAGAGCCATCCCGAAGTACTGCAGACGGCAGCGAGCGCCTTCATGCAAAGAAATCCATCGGCGCTCGGACAACTCGCGCCGGGCCTGATCGAAGGCGTGCTCGGCCGCCTACGCGGCGGCGCTTAATTTAGTTCGAGATCAACCACTTTTCCAGATCGTTAGAGCGCGAAAAAATTTCACGCGCTTCAAACCAAATGGCAATTTCCCGTTTCGCGCTTTCCGCCGAATCGCTGCCGTGGACGAGATTTCGACCGATCGTCTGCGCGAAATCAGCGCGAATCGAACCGGGCGCCGCTTTGATGGGATTCGTCGCGCCGATGCTTGCGCGGCAGCCCTCGATCGCATCCGAGCCTTCGACGACGAACGCCACGATCGGCGCGCTCGTGATGTATTCGACGAGCCCTGTGAAAAACGGCTTGCCCTCGTGCTCCGCATAATGCTGTTTCGCGCGCGCCTCGTCGACCATCAGCAACTTCATCGCGGCGATCATATAACCGCGGCGTTCGAAGCGCGCGAGAATTTCTCCGACGAGCCCGCGGGCGACGGCATCTGCTTTAGCAAGAATGAGCGTTTGTTCGATAGGCATAGCGCCGCGATACGTACGCGGCGGCCCCGAAAGAGGCCTGGCAATGTTCGAGATCCGCGCATATAACGAGACCGAGAGCACGAACGACGACGCTGCAACGCTGCTCGGCACCCCGGCCGGAAAGGGTGTCGTGTTACTCGCCGATTATCAACGCGCCGGGCGCGGACGCCGCTCGCGCGCATGGATCGCCCCCGCCGGTTCGGCACTTCTTTTCACGACGCTCTTGCCGACTGCGATCCCGAGCGAAGCGCTCTGGGCGGTACCATTTTGGACCGCGCTGTGTGTCGCTGTGGGCATCGAAGAGGCGACCGGCGCGCGCGTAGCGCTGCAATGGCCGAACGATCTACTGCTCGAGCGCAATAAGTGCTGCGGCATACTCTGCATCTCTCGCGTGAGCGGCACCGAGGCATGGGTCGCGTGCGGTACGGGCATCAACGTGTCGCGTCCGAGCGACGACGACGGCTCGCTCGCGGCGATCGAACCGCCGCCCGCATTCTTATCCGATCGCATACCCGGGGTCCAGCGCAAGCCAGTGCTCGACGCGATCCTTCGCGCCTACGAGCACCGCTTATCCGAACTGCAAAACCCGGAAGGCACCGCACGCGAGTGGGAGCGGCGAGCCGAGCTCGACGGCACGCCCTACCGGATTCTGCTCGATGGAACCAGCGAGCCCCTGAATGCGATCGCGCGGCGCATCGGCTCGGGTGGTTCGCTCGTCGTGGAAACGGATGACGCCGAACGCGCGATCTCCCTTGCCGATGCACGAGTGCTGCGATAGGCGTTCATCGAGCAGCGCCGAGCGGCGCCGAGCGGACGGGCGTCTCGCGGCTTGGCGGCTTGGCGGCTCGAAACTGCACGCTGCGCCGCTTCGGCAGCGTTACCGGCTAGCGCGCGCCCGCTTTTCACAACTTTCGCAGAAATGCGAAAGCTTGTTATCCGTATCGTAAATTGAATTCGAGAAATACATCGCGCAGCGCGGATTGAAGCAATGCTTGAGACCGAGCGCGTGCCCCAGATCGTGAACCGCCTCTTTAAGCGTGCGCTGAAAGAGCAAATTCGGATCCGCTCGCTCGCCGTAAAAATCGCTGCGCAGCCGATGCAGCGACACGACGGCGACGCGCTGTTCTTCGCTGGCATCGCCGAACACAAATTGATGCGAGGTCTTGTACAGATCGAAATCCGTAACGGCGAGCCGTAGACCGTCGCCACGCGGAATGTGCGCCGCGACACGGGCGACCAGAGTATTGAAGAACAACTGCTTGCGAACGCTGTTGAGCGTCGTCTGCGGAAGCCGTAACGTGCGCTCGACGATGCAGTTAAACAGAAAGCGCTCTTCGAGACACAGCGCTAACCGCTCGAGGAAGGCGGTTTCTATCCCGTTGATCGGCACGATCGAGATCTGCGCCACGCTGCGATAGATTGGCTTCGTCCGGCGGGGGAACCTGTGCAGCAATCTCACAGTCGGGCGCGAAGCCGCCGTGATGATCGTTGGTATCGGCACGGACCTGGCGGAGGTCGAGCGTTATCGCTTCGACGCGACCCGACTCGCTCGCTTCGCGCAAAAGGTCTACACCGAAGAAGAGATGCGTTACGCGCTCTCCAAGCGTAATTGGCCCGAACGGCTCGCCGGCTTTTTCGCGGCGAAAGAAGCTGCGCGCAAAGCGTTCGGGCACGCGATTCCCTGGCGCCGCGTCGGCGTCTCGCACGAGCGTAGCGGAAAACCGCTCTTACTGTTCTACGACGCGTATGCGGATCTACCGTCGCGCCGCGGAGTGACACAGATCCATTTGACGATCACACACACCGCGAGCATGGCATCCGCCGTCGTCATCCTCGAGGCCGCTTCGTGCGCGTCGTAACGGCCGAGCAAATGCGCGCCGCCGACGCAGCGGCCGTGGCGCGAGCCGGCGACGTCGCGCTGATGCGCGCAGCGGGCGAAGCGCTGGCTCAAGCGATCGTAACGCTCGTGCCGAAGCCGCGCAAACTCATCGCGTTCGCGGGACCCGGTAACAACGGCGGCGACGCCTATGCGGCACTCGCGCTGATTCCCGCGCCGTGCGAACGAGTGGTGTACGCGGTCGAGACGCGCGGCACGGTAAGTTCCGGGCGGCGCGACGCGGAGGAACGCGCTCGGGCCGCGGGCGTCGTCACAGGGCGCTTTCCCGAAACGTTCGAAGCGGCGCGCGCGGCGCTGCAGGGGGTGGACGCCGCACTCGACGCTTTACTCGGAACGGGAGGGCGTGCCGAGCCGTCCGCGCAGTTCGTTCCCGTGGTCGATGCCTTGAATGCGAGCGAAACGTTGGTCGTCGCGGTCGACATCCCGACGGGCGTCGACGCGACAACCGGCGCCGCCGCCGCACATGCCGTCCGGGCGCATGCGACGGTCGCACTCGGAGCAGCGAAGATCGGACTGCTGCTCTCACCCGCCCGTCAATGCGTCGGCACGCTGTACGTCGCAGACATCGGGCTCGACGACGACATCGCGCGCGCGGATGGCACGTCGTTCGCGGCGCTCGACGATGCCGAGTTCCTCGCGCTTCTGCCGTCACGCGGCGCAGAATCCGATAAGCGCAGTTCGGGCGCACCGCTCGTCGTCGCCGGTTCGGGACAATTTCCGGGCGCGGCCGTACTGTGTGCTCGCGGCGCCGCGCGAGCCGGCGCAGGCTACGTAACGGTTGCCGCCGGTCCCGACGCCGCGGTCGCGCTGCGCTCGCACCTGCTCGAGCAAGTCGCCGTGACCTACGACGAGCGCGACGTCGACGGCGCGATCGAAACGCTGCTCGAACTCACGCGCCACTCCAATGCCGTAGCGATCGGACCCGGCCTCGGATTATCCGATGCGACCGGTGCCATCGTGCGCGGTTTTTTGACGGCGCTCGAGCGTCCTTTCGTCGCCGATGCGAGCGCCTTGTTCCATCTCGGCAAGCATTTAGACTTGTTGCGTGGGAAGCGCTGTGTGTTGACCCCGCACGCAAACGAGTTCGCACGCCTATCCGGAGAGGGCACGGTCGCGCCGGGCACGCGCTCGGAGCGACTACGCGCGTTCGTGCAACGGACGGGCATCACGACGCTGCTCAAAGGCAGCGCTACGTTGATCGACGACGGCACGACGATGCACCTGAACGTCACGGGCACGAGCGCGCTCGCCACTGCGGGCACGGGCGACGTCCTCTCCGGCATCATCGCGACGCTCCTGTCTCAAGGCTTGTCGCCGGTGGACGCAGCGCGAGCCGGCGCGTATTGGCACGGGCTCGCCGGGCGGTATGCCGCGCGCGAGCGCCGCATCGGCGTAGTCGCTAGCGACGTCGCCGAAGCGCTCGGCCGCGCGCTGCCGGAAAACGTACCGGCGACGCGCGGCAGGCTTCGAAAGTTATTTAGCTCCTAAGCGACGGCGTACACGTTCGCTGAAGCTCGCGCACGGTCGAGAGCTTGCTTTAAATCGTCGATCAGGTCCGCCTCGTCTTCGATGCCGACCGAAAGCCGCACAAGGTCTTCCGTAATCCCAAGTTCGGCTCGCAGCGCGGGCGATAACGAAGCGTGCGACATCGACGGCGGGCTGCACACGAGCGATTCCACGCCGCCGAGCGACGTCGCTAGACTAAACACCGATACATTCTTAGCGAACAGCAGCGCGCTCGCCCCTCCGGCGCGGACGCGGAACGACACGATACCGCCGAAACCGCGCATCTGTTTCTTGGCAAGCTCGTGCTGCTGATGCGAAGGCAAGCCGGGATAGAAGACGGCGGCGACGTCGTCGCGCGACTCCAAGAAGCGCGCAACCGCGTGCGCGTTGCGCTCGTGCTCGCGCATACGTAGCGCGAGCGTCTTCGCCCCGCGCAGCGTCAGATACGCATCCCAAGGCCCCGGAATCGCCCCGACCGCATTTTGATGAAATGCGATCTGCTCGTGCAAACCGGCATCGTCCGTGATGACGACTCCGCCCACAACGTCGCTATGGCCGCCAAGATACTTCGTCGTCGAATGCATGATGACGTCCGCCCCAAGCTCGAGCGGCCGTTGCCAGTACGGCGTCGCAAAGGTGTTATCGACCACCACGACTTGGTGCGGTGCCTTGAGGGCGGCGACGGCCGCGATGTCGATGACGCGCAGCAGCGGATTCGTCGGCGTTTCGACCCAGAACATCTTGGTATTCGAAGCGATTGCGGCGCGCGTAGCCGCGATATCGCACATGTCCACAAACGTCGTCGTAATGCCGTAACGCGGTAAAACTTCGGTGAACAAACGGTGAGTGCCGCCGTACACGTCCTTGGTTGCGACGATGTGATCGCCCGCGCCGAGCAGCGAGCACGCGCCGTTCGCCGCGGCCATCCCCGAACCGAATGCGACGCCGTAGCGGGCGCCCTCGAGACCCGCGAGTTGGCATTCGAGTGCCGCGCGCGTCGGGTTACCGGAGCGCGAATAATCGAAGCCCTTAGTTACGCCTACCGCGTCTTGCGTAAACGTCGCCGTCTGAAAAACAGGGACGACGGTGGAACCGGTCGCGCTGCACGGCTCTTGTCCGGCGCGAATCGCGCGCGTTGCGAATCCGCGGGTAGCCACGACAGCCTCGGGCGCACGAGTGCGCGAAGTGGGCTGCGGGTGGCCGAAGGCATCGTTCGGCATGAGTAACACTCCACAGAAGAATTATTTAATTGTCGGTTGCCGCGCTTACTGTGCGTTAAGCGAGCGTTCCTGCCGGCAAAATTCGTCCGCGCACGTCGCCGAAGCCGATGCGATAATTTTCACCCTCGCACCAACCCGACAGTATCGCCTCATCGCCGTCTTCCAAAAACGTCCGCTGCGCGCCACTTTCGAGAGCCAGCGGCCGCGAGCCGTTCGCCGAGAGTTCGAGCAGGCTCCCGAGCGAAGCAGCATCCGGCCCGCTAATCGTACCGGAACCCATCACGTCGCCCGGGCGCGTGTTGCAGCCCGACACCGTGTGGTGCGCGAGCTGCTGCACCATGCTCCAATACAAGTACTTGAAGTTGCTGCGCGCGATCGTCGCCGCCTCGGCAGCATCGTGCGTTTTCAGCACGATCTCGAGGTGAATATCGAAAGCGCGCTCACCCGTTTGACGCAAATATCCCAGCGGCTGGGGATGTTGTGCGGGCCCGGCCACGCGAAACGGTTCGAGGGCGTCGAGGGTCACGATCCAAGGCGAGATCGACGTGGCAAAACTCTTGCTGTTAAACGGCCCGAGCGGAACGGCTTCCCATTGCTGAAAGTCCCGCGCGCTCCAATCGTTCATCAATACCAGACCGAAGATGTGTCGCTCGGCGGCGTCGACGGATATCGGCTCGCCGAGGGCGTTGCCTTCACCGACGATAAACGCCATCTCGAGTTCGAGATCGAGTTTGCGGCACGGCCCGAACGTCGGACGCGCGGCATCGAGCGCTTTGCTTTGACCGCTAGGACGACGCACCGGCGTGCCGCTCACGACGACCGAAGACGGTCGCCCGTTATATGCTACCGGAAGTTCCAGCCAATTCGGCAACAGCGCATTTCGCGCATCGCGAAACATGGTGCCGGTGTTGGTCGCATGCTCCCGCGACGAGAAAAAATCCGTGTAGCCGGTCACTTCGAGCGGAAGGTGGAGGGTCGCGTGCGCCATCGGAATCAGCGCGTGCTGCCGTAACGCCGCGTTGTCGCGCAATTCCGGATTATCTGCCCGTAGAAGCTCGCTGACGCGCGAGCGCACGCGCGTCCACACGTCGCGGCCGAGCCCCAGGAACGCGTTGACGCTCGAACGATCGAACACGCGCAGACCGTGCGGCGCCGCCGCGAGCAGCCCGGCCGCTTCGATCGCGGCCAGATCGAGCACGTACTCGCCGATCGCGACGCCGACGCGCGGCGAGCCTGCGTCCGTCGTCGAAAAGACCCCGAAGGGCAAATTCTGTATCGGGAAATGCGAGCCCGCCGGAACTTGGACGAACGACGTCAGCGCGGGATCGTTCGGATGCATCTGCACGGTGCCGCCTTGCTTCAGCGATGAGCCGGATCGAAACGTTTGCCGAGTCCCTGCCAGCATTCGAAATAGTCGGATTGCAGATCCGCGGTTTCGAGCGCGCGGCGCGTCGGGTGAATGACCCAGCGCGATTCGAACATGAAAGCGAGCGTATCGACGACATGTTGCGGGGTCGACGTATCCGCCGCACTCGCTTTCTCGAAACTTGCCGCGTCGGGACCGTGCCCGCTCATCGAGTTGTGCAGACTCGCGCCGCCCGGCACGAACCCGCCCTCCTTCGCGTCGTACGCACCGTGCACGAGCCCCATGAATTCGCTCGCGAAGTTGCGATGAAACCAAGGCGGCCGGAACGTGTCCTCGGCCACGAGCCAACGCGGCGGAAAGATGACGAAGTCGACGTTATCGACTCCCGGCGTATCGCTCGGCGAATGCAGGACGAGGAAGATCGACGGGTCGGGATGGTCATAGCTGATCGAACCGATCGTGTTGAAGCGCCGCATATCGTACTTGTACGGCGCGTAGTTGCCGTGCCACGCCACCACGTCGAGCGGAGAGTGCCCGATATCCGCAGCCCACAAGTTTCCCATGAATTTCGCGACGAGTTGGCCCGCAACGTCGCGGTCTTGGTAAGCGGCGGCCGGCGTCAGAAAGTCGCGCGCGTTCGCGAGCCCGTTCGAGCCGATCGGTCCGAGATCGGGTAAGCGCAGATGCGCGCCGAAGTTCTCGCACACGTATCCGCGCGCCGTAGCGTCGAGCAACTCGATCGCGAAGCGAACGCCGCGCGGAATGACAAACATCTCGTGCGGTTCGACCTCGAGCACTCCGAGCTCGGTAGCGACGCGCAAGCGCCCCTGCTGCGGGACGATCAACAGCTCGCCGTCAGCGCTGTAAAAATAACGGTCGACCATCGACGCATTGGCCGCATACGTGTGAATGGCGCAGCCCGTTTGCGCGGCAGCACTGCCGTTGCCCGCCATCGTGGTCAGCCCGCGCACGAAGTCGGTCGATTCGGTCGGCAACGCCAGCGGGTCCCACCGCAATTGATTCGGCGTCGACGCGTCGTGCTCGAACTCGCTGCTGAGTCCGCCGTTGTCGATCCGCGCGAACGGCATATGCACGGCCGCGGGCCTAATACGATAAAGCCAGGATCGCCGGTTGGCGGCGCGCGGAGCGGTAAACGCCGTTCCCGAAAGCTGTTCCGTGTAGAGGCCGTACGGCGCTCGCTGCGGCGAATTACGGCCGACCGGCAGAGCGCCCGGCAGAGCTTCGGTTGCGAACTCGTTGCCGAATCCGGACTGGTACCCTGCGACCGCGCTCATTTACGCGAGCATCCCGAGTTCGCGTAAACCTTCGACCGGCTCGTCTAAACTGCAGCTGCCGATCGATTGCAAAGCGTCGCCCCGCATGGCGCCGATCGCCGCCGTATCGAACGCCATGCCTCGCCACGCAAGTTCGACGGACGACAAACGAAAGTCGTCGGCGTGCGTATCGTCGAGGATCTCGACGAGCGCGGCCGCGTCGAGCGCATGCACGTGGGCGCCGAGCGCGGCAACCAATACGTTGAGGAAACCGTGCATTTCGAGTCCGCCGTAAACGCCGCGGATCGGGTGATGCAGTCCTGCCGTCGCCTTCCAAGCGACGCCGCGATCGCGCATCGCAGCGACGAACCGCGCGACCGTTTCGCTTGCGGGCAGCGCATCGCTCGTTAGGCCTCCCGTACGCAGCTTCGCTCCCACGAATGCAGGCACGGACTTGCGCAGCGCAGTGACGGTAGCGGCCAGCGCTTCGGCTTCGCCGAGCGATGCATTCATGCGCGCCGACTCGAGAAAGATACGCGACGACGCCGGGTCGCTCGCGAGCGCTTGCAGTTCGACGCATGCGGCTTCGAGGTCCCGGAGCGGAACGTCGGCCCGGGGCAAGCGCAACTCGAATGCGTTCGCGTCGATGCTCGATCGCGGCGCGTTCGTCAGAGCGCTGCGAGCCGCCGGGGCGGCCCCGTCGAGATCGCCGTAATCGACGACGACGCTCAGATGCAACCGTTCCGAAAAGTCGCGCGCCGTCGTCAGTAATTCGGCTAGGCGGCGGGCCGGCACGACGAACGTCCCTTGCAGAAAAGCATGCGGGCTCGACCGGTGGCTCGCATGCGCGCGCAAGGCGTCCGGCATCGTCGCTTCCTGCGGCGGGAACAAGCCGGCGTCGTCGAAAAGCGCCGCGAACAGCTGCGCTGCAGCGGCGACGCCACCCGGTCGTTGCGTCGCTCGAGCACTAGAAATCACCGCGCCCACCTCACTATCGTCCTCGCAACGTTGCAGGCCGGAGTGTTGGCCGCCTTGTTGAAGCGACGAGTGATGTTGATCGATCGTCCCGTGCGAGTCGCCGTCGTCGGCGCCGGACCAGCCGGCATCTTTCTCGCCGATTCGCTGCTCAAAAGCGGCAAGGCGGACTTCAGCATCGACGTGATCGAGCGCCTTCCCGCCCCGTACGGACTCGTGCGCTATGGCGTGGCGCCGGACCATCACAAGATGAAGACCGTCATCAACACGTTCCACAAAACGCTCGACGACGCGCGCGTGCGCTTCATCGGCAACGTGGCCTTAGGGACGAGCGTCGACGTCGCCGATCTGCGGCGGCATTACGACGCCGTCGTGTATACGGTCGGAGCGTCGGCCGACCGGCGCCTCGACGTGCCCGGGGAAGACTTGCCGGGAAATCTGTCGGCCACCGAATTCGTTGCGTGGTATAACGGCCACCCCGATCACGCCACTCGCGACTTGCGCTTAGACGCGACCGCAGTTGCGGTCGTCGGCATGGGCAACGTCGCGGTCGACGTCACGCGCATCCTCGCAAAGCATGCCGACGAATTGCGCCATACCGATATTCCGAGTGCCGTGCTCGACGTGTTGGCGCGTAGCCGCGTCACGGACATTTACATGCTGGGGCGGCGCGGGCCCGCGCAAGCGAAGTTCACGACCAAGGAACTGCGCGAACTCGGCGACTTGCCGAGCGCCGACGTGATCGTACGTCCCGAAGAAATCGAACTCGACGAACGCAGCGCGCAAACGGTCGCGGCCAGCGCGGTCTTACAGCGAAATATGGAGGCGCTGCGTGGCTTTGCGGCCCGCGCTCCTGAGGGGCGTGCGCGTCGCATTCACCTGCGCTTTCTGAGTTCGCCCGCGCGCATTTCAGGCAGCTCGCACGTCGCAAGCTTGGAGCTCGAAAAGAACGCCCTCGACGAACGCGAGAACGCCGTCGGCACGGGCAGCTTCGAAACCCTCGACGTCCAAATGGTGCTGCGCTCGGTCGGCTACCGCGGCGTGCCGCTCGCAGGCTTGCCGTTCGATCTCAAGCGACACGTGATTCCTAACGAGCGCGGGCGCATCCTGACGGGCACGGGCGAACCGCTGCCGGGTCAATACGTCGCCGGTTGGATCAAACGCGGCCCGAGCGGCATCATTGGGACGAATAAACCCGACGCGGCCGAAACGGCGAGCGCCTTGATCGAGGATCTCGAGCGGCTGCAACCGGCACCCGAACCCGACCCCGCTTCGTTCGACCGGCTGTTAGAAGCCCGCGGCGTACCCGTCGTCGAGTGGAAGCATTGGCTCGCAATCGACGCCCACGAAATTGCACTGGGCACGGGCGACGGCCGCACGCGCGTGAAGCTCACGGCGTTCGATGAATTCCTGAGCTCGGCACGGGCGACCGCGAGCGGGTCAGTCTAACAACGCCTGCAAACCCGCTTCGTCGATGATGGAGATGCCGAGCGACTGCGCTTTAGCGAGTTTCGAACCGGCTTCATCCCCAGCGACTACATAATCCGTTTTCTTACTGACCGTCGATGCGATTTTGCCGCCGGCATCTGCGATCAAGGCGCCGGCCGTTTCACGCGAAAGATTCGGCAACGTGCCGGTCAAGACAAACGTTTTTCCCGTTAGTGCGCCTGGAGGTTTGCGTTCGCGCCGTGGGGCTTGGAGATCGACACCGGCCGCGCGTAAGCGTTCGACGACCGCCCGATTTTGAGGTTGGTCGAAGAAGAACGCGACGCTCTCGGCGATCTGCGGCCCCACGCCCGGCGTCACTTCGAGCTGCGCGCGCGTCGCCGCCATCAGCGCGTCCATCGTGCCGAAATCGGCCGCGAGCAGCGCGGCGTTCTGCGCGCCGACGAAGCGGATGTTGAGCGCGGCGAGCACGCGCGCCAGTCCGCGCGCCTTCGAGCGTTCGATCGCATCGACCACGTTCTGCGCCGATTTCTCACCCATGCGCGGCAACCCGAGCAGTTGCGGTACGCCGAGATCGTACACGTCTGCGACGTTCGCGCACAAGCGGGCGTTCACGAGCGCGCTCGCCAGCGCGTCACCGACGCCTTCGATATCCATCGCGCCGCGGGTGCACCAATGCCGAATCCGCTCGCGCAACTGCGCCGGACACGAGACGTTCGTGCAATACGAGAAGACGTCGTCCGGGGGATGGTCGACGGCCGAATCGCACACCGGGCAGCGCTCGGGCAGGCGGTATACGCTCGCGCTTTTCGGCCGAAGCTCGAGTACGGGCCCCGCTACGTACGGAATTACGTCGCCCGCGCGCCGGACGATCACCACATCCCCAATGCGGATATCCTTGCGCAGGATGTCCGCTTCGTTGTGCAGTGTCGCCATCTTTACGCTGACGCCGCCGATCGGCACGGGCTCGAGCACGGCGTACGGATTGAGCTTGCCCGAGCGGCTGACGTTGGTGCGAATGTCGAGGAGCGTAGTCCGCGCTTCCTGCGCGCGGAATTTGAAGGCGGTCGCCCAGCGCGGGTCTTTGCCCGCATAGCCGAGCTTCGCTTGCAGCGCGAGCTCGTCGACTTTGATGACGACGCCGTCGATCTCGTAATCGAGCGCTTCGCGCTCGCGTTCGGCGCGAATGCAAAACTCGATAACGTCTTCGATCGTCGCGCAGTGCGTCGCGCGGTCGTTCACCGGAAAGCCGTACGCCGCGAGCTGCGCGAGCAGGGCCGCTTGCGTTTCGGGAAGCTCGGCACCCTCGAACGCGCCGATTGCATAGGCGAAAAACGAGAGCTTGCGCTGCGCCGTCATCTTCGGATCTTTTTGCCGCAAGCCGCCGGCGGCCGTATTGCGCGGGTTGGCGAACTCGGGCAAGCCGTCCGAAGCGCGCGCGGCGTTCAGCGCGGCGAACCCGAGCTTACCCATGTACACTTCGCCGCGTACGTCCAGCGTCCGCGGAAACCCGCCGCGCAGTTTGCGGGGAACGTCGCCGATCGTGCGCACGTTCGCGGAGACGTCTTCGCCGATGCTCCCGTCGCCGCGCGTTCCGGCGGACACGAACGTTCCGCGTTCGTAGCGCAACGACATCGCGAGGCCGTCGATCTTGAGTTCGCATGCGTACGTGGCCGGAGCTTCCGCCAGTTTCTTCACGCGCGCGTCGAACGCGCGCAAGTCGTCCGCATCGAAGGCATTCGCAAGCGACAGCATCGGCACCGCGTGCGGGTACGGAGCAAAATCGCTCGCCGCCTTACCGCCGACGTGCTGCGTCGGCGAGTCCGGCGTGACGAGATCGGGCGAAGCGGTCTCCAACTGCACGAGTTCGCGCAGCAGGGCGTCGTACTCGGCATCCGTTATCGTCGGCGCGTCCAAGACGTGGTACGCATAATTCGCCGCTTCGAGCTGCGCGCGCAGCTCCGCGGCACGTTCGGCCGGCGCTCGGGTAATCGCCACGCTAAGCGCAATTAGACGCTCGCCGCCCGAGGCCCGTCCGGGGCCTCCGGCCGCTTCGCAAGACTCTCCGTGTTCGCCGCCAACAACGCAGGCTCGATGTCGGACCATTTTCGGACGGTCGGCTTCACGCTCGAGCGTGGAGAGCTCGAATCGCTGCTGCAACGTGCCGTGGATCACGGAACGCGCATCGAGGCGCCGCACGGCGACTACCACGTGTACGCTCCGGGAGCGGGCGCCGAATTGTGGGTCAACGTCTACCGGCATGCGGACGAGCGTCGCGAACTCGCGGGCGCGAATCCACATTTCGACAGCGACGCCCGCCTGAGCGCGATCGTCGAAGCGGTCGAGCCGAACGCCGACTTCGCGCTTGAAGGCGAGATCTACGCTTGGGCCTCGGCCGGCGGGGACGAGCACGGGTTGTATCCGTTTTCGGCGAGCGTCCCGGATTTCGACGCGGCGCTGGCCGCGCGCGACGTCCCCTTCGGCGCGCTACTCGCGGTCGCCGGGTTCGCACACGAACTGCGCTGGTGGCCGAGCGAATCCGCCTACAACGAAGCGCTGCTCGACGAGCCGACGGCCTTTGCGGCGACGTCATTCGTGCCGGTCGGGTTGTTCGGCAGCAACACGGGGCGAGCACGTTCGCAAGTCGTCGTGACCGGCACGATTCGCGCGAGCGAGGTACGCTTCAATCCCGCGACGGAACGGCCGTTTCGGCGCTTACGCATAGCAACGTACGGGGGCGAAATCGATATCCTCGCTGCGCCCGCGGTCGTCGACGGCCGGCCCACGATCGGCGGCATCGTTCGCGCGACGTGCTGGCTGACCGCGCGCCTCGTTCGATAATCGTTCCGTCCGTAAGCGCCGGCGTGCGGCGCGCGCAACCGTACGTTATCGGGACGCTGTTTGTAGTCGCCGGAGCGCTTCATTTCGCAAATCCTCACGCGTACGAAGCGATCGTGCCGCCGTTCTTGCCCGCACACCGAGCGCTCGTCCTGATCAGCGGTGTCTTCGAGATGCTCGGCGGCGTGGGAGTCATACTGCCGCCTACGCGACGGGTCGCGGGCTGGGGCTTGATCGCGCTGTTGCTCGCGGTGTTTCCGGCAAACGTCTACATGGCGCTCGCCGCACGCGAATTCACAAGCTTCGCGCCGGCTTGGATCCTCTATGCGCGCCTCCCGCTTCAATTCGTCATGATCGCTTGGGTGTATACCGCGAACGTTCGAGAATGCGCGTCAAGAGCCTGACCGACGCTCGCGGTGGCTATACACAGCAGAGTGCGTTCGATATTACGCACGATCGAGGGGATATTACATTGAATGTAAGATGCGACGAGGAGTTTATAGGCTCGACGGAACTGGCGCGTGCCGTGGCTTCCACGTTGGAACGGGCCGCTACTCATCCGATCACCGTTCGGCGCGAAAAAGGCGAGGACGTCACGCTGGTTCGTCGCCAGACATGGCTGCGCGCACGACGTGCAGAGGAACTCGAGCACATCGTGCTTTCGGTCGCGCACGCGGCGATCGAGCGGTTGGCGTGCCGCAGCGCGTCATATCCAGCCGAAATGTACTGGCTTGCGTGGCTTCACGACGAAGACTATCTCGAGTTCTGCGAGGAGTTCATGCAGAAGGTCCGCGACCTCATAGCAGGTCAAGCCGCTCCGAGCGCGCTCGACGATATGGCACACGCCTGGGAGCAGACTGCTTTCGCAATGCGCGACCCGCATCTGACTGGACGTTTTTCCGAGGCGCGCCGCGTAGTAGACGAATGGCGCCACCTCCCGGCGCGCACTGCATTACGCGGTCGTCGGTAAAGTCGTGACCGTGGTCAGTGCCGGTCCGCTTCCCCTCAGCAGCGCGGCTCTCCAAGAAACCCTCGTGAAGCGCAAGAAACGACGTTGACCGAGCGCTAGCGGACGACGGGGCGCGCGCGGTCGACGATCGCCGTCATGCTCGCCCCGCGCGGCAGGGTGCCGTAGCAGCGGCCCCAGTCGCCCGCTAAGCGCGACGCACAAAATGCGTCGGCGACGAAGGCGGGGCTCGCGCGTACGACGAGCGCAGCCTGCAAGATCAGCGCCATCCGTTCGACGATGGAACGCGCGCGGCGCTGCGCGTCGCCGGGATCCGCGAGTTCGCGGCGCAAGGCGAGCACCGCTGCGTCGAGTCGTGCGTCGAGGCCGCGGACGTCGGCGATCTCGGCGAAATACGCTTCGACCACGACGGGTTCTCTTTCGAGCGCTCGCAGCACGTCGAGCGCGTTGACGTTGCCCGCGCCTTCCCAAAGCGAGTTGAGCGGTGCTTCGCGATACAGGCGCGGCGCGATCGACTCCTCGACGTACCCGTTTCCGCCAAGCGATTCCAGGGCTTCGGCGGCGTGCCCGGCGGCGCGTTTGCACACCCAGTATTTGCCGAGCGCGGTGCCGATGCGGCGTAGCGCGGCTTCCTGCGCGTCGCCGCGCGAGGCCCCATCGCACGCTCGCGCCAGTCGTACGAACAACAGCGTCGCCGCTTCGGATTCGAGTGCGAGATCGGCGAGCACGTTTTGCATCAGCGGCTGGTCGACGAGCAACGAGCCGAAGGCGCTGCGATGGGATGCATGATGCACCGCCTGCGCGACGGCTTGCCGCATGCCGGCAGCGGAGCCGATAATGCAATCGAGCCGCGTGAAATTCACCATTTCGAGGATCGACCGCAACCCGCGGCCTTCTTCGCCGACGAGCCATCCGAGCGTACCGTCGAACTCAACTTCGCCCGACGCGTTGCTGCGGTTACCGAGTTTATCTTTGAGCCGCTGCAACGCGAACGCGTTTTTCGTGCCGTCGGGCAAAAAGCGCGGTACGAGAAAGCACGAGAGTCCCCCGGGCGCTTGGGCGAGCACGAGAAACGCATCGGACATCGGAGCGGAACAAAACCATTTATGACCGGCGAGCGCGTACGCGTCGCCGTTGCGCGTCGCCCGCGTTGTATTGGCGCGCACGTCGGAACCGCCTTGCTTTTCCGTCATCGCCATTCCCACAAGCGCCGAGCGCTTTAGGGGTGCCGGCCGCGACCGACCGTCGTACGTATCCGCGAAAACGAGCGGCTCCCACGTAGCGGCCAGTTCCGGTTGAGCGCGCAGTGCCGGCACGGCGGCGTGCGTCATCGAAACGGGGCAACCGTGGCCCGCCTCAACTTGAGTCCACACGTAGAAGCCTGCCGCACGCGTGGTATGCGCGCTCGAGCCGGCTTCGCGCCAGGCGCGCGCGTGCAAGCCAAATTCTACCGCCGTTTGCAGCAAGCGATGGTACGACGGATGATAGGCGACCTCGTCGATGCGGTGCCCGAACCGATCGAAGGCGCGCAACTGGGGCGGATAAGCGTTCGCCTCGAAGCCCCACTGTATAGCTTCCGGCGAGCCGGCGCGGCGCCCGATCGCGTGCAGCGACCCTTCGTGCCCGTCCGCGCCTGCCGCGCTTAAGGCAGCGAGCAGCGCCGCATCGGCCGCGTATACATCGTAGTCTTCCAGCGGCGGCGTTTGATTCGTTACGACGTGCGTCGCGAGCGGCGCATGCGCGCGTCCGGTGGCGGCATCGAGCACATCCATTCGCATCGCTTGCGAAGTCGTCATCGCCCTTCCTGGCCCGGGACTGCCGGCTTCACAATAAGCGACGTAGGGACCGAGCGACGCGTGTGCGTACGGTGCGAACGATGCACGTCATGACAAAAGGTCGCGAGATACGGCTCGCCTCGCGGCCTTCCGGTTGGCCCAGCGCCGAGAATTTCGCTTTTGCAGAAGCCGCATATCCGGCTACGGCCGAGGGCGAAGTGCTCGTGCGAAACACGCACATGTCGGTCGAACCCTATATGCGCGGGCGAATGAACGACGTGAAATCGTACGTTCCGCCGTTCGAACTCGGCAAGACGCTCGAGGGCGCGGCCGTCGGCTTCGTCGTCGCTTCGAATGCGGCGGCGCTTCCCGTCGGCACGTGGGTACAGTCGAATTACGGCTGGCGCGAATACGCGCTCGCGCCGGCCAAACATTTCCAACGCATCGATACCTCGCTCGCATCACCCACGGCGTACCTCGGGGTTCTCGGCGTACCGGGTTTGACCGCATGGGCGGGCCTCAACATCGTCGGCGAATTCAAGCCGAGCGATACCGTATTCGTATCATCGGCCGCGGGCGCGGTCGGAAGCGTCGTCGGACAACTCGCGAAGCTCAAAGGCGCGACGGTGATCGGCAGCGCGGGCTCACGGGATAAGGTCAAATACCTTACCGAAACCCTTGGATTCGATGCGGCGTTCGACTATCACGGCGGCGACGTCGCGAAAAAGTTGCACGATGCGGCGCCGGACGGCATCGATCTCTACTTCGACAACGTCGGCGGCGAGCAGCTCGAAGCGGCGCTGGGGGCGCTGCGTCCTTTCGGACGCGTCGCCGCGTGCGGCATGATCTCCGCTTACAACGAAGAGGTTCCCGGCCCGCGCAACATGATGCAGATCGTCGGTAAACGCTTAAAACTTCAGGGCTTTATCGTCATCGACTACTTTAGCCGGCGGGCGGAATTTCTCGGCGAGGTCGCGCCTTTGCTCGCATTGGGGAAGCTGGTCGCACCGGAAACCTTTTTCGAAGGCATCGAACGCGCGCCCGAAGCGTTCGGCGAACTGTTGCGCGGCGGCAGCCACGTCGGCAAAATCGTCGTTCGGCTCGCGCCCGAGGGGACTGCACCGTGAGCGAGCCGGCGCGCGAGCGCACGATCCGCTGGGAAGACCCGAGCGACATGGCGGAAAAAGTTCGAGGGCTCAGCGGCGTCGAGGCGCTGCGTCTCTTGCGCGACGGCACGACCCAGCCGCCGATCGGCGCGCTGATGAATTTCCGGCTCGTCGAAGTCGAGGAAGGGCGCGTCGTCTTTGAAGGCGAGCCGGGCGAATATCATTACAATCCAATCGGCTCGGTCCACGGCGGCTTCGCGCTCACGTTATTCGACTCGGCGCTCGGCTGCGCCGTTCACTCCGCGCTTCCGCCGGGCGTCGGCTATACGTCGACGGACGTGCAAGTGCGGTTCATTCGCGGCATGAACAAAGATACCGGGACCGTGCGCTGCGAAGCGCGCGCGCTACACGTCGGCCGCACGACTGCCGTCGCCGAAGCGCGCCTTACCGACGGCTCCGGCAAGCTGCTCGGTATCGGCACGACGGCCTGCGCCGTCTTCCGGCCGTAGGGGCGTCAGGCGACGGTCGTAAGCTCGATGAGTTTCGCGAACACCCGTTTTCGCAGCGCGACGCTCGGTAGGCCGAGTTCGAAGACGTTGCCGAGCCACAAGCCGTCCGCGGCCGAGCGCACGAGTTCGGCGATGGCCGGATCGATGCCGTCGTTCTCGAGCCGCGCGCACCACTCCGTATAGCGGCGCCGCAGCGGTCCTAAAAGCTGTGAATTGATCGCGACGGCGGCGACGATTCCGGCGCTGACCCGCAAGGTCCGCGTCAATGCGCCCTCGCGGTCGAGGCAAGCACGCAGAAACGCGCGGGCGAAACTGCCGGGACCGCTTTCACCCTGCATGTGCTTTTGCAAATCGGCCTCGAACTGCGTCACGACGTCTTCGATCATCGCGCTGATCAGGGAATCTTTAGTCGCGAAATGATGCAGTATGCCGCCCTTCGAGAGGCCGACCCGTTCTGCTACGGCGTCGAGCGTCAACTTCGCCGCGCCCTCGATCGCGACGATCTCTGCGGCCGCAGCGAGTACGCTGCGACGAGTCGCGTCTCCGGAACCGCGTATCGCCATTACTGCGTTCCCACCGATTCCTACCTCCTGCGTTGACGCGCACACCCTGTGCGTGGTATGCCTTATGCCGTCCGCCCGGACGGTATTCCCGCCGCCGCTGATCACAAACCATTGGACCGGAGGCGACCCCAGCCGAATGACGATGAGCCTGGCGCACGACGCCTTTACGCAGTCGGCGCTCCTGGATGAGGCGATCGAAGCCGCCGAACGCGCCCTGGTCGCGACACAGAAACCCGACGGCCACTTCGTTTTCGAACTGGAAGCCGACGCGACGATCCCCGCCGAGTACATTATGCTCGGCCACTTTCTCGACGAGATTCGGCCCGAACTCGAAGTGAAAATGTGCCGCTACCTGCGTCGCATTCAAAATGCCGACGGCGGGTGGCCGCTGTTTTATGGTGGCGATTCGGACGTCAGCGCGACCGTCAAGGCGTACTACGCATTGAAATTGGCCGGGGAGCCGGCGCATGCGGCGCACATGACGCGCGCGCGCGACTGCGTCTTGGCCCTTGGCGGCGCGGCGAAGTGCAACGTCTTCACGCGCATCGCGCTCGCGCTCTTCGGGCAGGTCCCGTGGCGAGCGGTACCCGTGATGCCGATCGAAATCATGCACTTGCCGGCTTGGTTTCCGTTTCATCTCGACAAGGTCTCGTACTGGTCGCGTACGGTCATCGTTCCGCTGCTGGTGCTGATGGCGCTGCACCCGCGGGCCAGAAATCCTAAAGGTGTCGACGTGCGCGAACTTTTCGTTCGCCCGCCCGAAGAAGAACGTGGCTATCTTCGAGCGGCGACGAGCTCGCCGGTAGGTAAAGCGTTTTTAGCGGTGGACTCGGCGCTACGCGCGATCGACCCGTACGTTCCGCGCTCCTTCCGTGCGCGTGCGATTGCGAAAGCCGTACGCTTTACGACGCGCCGTCTTAACGCCGAAGACGGACTCGGGGCGATCTTTCCGGCGATGGCGAATAACCTGATGGCCTTCGACGCGCTCGGCTATCCGCGGGAACATCACGACCGCGCGTTCGCGCGGCGCGCGATCGACAAATTACTCGTCGTCGGTGAAGACGAAGCCTACTGCCAGCCTTGCATGTCGCCTATTTGGGACACGGCTCTCGCCGCATACGCATTGCTCGAATCCGCCGACGGTGCGGCCACGCCCGCCGTCACGCGCGCCAACGATTGGCTCGTGCAGCGCCAAGTCACGAGCGTCGTCGGGGACTGGGCCTCGCAACGGCCGGGTCTGCGTCCGGGCGGCTGGGCTTTCCAGTACTGGAACGATTTTTACCCCGATGTCGACGATACGGCCGTCGTCGCGATGGCGCTGCACCGCGACGACCCGGAGCGCTATAGCGAACCGCTCGCGCGCGCCGCAGAATGGGTTTGCGGCATGCAAAGCCGGAGCGGGGGCTGGGGCGCGTTCGATGCCGACAACGTGCATTTTTTCCTCAACAACATTCCCTTTGCCGATCACGGAGCGTTGCTCGATCCGCCGACCGAAGACGTCACCGCCCGCTGCGTCGGCATGCTGCTGCAGATGGGGTTCGCGAAAGACGATCCGGGGGTCGCACGCGGCTTAGCATACTTACGCGCGACGCAGCAAGACGACGGCTCGTGGTTCGGGCGTTGGGGAACGAACTACGTGTACGGCACCTGGTCGGTCCTCAACGCATTTCTCGCCGCCGGGGAAACCACCGCGAATTCGCAGACCGTCCGTAGGGCGGCAAATTATCTGCTCGACTTCCAACAGCCCGACGGCGGGTGGGGCGAAGACGGCGGCACGTATTGGAACGAGCGGCGCGGCTTATGCCGGGAAAGCACTGCGAGCCAAACCGCTTGGGCGCTCCTCGGTTTAATAAATGCCGGAGAAGCCGCGCATCCTGCGGTCGCACGCGGCGTTCGATATCTCATCGAGCGGCAGGTTGCGGACGGCTTTTGGGACGAGCCTTGGTTTACCGCGGTCGGTTTTCCACGCGTATTCTATTTACGCTACCACGGCTATCGAGCGTTCTTTCCGCTCCTTGCGCTCGCGCGCTATCGCAATCTGGCCGAGCGCGGCCGTCCTCTTCCCAAGCTAGGGTTTTAGCGCTCGCTCGCGCTATAGGGAC
>JALYUE010000007.1 GCA_030853925.1 Vulcanimicrobiota bacterium | reverse complement strand
GCTGCGCTCGAATTCTCGCACGCCGAGCGCCCGTGCGGGAGATTTGCGCGCCCAAGTCGCCGGCAACGTCGTCGGCGAACGGCGTTATCTCGAAGTGATCGAACGTTACGGCGCAGACGTCGTCGCGTGCGCGCTCGCACGGGCACTCGACGACGGCGAACGCCGCACGCGCGAGGCGCTGCGCGCCTTTCCGGACGGCAGCGTGGAGCACGAAGACATGCTCGAAGACGAGCGCGGAGAACCGACGATCGTCTTACGCGTGCGGCTCGACAAACGCGGCGACGGCATGACGCTCGATTACGCGGGTACCTCGCCGCAGCGCGACATGCCGCTGAACGCCGTCTACGGCGTTACGCTTTCGGGAGTATACTATGCGGTGCGAGCCGTTACGGATCCGCACGTTCCGATGAACGACGGTTCGTTTCGGCCGATCGACGTTCGCGTCCCCGAGGGCACGCTACTCAATCCGCGCCGTCCCGCCCCGGTCAGCGCCGGCAACGTGGAAACGTCGATGCGCAACGCGGATCTCGTGCTCGGCGCGCTTGCGAAGCTCGCGCCGCACCTTCTGCCCGCGCAAAGCGGCGGTTCTATGAATAACGTACTCATCGGCGGCATCGATGGGAACGGCCGGTCGTGGGCGTTCTACGAAACGAACGGCTGCGGCATGGGAGCGCGTCCGCATGCCGACGGCATCGACGCCATCCACGTGCATATGACGAACACCCTCAACACGCCGATCGAAGCGATGGAGCGCGACATGCCGATTCGCGTGACCGCAT
The DNA here is from genome assembly GCA_030853925.1 of Vulcanimicrobiota bacterium. Classification (GTDB taxonomy): domain Bacteria; phylum Vulcanimicrobiota; class Vulcanimicrobiia; order Vulcanimicrobiales; family Vulcanimicrobiaceae; genus JALYUE01. The sequence continues at coordinate 38,404 of JALYUE010000007.1, read as the reverse complement.
ACGAATTCGCCGAAAACTCGGCTGGTGCGGGAGCTTTCCGCGGCGGAGCCGGACTCGTGCGCGCCTTTGAATTGCAGAGCGGCGTGGCAACGGCTTCGCTACTCGCCGAACGTCATGCCGTGCACCCGGCCGGCGCCGAAGGCGGCGGCGCGGGCGCTTGCGGCACCCATACGCTGCGCCGCGCGACGGGCGAAGTTCTCGAGGTGCCCGCTAAGGCGACCGTAACGCTGCAAGCAGGCGACGCCGTGATCGTCCAAACGGCGGGCGGCGGCGGATACGGCGCAGCCGCCCTGCGCGCGCCCGACGCCGCGGCCCGCGACGTGCTCGACGGCATAGGTTTACATTCGAACGCGTAGTTCGCGCCAACGTCGCGTTGCTGCTGGCGGGCTTCGCGACGTTCGGCGCGTTGTACGACGTACAGCCGCTGCTGCCGGAGTTTTCGGCTCAGTTCGCATTGACGCCGGCGACGGCGAGCCTCGCGTTGTCGATCACGACGCTCGTCTTGGCGTTCAGCATGCTCGGCGTGGGTCCGCTCGCCGAGCGCTGGACGCGTAAAGCGACGATCGCCGCATCGCTCGCGCTCTCCGCAGCGATAACGCTCGCCATCGCGACTTCGCCGAACTTCGGTGCGCTCGTCGCGTTGCGGCTTGCCGAGGGTATCGCTCTCGGCGGCGTGCCGGCGGTTGCGATGGCATACCTCAGCGAAGAGATCGGGCCGGCTTCCCTCGGATTCGCGATGGGCCTCTACGTCGGCGGCACGAGTCTCGGCGGTATGTTCGGCCGTTTGGTCGTGGGCTTCGTCAGCGATGCGTACGGTTGGCGCGCGGCGCTCGTCGTCATGGCGGCGATCGGCGCAGCGTGCGCGCTTGGGGTCGGGATGTTGTTGCCGCCGTCGCGGAAGTTCGAGCCGAAACTGCAATCGATCGCGCAGGCGCGCGACGCATACCTCGTCCACTTGCGCGACGGTGGCCTGCGCGCGCTCTACGCCGTGGCCTTCCTCATGAAGGGCGGCTTCGTTACCGCGTACAACTATTTGGGGTTTCCGCTTGACGCGCCAACCGTACGAATTGAGCCAGGCGGCGGTCGGCAGCATCTTCACGGTGTATTTGGCCGGCACGTTCGCGGCCGCGATCATGGGGCGGCTCGCCGATCGATTCACGCGGCGCAACGTCATATGGATGAGCATGCTCGTGGCGCTCGCGGGCCTGATCTGCACGCTCGCCGGTGTGTTGCCGGTCATCATCCTCGGAATGCTCGTCTTGACGTTCGGGTTCTTCGGCGTCCATTCGATCGCAAGCAGTTGGGTCGGCCGTCGCGCGCAGTCCGCCAAAGCGCCTGCGGCCGCGCTGTACTTATTCGCCTACTACGCGGGATCGAGCGTGCTCGGAACGCTCGGCGGCGTAGCGTATGCCGCGGAAGGCTGGACCGGCACCGTCATCGTCGTCGCACTCGAATTCGCGATCGCACTCGGTATCGCGGTATCGTTCTTGCGCACGTTGCGGCCGAAGCCGGAACTTGCAGAGCTTATGTCCTTAAGCGCTCACAGGATGGCGTAGGACAGCAACGATGCGGTATTGCAGAAAGCAGTGTGTGTGCCGTACGAGCCGACCGGGTGTTGCTGATCGAAGACGAGGAAGCGATTGTGGAGGTGCTCGCGCAATATTTACGCGACGAGGGATTCGTCGTAAGCGCGGCTTTCGATGGTCCATCCGGCGTCGAGCGGGCTCTGGCCGAGCGGCCCGATTTGCTGTTGCTCGACTTGAATCTACCGGGTTTCCCCGGTACCGAAGTCTTTCGGCGCGTGCGCGACGTGTACGACGTGCCCGTCATTATGCTGACTTCGCGGGTCAACGAAGTCGATCGCGTCGTCGGCCTGGAGATCGGCGCCGACGACTATGTCGGCAAACCGTTTAGCCCGCGAGAAGTAGTCGCGCGAGTCAAGAGCGTTATTCGGCGTTCGCGGCGCGGGACGGGCGACGGCACGCCCGCCCCTCGAACGACGCAGCATGTTGGAAAGCTCGAGATCGACCGCACCGCGCACGAAGTCCGCGTGGGCGGCGTAGCCGTCGGCCTGACGCCGATGGAGTTCCGCATCCTGGACGTCTTGGCGCGCCATCTCGGCCAGGCGCTGACACGCGATCAACTGATCGAACACGTTTCGGCTGCGGGCGACGTCTTCGACCGCACGCTCGACCGTCACGTCGGCAACCTGCGGCACAAGATCGAGGACGACCCGACGCAGCCCAAGTACGTGCGTACGGTCTACGGGATCGGTTACAAGATGGTGGAGTACGCATGAGAACCGTCATCCACGAGATGCGCAATCAACTCGCCGTTGCCGTCGCGAACATCGAAGCTTTTATCGACGGTAAGCTCGAGCCGACGCCGAAGCGCTTACGAGCGGTGCAACAAGCGCTCGGCGAACTCAACGTGTTGCTCGACGACGTGCAGGCGGCGCAGTCGGCGGCCATGTCGAGCGCACCTCAGATCGTCGATATCTGTAAAATCATTGCGAACGAAGTGCTGGCGATCGAGGCGATTGCGGACGCGAAGGCTCTGAGCTTTACCGTTCATCAATGTCATCGTACGCAACCCGAATGTGAGACGTTCTTCGGCGACCCAAATCGTATCGGACAGCTCGTCAAGAATTTACTGCTTAACGCCGTGCGTTATACGCCAAGCGGCGGCGGCATCGTCATCGATTGTTTCCGCGAGCCGGGGACGCTCGCATTGCGCGTCGCGAACGACGGGCCCGGCATATTGCCGGCGGATCTTCCGCACATCTTCAAACCTGGATATCGCGGTTCGGCGAAGCAAGACATCGTTGGAACCGGAATGGGACTCGCAGTTGCGAAGCAGATCGTCGAAGCGCACCGCGGCACGATCACGGCCGACAGCGTCGAGGGACTCGGCGCGAGTTTCACGGCGCGCTTCCCCGATGCCAAGAAGTTGCCGCAGTCGTGCGCGACGTGCGGGGTCGGTGCGCCGGCGAACTGCGGGGGGTGCCGCGAGCCGGGTCTCGCGATTCTCGAAGAGACGCTGCACGTATGCTGACGAGTGCAGACATCCGTCCGTTTCGCATCGAAGTCGCGCAAAGTGAACTCGACGATCTGCGCGCACGACTGTCGCACGCGCGCTTACCGGACGCGATCGTGCGCGATTGGTCGGACGGCACCGACACGGCGTATATGCGCGAACTGCTCGCGTACTGGCGAGATGCGTTCGACTGGCGAGCGCAGGAAGCACGCCTCAACGCGTTTCCTCACTTCAAAGTACGCGTCGCCGGACGCGACGTTCACGTCCTGCACGCGCGCGGCAGCGGCGCGGCGCGCTTGCCGCTCATCCTCTCGCACGGCTGGCCCGGATCGTTTGTCGAAATGCTGGACATCGTGCCGCGTCTCACTCATCCCGAGCGCTTCGGCGGCGATCCGCGCGATGCGTTCGACGTCGTAGTACCCTCATTACCGGGCTACGGTTTCTCGGAACGGCCGTCCGTGCCCGGTACGACGGCGGGCGTGATAGCGGATCTGTGGGCCGAACTCATGACGACGCTCGGTTACGAGCGCTTCGGCGCGCAAGGCGGCGACTGGGGTTCCGCGATATCGACGCATCTCGGCATCGAGCATGCGCGGCGCATCGTGGGCGTGCACCTCAACTACATGTTTCGTGCCTTCTTACCGTCGCGCCGTTCGCTCGGCACGAACGCCCATCCCGACGAGACGGCGTACTTCGACGACGTGGCCCGTTGGTATGCCGCCGAGGGCGGATATTCGCATCTGCAAGGCACGAAACCGCAAACGCTCGCTTTCGCGCTTGGCGATTCGCCGGCGGGGCTCGCGGCCTACATCGTCGAGAAGTTTCGGACGTGGAGCGACTGTGGCGGAAGCGTGGAGAGCGTCTTCTCGAAAGACACGCTGCTGACGAACGTTGCGATCTACTGGTTCACTGCGACGATCGGTTCTTCGATGCACCTATACTGGGAACGGGAACGCGCCTCGATGCGGCCTCCGAGCGTGCCGCCCGCGGTGCCGTTCGCACTCGCCGCGTTTCCGCGCGAGTTATCGACGCCGCCGCGGCGGCTCGTCGAGCGCGTTTTCCGGGTCGATCGGTACACGCCGATGCCGCGCGGCGGTCACTTCGCGGCACTCGAGCAACCGGAGATGCTGGCGAGCGATATCGCGGCGTTCTTCCGACCGCTGCGCTGAGCGCCTGCGACCGGGTTTGCGCTGCTCAGACCGTACGCGTCGTTTGGGAACCATCGGCGTCGCCGAGCGAGCCGTCGTCCATGGTGTGGCACGTTCCGGCACGCTCTTGACGGAACGCTTCGATGAGGTCCATTTCGACCGCTCTTAGTTTTTCGAGTGCCGCCGCGCATAGCGTCGCATCGACCGTCGCGGCGCTCAGCACATGCACGGCGCGCCGGACGTGATCGTAAGACTGGCGGATGTCGTGTAAGCGCGCGATGGAAGCGGAGGCACGCTCGCGCGGCGCTACCTCGAACGTGCGATCCGCGATGCAGACGCAGAGCATACAGCGCCGGCCGCTCGGCTTCGATAAACGCGCATCGCGCGCTAGATATCCGCAGTTCGAGCGTTGCATCCCAAGGTCGCGAACGGGCGACCAAGCATGCTCGCTGCCACGATAGTCACGCCACTTGCAGCGTTCGCGACGAAGCGGCGCGTTCACGCGGTCGCTCCCGGCGTTGCGATATAGCGCTTGAGCATCGTTACCGCCGTACCGCCGCTCAGAAACTCGACGCTATCCATGGCGCTGCGCATGATGCCGATGCCGTAGCCGCGGTCCGAACACGGTCCTGCCAAAAGATAATCGACCGGATCAAAGCCCATACCGCCGTCGCGGACGGTGACTTGGAACGCGTCGTCGCGCGATTCGCATGTCACGGAGATATAGCTACCGTCGCGGTGCCCGTGTTCGACGGCGTTCGCGAGTGCCTCGCCGACGGCCAGCTCGATATCGTAGAGCGCGTCGGCGTCGAAGGCGGAGAGCGCGCATGCGTACCTAGAGGCGGCGCGCCGAGCGGCCGGAACGAGGGCCCGATCGCTTAGGAAGCGGAGTTCGCATGACGCGACCGTTTTCGAGCCTCGCTTTACGTCCGAAGAACGATCGAGGGAGACGTTGGCCGCGAGCTGCGAGCGCAGCAGGCGGGCCGCGCGCTGCGCCTCCCACCTAGTGCGCTGCTGCGGGAGCGCATGTTTGAACGAGTGAGTGCGTGATACCAAACTCGTTCTCAAAGCCATGCTCCTACGGTACGCGCAACGTGCGCGACTAGCTATCGCTCACCGTACATTTGAGACACTACCATCGGAACATGTCACGTCGGCATATGCGCCGGACTGCCGTCCGCACGTGCGGCAAGCCGGCCCGGTGGCCAATCGGCGGGCAAGCCGATCGTTCACAAGGCTAATAGTTATCGAGCAATTCCGCGTAGCGGTCGATGTTCAGTCGATAGCAGTCGCACGCAGCCCGCTCGAGCTTTTCGCGATCGACGATGCGTACGCGGCCGTCCGCGTACGCCACGGCACCCTGCTCCTCCAATCCTTCGGAGACGGCCGCAACCGACTCGCCGTGCAAATCGACGATCGTCGCAAGCGACTCGCGCGTTACCGCAAACTCATCGCTTCGTACTCGGTCCTGCGCTGCCAGGAACCACCGCGCGCGGCGGGCCGTAACCGGATGGGCCGCATTGCAGGCTATGGACGTTTCAAGCGAGCCGATCTCAGCCCGAACGTACCGCAGTGCGATCGCTCGCGCTCCGGGTGAGCGCTCCAAATTTCGAACGAACGCGCCGGCCGGTATGCGAACCGCGGACCCGGATATTTGACAAATCGCTCGTGCGGGAGTCCGATCGACGCCGAGCACGAGTTCGGCTCCGCACATACCCTCACGTCCGACAGCCCCGACCGACACTTCGGCGCGATCTTGCATGCGCATCGACCTCGCGATCGTCATGTCGAGCGGGAAATATACGTGCTCGAGCGTGCCTTGCGAGGCTCGCACCACGTTGCCTGACGAAAAACTCACGGTGTCGGCGTCTTCGACGATCGCGCGCGCGGTCGCCGCACTCAGTAGACTTAAGAGCGAGTTGCCGCCCCGATACGGTGAGGGCTTCTCCGCGTGCATACTTCAGCCTAACAGAAGTACGTAGTATTCGAGTGTCCGATTTCGGACAGAGTCCCCGCGCGCCGCGGGGTATCATAGCTTGACCTCTCAGTGCGAAAATGCCCCAAACACGTGGAGCTCTTACTATGCGGAATCCTCGTTACAAAACGCTCTCTCTCAACATGCCGGAGAACATCGTCGAGCACATGCACCGGCTGAGGTTTTACCACGACGTCAGCGCTTCGGGAATCATCGAACAGGCGCTTATCGATTTCTTCGTCGCCGGATCCGACTCCGAACTCGGCCAGCAATTACGCTCGCTCGGCGCCGGTCGCCGGCGCCGTCCGGTTACAGAATTAACTTCGACGCCGCACCTCTAGGGTAAGCACGCACTTCGACAGCTGCAGCTGATTGACTGGCTAGCGCTTGGCGAGCCTTGTTCGCCTGTAGAGGATCGAACTCGGGATTAAGACGCAGGGCACGTTTCAAGTACGCGTACGCAGCCTCACGCTCGCCGGCAGCGGCTGCGATCATTCCGGCGTGATAGAAGAGCCTTGCGTCTTGTGTCCCGAGCCGTAGGGCTGCGCGTTCCGCTCGTCGTGCGTCCTGAAGCTTTCCGGCTTTGAGCGCGGCCCACGCGACGGCATCCGCGCCATAAATATCTCGGCGCGCCGCGTACTCGCGTTCGGCGTTCGTGTACGCTTCTTGTATTTTACGATCGTGGTCGGCGTAAAAAACAGCGAGTTGCCGATTATACAAGACGCCGTTGAGCACGCCGACATGTCCTATGAACTCGACGAGATCGTACTGCGCGGCGGCTTCGCGGGGCCGGCCCGAACGTTCGTACACGTCGCCCAATGCCGCCACGAACGTGGGATCCGGAAGCACGCGAATAGCGGCTCGATATCGGTCGATCGCTCCTGCCAAGTCGCCGCGCGCTGCGAGGGCGCGCCCGAGTCCGCCGAGGGCGCGATAGTAGCCGGGATAGGTTCCGAGCGCCGCCTCGTACTCGTCTTGTGCGGTCGCATAGTCGCCGCTCGCGAACGCAGTCTCGCCGAGTTGCCAATGATACCAAGCTACTCGGTCGTGAGAAGGTTCGCCGTGCGCAAGCGCCATGGAAAGCGCTTTTGCGTACCACCCGGCAGCGTCGACGTTTGCTCCATGAAGTTGTGCGAACCGTGCCAGCCGCGTCGCTACGTTCTCGTCGACGCCGTGGCTGCGCCGCTGCATCTCGTCAAAAGCGCGCTTTGCGCCCGCGTAGTCTCCCAGCTCCAGCAACGCGTCGCCGAGGATTGCATAAGGCGCCCCCGTACTGTCGAGTTCGATCAGCCGGCGAGCGTTGCGGGCAGCGTTTGCAAATTCGTGCTCGGCGAATTGTGCGAGCGCGAGCGACCGTAAGCCGGACGTGTTCCGCGCGGACGGAACGATATCGAGCGACGTCTGGGCAGCATGCAACGCCAGTTGCAGGCTCTCGAGCGAACCCGTCTCGCGAAGTTGCTGCAGGTAGAGCCCCGAGAGCTTGCTATACGCGCCGGCGTCCCCAGGGTCGTTGCGCACGCGACGCTCGAGAAAAAGGACGAGGTCACGCGACTCCGCCAGTTCGTCTCGAACCGAACGACTCCCGACTAGCGGAGTCCCGGTTTGAAGCTGTCGGGACCGAACGAAATCCGCCAGTCGGCTCGTTCCGAAAACGAGGATGGCGAGTAGCGCGAAAACGACGCAGCGTCCGCCGACTGCGGCCCTCCATCCCTTCGAACCGATGGTCGCGTTCAATGCAACAACACTCGCTTACGGTGTGCCGCGCCAGGACCGCTCGCGTCCGAAGATGCGAACGGGCTGACGCAACGTTGAAGTTCTACGTGCTATTGCTGCGTGTTGTCCGGCTCGTGCCCGGGCGGGAACGGCTGATTTGGATCGGCGACGAACGGAAAAACGCTGCGGAACGGCTGTTCGTCGGCGAACACCTTATCGGTCAAGCCCGGTTGCCCGTTGTTCAGTAACTTGAACGTAATCGTATTCACCTGGTCCTGCAGGCGACGGCCGCCGTTAGCCCCGAAGCCGCCACTCGGGTTCGTGCCGCCGCCGGGACCGATGTTCGGAACTTTCAAGTCCAGCCTAAGAATATCACCGTTTTCCTGGATCATCTTCAGGATTTGTTCGGTGTGGCTATCGTCCACGGCGAGCCCCTTGAGCGACTTGATAAGCTCCGGCCGGAATTTGCCCTGCGCGTCTTGTACCGTCGTAGACGCGTTGTAAAGGTTCTTGAGAGCCGCCGGGATCAACGCGTTGTTGACGAATGGTACGCCCTCGCGGTCGATCGTCTCGTATGGACCCGACCCGACGACTTCGCCGTTTGGCTCGAACGTTTGATTGATCTGCCGCTACGTCTCCGCGTTGATGCCGATGACGTCGCCCTTCCCGCGCAGCAGGCTTGCAGGCAACTCGACCGCGGTTATCAGCGTGTTGAAGCCGGCGTACGTGTTGCGCCCCATCCGTAAGCCCAGGAGCCCCTTGTCCGGATGTCCCGGATGCATGATGGACGAGGCGATGAAACGATTGGTACCGGTGTCATCCAAAAAGAACGGGTCGTCCATGACACCGGCGAAGAAACGCGTGCCGGTCGCCGGGTCCGTCGTAATGACCGGGGGGTTCGGTTCGGGATTTTGATTCGCGATCGTCGTCGTAGCCTTGAAGCGGTCGCCGTTCGGCAGCACGATGAGCGCGCTCTGGGCGGTCAGCCGGCCGACTCCGGGCGAATAATAGACGTCGACGAACTTGTCGGGTTTGGCATCGCCCGGTGTTTTCGATCTCCCAACGATAGCGGAGCGTCGAATCGAAGATGCCCATCCCGAAATGTTCGCTCGAGACGATGAAATTTTGCGTACTCATGATCAGCACGACTTTTGAATTGTCGTTAGGGTCGAGGAATGCGTAATGATCGCCGATATCTGCTGCTCGGTCCTGAGCGACGAGCGGCGAATCGATATGGTCTGAAGGGACCGAGCGGCCGGGGGGTACGAGCCACACGGCGAGGGCGGCACTTAGCGTAAGCGCCGCGCCGACTACAGGCGTTACAAGTTTCATAAGAAGCATCAGTCTCCACAGCGATCGGAAGCCTTCGATTCATGCAGACCGTAACGGTCAGGCTCGGCCGCCGATGCCCATTAGGATAGCCGAACGTATCGGGCGTGACGAGGAAACTTAAGAGAGTTAGGAGCCGTCGCTTATGTTCGTCGCTTCCGCAAGCGCTTCGTCGAGGGCGAAGGTCTTACCGCGCAGATAGATCGGCACGAAACCAGTCCCGAGTACGCTGCGTACGCGAATTTCAGTTTCTCGATGACGCTTCTCCAGAAGCGGGTACTTGCCGGCTGCTCCTTCGCGCAACGCCGCGAAGGCGCCAAGGAGCAGCGCGGCGCCCTCCGCATGACCGGCGTCGAAGAGTGCTTCGGCAAGTCCGTCGAGTTCGTAACTCAACGCCACGCGGTACCGATGCTTCGCGATCGCTTCTCGGGCTACGGACAGTTCGGCTCTCGCTCGAGGATAACCGGCGATTCGTATACGGCAGATCGCGATTCGCAAGGAAAAACTTGCGTACAAGCTTTCGTTGCCGATCTCCACAGCGGCGAGGGCGCCCCGTCGTGCGTATTCAAGTGCGTCGCCGTACCGCTTCAGCTTTGCTGAGGACTCCGACAGATTGCCGAGCGCTGCTGCAGCCATCGGCAACATGCCGGCCGAGCGCGCCTTCGTTAAACTCTGCTGGAAGAGCACGAGCGATCCTTCGAGATCGTCGTCGAACTCAGCCCGAACCCGACCGAGGTTGTTCAGCGCGACGACAATCTGCCGAACGCTTCCAGAGTCCTCCGCCGCACGCAGATTTCGCTCAAAAACGGTGCGCGCGGTGTGGGAATCGTTCGCATCGAGAGCCGCTATTCCGAGGAGATTACTGACCCGCAAGCGTCCCGGGGCATCGCCGATAGCTTCGTACGACCGCTGCGACTGCTCGGCATGCGTCATCGCATCGTCCAGCAGCCCTTGCCGGAACAATAGCAGCGCCAGACCTTCGAGGAGCAGCGCTCGCGTGCGTATCGGGCAAAGCTCGGGATCGCACGCGAGCGCCCGGCGCAACCACATCTCGCCCTCTGAGAAATCGCCTCGCGCATCCCAAAATGTAAAGAGCTTAGCGCACATGGCAGCGGCCAAATGCAGATTGTGGCTTTGAGACGTCGCGAATTCGAGGCCTTGGCGAACGTTATTGAGGTCGGCAGCGATCGACGCAAGCTGCGCCTGCTGGCCAATGCTATCGGCGTCGGACTCGGCTCGCGTTAGGACATCGTCGACGTACAAAGCATGTCGCAGATGCAGCGCCGCCCCTTCTCCGGTTTCGAGCAGCTTCAAAGCCGCATACTGGCGCACGGTTTCGAGCATCCGGTAGCGAGTCGGCGCGGTCGCACCTTCAACGAAAAGCAGTGATTTGTGAACGAGGCGACGTACCACCGCGTCTAGATTGGAAACGCGGTCTCCCACGACATGCTCCACCGCCCACACGGTGAAGGATCCCATAAAGACTGCGAGGCTTCGAAATACGGTTTGCTCGCGAACGTCGAGCAGCCGGTAGCTCCAATCGACGAGCGCGTGAGCGGACCGATGGCGCGGCTCGTGTGTTGCGCTTTCGACGGCGAGCCCGCGCAAGTGATTGCGCAAGCTCTCGGAAATATCCGAAAGCGTCGCTGTGGCAACTCCACTCGCCGCAATCTCGATCGCGAGCGGGATACCTTCTACACGCGATACGATCTCGCGGACGAGCGGCGCCGACACTTCGTCGAATATGAAGCCGTCATCTGCCAAGCTAGCCCGATCGACGAATAACGCCACCGCTGGACTTCGCGCTGCGTCTTCTACGGTGGCATTTACCGCAACGACCGGAAGCGGCAGCGGCACGAGCCGCAGGACCGCTTCGCCCTCGATGCCGAGCGGTTCGCGGCTCGTCGCGAGTACTGCGACGCCCTTCATCGATTCGAGCACGTCGTCGACGCTCGTGCGAGCCTGCGCGAGCAAGTGTTCGCAGTTATCCACGATAAGCACGACGCGCTCACCCTCGTGAACCTCTCGTAGCGCCGCAACGACTGCCGGGGCAACCAGTTCGGAATCCGTAACGACGGAAAGATCGCAATACGCCACACGTTCGAAGATGTCGTCGACGTGTCGTGCGACGAGTTCCAGCGCGAGGCGGGTCTTCCCCACGCCGCCCGCTCCCGTCAGCATAACCAAGCGTTTATCTTGCAGGAGCTCACGCAGTCGCGCGACCTGCTGGGCGCGACCGAAGAAAGCTGCGCGAGGGACGGGCAAGGTGGACGGCAGCGAGTGGGTGTCAGCTGCGCGCGTGAAATCGGCTTCTCGCAAGGCAATCCCGAGCGATGCGAAAAGTAATTGGAGAGAGCGCACATCGACAGCCATCGCGCGATTGAGAACGCGCGAAATGGTCTTGGTCGAAAGTCCGACGGTTTTGGCTGAGTTGTTCTAAAGAGAAACGGCCGGCGTCCGAACCCGCTCCTTGGGCGCGCCGTTGCGCCATATAACGCTGCAAACCCTCTTCCGTGAGAAAAACTCCGCGCTTGCGGCGCTGCCTCGCTTGTCGGGAACCAGTGAAATCGAACATCGTATCGTTTCTGAAAAGCGAAATACACTAGCGCCCGGCGAAGTCCCGTCCGTTGCCTTTGGCGCCGGCTGCAGAAGCGGGCCCCGCGCGCTAGCGCGTCGCCGAGTCACGGGTGGCGCCGGCCACGCGCAAACGACATCGATACGGCTTACGGTCTGCGATAGAATAATAAAGCCAAACGCTTCCGGTGCTATCGACGAGAGCCGACGCGGCGAAGGCAATGTCGGTGTCTCCATCTTCGAGACCGAAGGGAGTAACGAGCGGCGGTTTCGGACGGTCGAGCACGACCGTCGCCGTCTCGTCCAACAACGCATAGTTGACACGCCAGGCGGTCTGCTTCGAGGCACCATTATAAAACAACACGTGCGTGCCGTCGTCGCGCCGGATCGCCGAACACGGGCTCAGGTGCCAGGAATCGAAGGCATCGGAACGCGCGGCCATCGGCGAGTCGCCGTAGGTCCAAGGTCCGCTCAACTGCAGGGCATCCGCCACGCCGATACGTGATGCGCCGTCACGCGCATATTCGAAAAACATGCGAATTCCGCGCGATGTCGAGATGAGCGCAGCCTCCTTCGCGTTCGCGTAGGCATCGTCCGCCGGTAAAACGGCGCCCGTCTTGTGCAGGCCTTGCAGCGACCCGCCGGTTGAAGCGAGCATCGTCGAACGCTGCCGTCGCGCATTGTAGCCCGAGTAGAATGCGGTCAGCGCGTCGCCGGCGCGCGCGACCGTAGGGTCTTCGCACCCGGCGCCGTCCGGTTCATCGGCGGTTCCCGGCGCGATCACCTCGCCTCCAACATCAAACCGAACCCCGTCGACGCTCGTCGCGTGGTGGATGCGCGAGATCTTGTTCGAAGGGTCTTCGTCTCGATTGACGAGCCGCAGCAACATTTCGTATCGTCCGCGTGAGCACATTGCGAAAGGACTGAGCACGAAAAAATCTTCGAGTTCCGGCGGGCGGCGAAATTCGAGTAACTCCGGCGCACCGAGCACTTCAACGAGCGGCACGCTCGAGCTAAGCGCCTTGACCGGTATTTTGCATCAGGCCGCCGTCCATGACGTACGTAGATCCCGTGACGTAGTCCGCCGCGGGCGAAGCGAGGAACAGCGCGAGTTCGGCGATCTCTTCGGCGCGCCCGGCCCGTTTAAGCGGAATCGTCTCTTCGTCAGCCTTGAGTTTCGCAGGGTCGTCGATGTCGGCTTGATTCATCGGCGTGAGGATCATGCCGGGTGCGATGCCGTTAATCGTGATTTTTAGCGGCGCGAGTTCGAGCGCAAGAACGCGGGTGAGATTGCGCAGGCCGCCCTTGCCGGCGCAATACTCGGCAGCACCCGCGCGCGGGATCTCTTCATGAACGGAACTGATATTCACGATCTTCGCGCCGGCGCCGTCCGAACCGAGGCCGCGCAGGAAGGCGCGGGCGCAGAGAAACGGGCCGGTAAGATTCGTCCGAATCGCACGCTCCCATTCCGCGAGGTTCATGTCGACGACGTTCTTGCCGAGGGCATCGATACCGGCGCCGTTGACGAGTATCGTCGGAACGCCGCATTCACTACGCGTCTGGGCGAACGCACTCTCGACGGCCGCTTCGTCGCATACGTCGGCATCGATTACGTGGCCGTAGCTCCCTGCCGCAATCACGTTAGCAAGTGTCTGCTGCGCGCGTGCGTCGCCAGGCAGGGCGACGATCGCGATTTTCGCGCCGGCCCGTGCGAAGCGTTCTGCTATCGCCGCCCCTATTCCGGAAGCGGCGCCCGTAACAAAAGCGATCTTCCCGCTCAGGGCGGCTGCGGTTTGCTGGTTCACAGAGTTCTACTCCTAACCTACGTTGCGCAGCAGAGCCAAGCGCAGTGCGCATGAACCGAGCGGCGAGTTCTTGAGGTTATCATGATGCCCTGTACGCCGCTGTAAGCTTCCTAACATACGTTAGGGCGAACGCGAGCGAGATTCGCCGTAAGATTCGGGGGTGGAATAGCCGCCGAACGCCTCGACCGCCTCGTGTACCGTCTTGAAGACGCACGCCTCGCCGACCGCGGTGACGAGACCCGTGCGCTGCGCCGCGGCAATCGCCCGCGCATCTGAGAGACGGGCGATCGCGACGTCGACGCCGGCGTCGCGCAGCGTGGCTATCGTATCGAAAAGTATTTCGGCGCCCGTGTAATCGACGTCTATGACGCCACCTGCTTCGATCACGAGCAGTTTAACGGGATGCGCTGCTCTCGCTACGGCGGCACGGAGTTGCGCGGCGATATATTGGCCGTTCGTGAACGCAATGGGCGCGCCCGGCGCGAAGACGACGATGCCGGCAACGCGTTCGCCCAGTACGCCCGCGCTCGGAGGCCACCAGATCGTCGTTCCTCGTACGTGCACGAGTTCGACGCTCGGCGGACGCGCTACGATGTAGATACCGCGCAGGAGCGACAGTATCACGCTGAGCGCCATTCCCGTTTCGATCGGCAACGCGATCACGAACAGCGCGGCGGCGACGACGAACCAGATTTCCACCCCGCCGCGCTGAGCGATGTTCAGCATGTCGCGCGTGCGGAAGATGCGCACGCCGATGAAGACGAGCACGCCGCCGAGCGCGGCTTGCGGCAAAGCCGCACTCAATCTCGAGAAGTAGATGACGAGCAGCGCAATCGCCGTCACCGCAACGACTCCCGCAAGCTGCGAGCGCCCGCCCGCCTCACGCGCGAGGGACGTTCGTGGCGGACTCGCATTGACTGCGAACGCTCCGAACAGCGCGGAGAGTACGCAGCCGATTCCGACTGCCGTGAAATCGGGGCCCGCATCTTCATTCTGCCGTTCGTGACTGGGAAACAAGCGAACGACCGCCGCCGTTTGCATGACGCAAACGAGCGCCACGATGAACGCAACCGGCGCGAGCGCCAGCGCGTCGTGGATATCGATGCCGGGCAGACGTAACGTCGGGAGCGCGAACGGCAGCGGCCCGAGTAGCTTCACGCCACGTTCGGAAAGCCGCAACGTCACGGCGGCGACGCCGGCTCCCACGAGCCCAATGAGCGCACCGGGAATTCGCGGGCTCAATCGCTCGGCGCCCCACGTCACTGCGAACACCCCGACGCCGACGGTCAGGGCTGCGAAGTTCGCGTGTGGAAAAGCTTGCAAGAGCGCGACGAGCCGCACGAGTAACGGCCCGTGCGGCTCCGTCACACCGAGCACCAGCGGCAGTTGACCTACGACGATGTGCGCACCGATGCCGGCGAGGAATCCGATCGTGACCGGTATCGATAGAAAGTCTGCGATCCATCCGGCGCGCAGCAGCCCCGCCGCAATGAGGAGCACGCCGCTAAAGAGCGCCACGGCGGCGACGAATTCCGCGTATCGTCCACTGCCCTGGGCCGCGAGCGCAGCGACGCTTCCGGCGAAAATCGGAGCGATCGTCGAATCAGCGCCGACCGACACGTACCGGTTGACGCCGAACGCGGCGAAAGCGAGCGAACCGGCTGCAAACGCATAGATGCCCGTCTGCGCGGGCATGCCGCCCAGGCGCGCCGTCGCCATCTGTTCGGGGATGGCGATGGCGGCCAACAGCAAGCCGGCAACGAGGTCGCTCCATAACCATGCCGGCCGATAGCGAGCGAAGGAACCGAACATCGAGTACGCACCGCTTTCGCGTAACCGGCGGCGCGCACATTCGTATTCTTTTTAGGCGGTCAGCTCGTTACGTAACGCATCGAGTGAAGGCACGAAGAAGTATGCGGCGGCAGTCGGAACGACGAAGTCCGACGGCTCGTGCAAGGTACTGCGGGTGTTGCCGGTCGGGTAGTTCGGAATCGGCTCGTCGGTCGTACGCTCCTGCGCGTGGTTTTTGTTCTGTCCGATAATGGGATCGAAACCGACGCTCACCGCCGTGCCGTCGCCTGGGCGGTGCTTGACGAGCGGCAGAATCGCCGCCGAGACGAAGCCGGGATTGTTCGCCCACGACTGCTGCACGAACTCGAATTGAGCCGCGATGGAGGTTTGGTAACAGACGAACATCAATCCGCGATCGCCGGCGCTTGCGTTCGTCAGCCGTTCGGAGGGATCGACCTCCGGTCCGTATGGAATGCCCGCGCGCATGATACGGCGGATATCGAGACCGGCGCGCGGGATATCGCGGCGCGGGTTGGTTTTGCGGATATGCGCGCCGAACGGACAACGGCGCTGCGCCTGATCGTCCGAGTAATCGAAGTCGTTGTTGTGGCGATCGTCGGCACCGAGCGCGATATCGTCCTGCAAGGGCGTGAGTTCCATCGGCGCCCCGCTCTTCCAGCGGCCTAAAAGCCGGCTGCCGAGCAGTACCGGATCCATTCCGAGTGAAGCGGCCTGCGTTTCCAGGTAATTATCGAATTCCGGCACGAGTTGACGCAAGCGGCGGAATACCATGAACGAGCCGTCGTTCATCCAGGCGACGCTCGGCGTCGCTTTGGAACCGTAACCGAACACGAAGAGTCCGGGATCGACGACGTCTTGTCCGGGCTTGGGACCGGGGAGGTTCGAAACGTCGAGCGCCGGCTGCGAGATGCCGTCGGCAAAACCGAAATGCTCGTGTCCGCGTTCGGCCGCGGGACGGACGTTCGCCGTTTCGCGATAGGTTACCGAGATATCGTCGCCGAGTAAAGCGAGAATCACGTGCGTTTCCTCGGTCACGTCGTCCTCGGTCCCGCCGGTGACGAACATGACGCCGTCGATGGGCGCCGCGGCGAACTCGGGCAGCCACGTCGTCGGTTCGCCCGCAGCATCGACCGGATCTTGAACGACCGCCGCGCGTTTGCGCGCTCCGGCAGCGTACGCCGGATCGCCGAGGTCGACGCCGGGCACGAGTTTGTCCAAGCCGCTTTTCGTGAAAGCGATATTGAAGCCCAGGAGCGGCAACGTCAGCTGCGGCTCGAAATTTGCGAGCGCTCGCAGTTCTTGGTCGCGCTCGCACACGGTCGCGCTCGTGGTGATGCGCTCGACCAGTACGTCGCGAAGCTTCGCTTTGAACTGCGCGATTTCGGCGATCTCGAAAAATATAAAGCACTGATAATTTTTCTGCAGCCCGAGCACGACGTCGCCTTGTATGGCATCGAGGTCGAGTTCGGGCTTGGCCGGCGCGGCGGCAGCCTGCGGTGGTACGATGGCCATGATCATCCTCATTCCGAAGCGGTGCGCGGCGGGAACCGACCGGGCGTTTCGCGCTGCCCGAGCTCACTCGGGTCAAGGCCGATCGTACCGGACGAGCGTCCGCACATCGTCCACGGAACGTCCCAAACAGCGGGGACGGAGGGCTTTAGGCGTGCTTTCGCTTACGCACGGCGCCGTCGGCCGCGCGTTCCGGACGGCTCGTGGACATGGCAAAGCGCGTCGCCGCAAGACCTTTTACCGATCGCAAGAAGCCGCCAAACTGTTCGCGCGCAACGTCGTAACATTCGCACGCGGCGCCCTCGAGCCCCGAGCGATCGACGATGCTGATGATGCCGTGACCGTAGCGGATGAACCCGGCGTTTTGTAACGTTCCTGCCGCTATAGTCACGCCGGAACGCTGCGTACCGAGCATCATCGCTAAGTACTCGTGCGTCAATCGGATTTCGACCGAATCCACTCGATCTTGCGTCATCAGCAGCCATCGAGCGCAGCGCTCGTAAACGCTATGCAGCCGGTTGCAGGCAGCGAGCTGACCGAGCATGTTGACGTACGCTTGAACGTAACGATCGAGCAACTGACGAAACTTCAGATCCGACTTGAACGACTCGAAGAGAGCCACACTGATTTTGACGGCAGTGCCCGGGACCTGGCAATAGCACTCGTTCGCGCTGGTCGTCGCACCGAGCATTAGCGGAATCGCCGAGATTCCTTCGCGTCCGATAGTACCGACTTCGATTTGGCTGCCGTCCTTCATTCTCGTAACGACCGAAAGAACGCAGTCGATTGGAAAATAAACGTGTTCGATCGGCTCGTCGGGTCGATAAATTTCATATCGCAACGGCAGACTGACCAGCTCGCCGCTCGCCACGAGCGCGTCGACCTCCGGCCCTTCGAGGCCCGTCAGGATCGCATTGAGACGCAGCGCTTCCGCGGTGCTCTTCTTCGGCAGGGGGCGAACGGGCGAGCCTCGTCGTTGCAGCTGCATAAGCGCATCCTATGCGTACGGAGTAGGAAGTGAAGGCGACGCCACGTCGATCCTCTATGAACGAGCATACCACGACGACGCGCATTATCATGTGCGCTCGATTACGAGTAGCGGACGGGGTTGCGCTCTAAGTAATTAGCATCGATTTTAACGGAGCTGCCGGCCGTTCGAGATCAGCGGCGCAGATAGCGATCGAACCACGCGAGGGTCCGATGTTCGGCGTCGGCGCGATGCTTGGTTCCGCGCAAACCGTGCCCTTCGCCCGCGTACACGACGAATTGCGTGGGCACGCCGAACGTGTCGAGCGCATGCCAGAACTCTTGCGTCTGCGGCGCGGGACATTCGACGTCCCGCTCTCCCACGAATTCGAACGTCGGCGTCGTGACGTGTCGCACGAACGTTATCGGCGCCGAACGCGCGTACACGGCCGGGTCGTCGTAGACCGACGCGCCGAAGAACGGAATCATCCAGCGATCGATGCCGTTTTCGCCGTAGTAGGAAAGCCAATCGCTAACCCCGGCGCCGGCGACCGCGGCTGCGAAGCGCTTCGTTTGCGTGACGGCCCACATCGTCATGTAGCCGCCGTAACTATAACCTTGGATGCCTAAGCGATGCTCGTCGACCGCCGCGATCTTCTCGACCGCATCGATGCCGCTGAGGATATCGCGCAGATCGCCGTACCCGAAGTCGCGCACGTTCGCGAGCGTGAACGCCTCGCCCGCGCCGAAGCTGCCGCGCGGATTAGGCTCGAAGACATCGTAGCCGGCACGCAGCAGCGCGCGCGCGATGCCGCGCCCGACGAATTGCGGCCGATACGCGGCCGACGGCCCGCCGTGCACGATCGTAATCATGGGGCGACGCCCCGCGCTGCGCTCGAGGGGCTCGAGGAGCCAGCCGGTGACGGTAAATCTGTCGCTACGCCACGTAACGGCGCGCGCGTGCGCCGCGCTTGGGACCGATACGTTCGCGCGGGTGAGCGGGCGCCAGGCGCCGGGTTCCCGGCCGATCGCGATCTCCGGCCCGTGTTCGAAGTCTTGCATCACGACGGCGCTCGCATCGCCGTTGCCGACGTCGAACGGCGCGGCGCCTGTCGAGAACGCGGTTTGTCCGACGCTGCGCGTGTTTGCGGACACGCCGCTCGCGGTCGGCGTGGTCGCGCGGACGACGCGCGAAACGCCGCTTTCGGAGCCGCGCAGCCACGCATAATAGAGATCGCCCGGACTGCGCTTGCTCCATGCAAGCGCGGTTGCGCTCGCAGGTGCACCCGCAGTGAGGTTGACGGCGGCTCCGCCGCGCAGCGGAACGACGAACGCGTCGCCGCCGGTCGAGCCGAAATCACTCATGATTCCGCCGATAAACGCGACGGACGCGCCATCGGGCGAGACGCGCGGCGAAGCGAGTTGTTCGCGCGGCGACGCAGGGGCGTGCACCACACGCGACGTGCCGCCTTCGAACGCGTACAGTTCGGCGACCCACCAGTTGTTATCGCCGTCGCCCTTGGCCGCCGTACCGACGAAGCCACGACCGTCCGGCATCCAATCGTATTCATAAACGTATGTGTCGGCTGGGGATGCGAAACGCAACGCACCGTTTTCGAGCGTCGCGATGCGCTGCTCGTCGGGACGCGCGCCGATCTCGCCGACCAGCGGCGCCGCGGCCTGCGTCGCGCCGACTTCCTTGCGCGCGCCCGGCGTTGCGAGGACCGCAAGCCTGCCTTGCGGAGAATACCGCAGATCGACGAGCGTGCCTGCGAACGTCAACAACGTACGCCCGCGCTCGCCGTTCACAGTCAAGCTCCGAATCGTTCGCAGCGTGGCTTTCGGGGCTTTGAGCACGAACGCGAGCGTGGAAGAATCGGGCGACCACGCGGGCGACGACGGCGTGCAATCGACAGCGTTACCGCAGGGCAACGGTACGACGACGGGCGGCCCGCCGGCGACTCGCCGAACGATCAGCGAATGGTGCACCTCGTCTCCGTCGACTTTCGCTTCGTCGCTTTCGATCGCCGCGACGCGCGACCCGTCCGGCGAAAGCGCGACCGCCTCGAATGCGTGCAGCGGTTTCTCCACCGCGCCGAGCGGCGCTCGAGCGCAGAACGCCGCGGCGAAAACGGCCGCTGCAACGCCGGCAGAGCGCAGTTTCACGGAGCTTGTACGAGCGTGTTTCGCAGCGTGCCGATCTCATCGATCGTCACCTCTATCGTGCTGCCGATTTTCATTTTGCCGGCGCCGATCGACGTGCCGCACGCGATCACGTCTCCCGGCAGCAGCGTCATATCGCGCGAGAGCATACTGACCAAACGAATGGGCTTCAAGAGCATGTCGCTCGCCGCGTAGCTCTGGCGCTCCACGCCGTCGAGGATCGCTTTGATCGTCAATCGTTCGGGATCGACCCCGGTCGCGATAACGGGGCCGAACACGCCGAACGTATCGTAACTTTTCGCGCGGGTCCATTGAGCGAAGGTCGGGTCTTCGTTGAGCACGTCGATGGCCGTCACGTCGTTGACGCAGGTGTACCCGAAGATGCACTCGGCCGCGGCCGCTTCGTCCGCGTCCTTGCACGTCTTACCAATCACGATGCCGAGTTCGGCTTCGAACACGACGCGACCCTGATAGCTGCGCGGCTGCACGATTGGCTGCCCCGTCGCGATGAACGCGCTGGACGACTTAATAAAATACAGCGGATGAGCGGGATGCGACAACTCCAGCTTCACCGCGAGTGCGGCGAAGTTGTTCCATAACCCGATCATCTTCGTGGCTTGCGTCGGCGCGAGCAAACGCACCGAGTCGAGGGTCAGCCGTTCCGACGTCTCTCGTACGTCGCCGAACATGTCGCCGGCGCACACGGCGATGGTATCGTCGCGCAACGTACCGAACGCGGCGTCGCCGCCCGCGAGCCGTTCGAATCTGACAAAATTGCGTGGCGGCGCAAAAGCGGAAGACGGAGGAACGAGCGACATGGAACGAACTCCTATGGCAAGGTGTGCTGAATTTCGCGCAGGCCGCCCGTAGTGACGTCGTAGACGAAGCCGCGGACGGCCGTGCGGTATGGAAGGAACGCATGCTCGCGCACCTTCGCGAGGGCGGACCGCACCGCAAGCTCGAGATCGCTGAATGCGCCAAACGCGTAGGGCGGCTCGGCGCCGACTTCACCCGCTATTTCGGCGCGGAACTCGTGCTCGCGAACGCGTTGCAGTCCGCAGTCGGTGTGGTGCACGAGGATGATTTCCCGCGTGCCGAGGAGCCTCTGCGAGATCACGAGCGAGCGCAGCACGTCGCTCGTGATGATGCCGCCCGCGTTGCGGATGACGTGCGCCTCGCCGCCGCCGAGCCCAAAGAGCCCGAAGATGTCGATGCGGGAATCCATGCAGGCGACGATCGCAACGCGTTTCGACGGCGAAACGGGCAGCGTCGGGTCGAATTGCAGGGGGTGACCGGCGGCATTTTGCACCAGTTCGTCGGTCGTCGTCGGCTTTGGCTGCACGCCCGCTGTCGTTGCCCACCGCGCCGCCCGGGCCCTCGAAAGAGTTCGCGCGGGTCTCGCGCAAAGTCGCGCTTGTGCGCTGAAGAGGTAAATCGCATGAAAATCGGGGTGATCGGTGCGGGCGCGGTCGGGTCGGCCTGCCTGCTGTCGCTCGTAACGCGCGGCTGCGCGCGAGAAATCGTCGTGCTGGACCGTGACCGCGGCCGCGCGCGTGGCGTCGCGACGGACCTGCACTACGGCGCCGTACTCTATCCCTTCGTCGACGTTCACGACGGCGACTACGCCGACTTGGCCGGCGCGGCACTCGTCATGATTACCGCGGGCGTCAACGAAAAGACCGGCGGGGCGACCGATCGCAACGACCCGCTCGGAAGGCTGCGGCTACTCGACAAAAACGTCGAAGTCTACTCGGACATTTTGCCGCGACTCTTCGCCTTCGCGCCCGAAACGGTCGTTCTGGTGCTCACCGATCCCCCGGACGGCCTCGCCGACTTCGTGCGCACCTTCGGATTTCCGAACGTGCTGAGCAGCGGAACGTTTCTCGATAGTCTGCGCTTCCGTTACCACTTGGCCAGGCGGCTCGGCGTCGATCCGGCATCGGTCGAAGCGAACGTGCTGGGCGAGCATGGGAAGTCGCAAGTTTTTCTGTGGTCGGCTGCCCGGGTAGGCGGGGTACCCGTGTTCGATGCGATGCAGCGCGCGAATTGCGACCGCGACGAGTTGCGTCGCAGCATCGAGCAAGAAGTCCGCGACGCAAACATCACGATCATCGAGGGCATCGGCGCGAGTCAGTACGGTATCGGCATGGTCGCCGCGCGCATTGCCGAGATGGTGTTGCGCGACGAGCGGGCGGTGTTGCCGATCGGTTCGTACAACGTGGAGTATGGCATCACGCTTTCCGTGCCGAGCGTGCTCGGGGACACGGGCGTCGTGCAAATCCTCGCGCCGGATCTCTCCGAGGAAGAGCGCCAAGCTTTGCAGCGCAGCGCCGCGACGCTGAAGGACGCGGTGGAACGCACGCACGGCAAAAACGTCCCCGCCTGATACGCGGAAACGAATTGGGGGAAAACCGATGCGACGAAACATTACATTCGCGAGCGAAGGCTTACAACTAGCCGGCTGGCTCTACGTGCCCGAAGATCTGCCGGCGGGCGAACGACGTCCCGCGATCGTCATGGCGCACGGCTTCAGCGCGACCAAAGAAATGTGTCTGCCCAACTTCGCGGAACGCTTCTGCGCGGCCGGTTTCGTCGTTACCGTCTTCGACTATCGCTTCCAGGGCGAGAGCGAAGGCGAACCGCGCGGGCAGATCTTTCCGCAACAGCAACACGACGATTACCGCAACGCAATTTCCTGGACGCAGCTTCAACCGGAGGTAGACCCCGAGCGCATCGGCGTGTGGGGTTCGTCCTATAGCGGTGCGCACGTCATGCATCTCGCCGCTTTCGATAAGCGCATCAAAGCGGTCGTCGCGCAAATGATGCTCGTCGACGGATGGGCGAACGCACTGCGTCTCAATCGCCCGGATCACGTGAAGGGCTTGCACGCTATGCTCGCGGCCGATCGCCTGCAGCGTTACCAAGGCGGAGCGGTTAATTACGTTCCCGTCGTCGCGGCCGAAGGGGAACCTTCAGCCTTACCGACTCCCGATTCGCTCGAGTGGTTTACGCGGGTGAGCGGCGAGATGGCGCCGACGTGGCGCAATCAAGTAACGCTCGAGTCGATGGAACACTTTCTGTACTATTACCCGACGGCGCATATCGAACTGATCTCGCCGACGCCGTTGCTGATGATCGTCGCGAGCGACGACGTCTTGACGCCGACCGATCTCGCGATCGCGGCCTACGAACGCGCGCTGCAGCCGAAGTCGCTCGTCATCGTCAAGGGCGGCCACTTCGATGGATACATGGGCCCCGCACTCGAGCAGACCGCGCCGCCGGCCGTCGCTTGGTTCGAAAAGCACCTGATGTAAGCCGCGGCCGCCTTACAATGAAATGTAACCGCCGAGGCCGATAACGAGGGCGTTCCGCGCGGGGTTGATGACGCCGGCGGCGTTATTTGCTTTGACTCCGCTGGGATTGACGACGAGCTGCAGGCCGGGTCGCAACACGAACCACGGCGCGGCTTGGAAGCCGTAGTTGATTT
Organism: Vulcanimicrobiota bacterium; assembly: GCA_030853925.1. Lineage (GTDB taxonomy): Bacteria > Vulcanimicrobiota > Vulcanimicrobiia > Vulcanimicrobiales > Vulcanimicrobiaceae > JALYUE01. The sequence goes on along the minus strand of JALYUE010000007.1, from coordinate 14,887 downwards.
CGAAAACTTGATCCGCAGTGGTGTTGGGCACCGCGTAACCCAGGCGTTGCAGCGACGTCTCAAGATTTTGGAGACGCACGTTATAATTTTCGCTGGCGAATCCGACGGCGAGCGTGTCGCGGTCGCGGCCGGGGAACGTGCCGTGGCGGACCGCGCCGACTTCATACATCGTCGAAATCAGCGACGTTTGCGGATCGCTGTATTCGAAGGCGGCGAACATGGCGGTCCCGGTTTGACCGGCTGCGGCGCTCCCGCCGATCACGTGATCCAGCTGAATGTAGGCGCCGCTGCGGCCACGATCGTAACGTGTGGCGATGCTTGCTAGCGCCGCGGCGTTGCTCGCGAGCCCGAGCGGCGTCGTTTCGTTCGGCGTCAGCGCGAGGCTGCCGCGCGCCCGCGAAGCGAAGTCTTGGACGTTCGAGGTGTCGTAGTAGCCGCCGACGCGCACGTTCCCCGCAAGGTTGCCGGCGCCATCGCGCAACGTCGCGCCGATTTCAAGCGGAAGTTCCATGCCGGTGCCGCCGTTAAAGCCGAAGTAGAGGCCACCGTTCGGATTGTTAACGAGCGGATTACCTTGCACGGCGGCAGCTTGAACGTACACGTCTTTGGTGAGATCGGCCTTTAAACGCGCTCCCCACTGCGACGAAGGGTAATACACGTAACCTTCGGACCCGTTTGCGACGACCCCGTTATTGATTGGAATGCCGGCGGGCGTGCCGCAAATGTTATTGTTCTGATAGAAGCAGTAGAGGTTGCCGCCCCAGTACGTCGAGCCCGCGATGAAGTCGCCTTGCTGATTGTATTTTCCTAAACGCAGGTTCAACCGGTTCTTGAAGAGCGGCTGCTCGTAGTCGAGATAGGTAATGCGGGTGGTCTGCCCGTCGCCGTAGATCTCTTGCACCGACGCGAGATTACCGACGGCCTGCGAGGAGAGGTTGCTCCCGAAGCGCGTCGTCAACAGAAAGTGAACGATGCCCGCTCCGCTGCCGGCATACAGCTTGTTCAAGTCGGCATCGAAACCAAAGCCGAACTCGGTGGACAGCGCGGTCCCGCGCTGATACGCGTTGCCGCCAAGCGGAAGTCCGCCGCTCAGGTTGGCGGCCGATTCGCTCACGAGATGGCCGTTTAGCGAGAGACCGCGCTTGACGAGTTCGGTGCGAGCGCCGTTACCGAAATCGCCGAGCAGGCCTTGCGGTTTCGGCACTTCCGGCTGCGCCGCGGGCGATTCGGGGTTGCGCTTCTGGGGCTGCGCCTTGTCGTCATTCGACGCAGGCGATGCGGCGGCGTCGGGAGTCTGCGCCGGTTCGGCACGCGCGGCGTCAGACTCAGCGCATGCTGCGGCGGCGTTGGCGGCGCCGAGCAACGCTGCCAAAGCGAGCGTTTCGAAAAAGCGACGAACGAACATACTGATCATTGCTCCATCCGAGCCGGCGCTAGCCGCTCATCTCCTCGAGCTCTCGGCCTTTGCTTTCCTGAACGAAGCGCCAGACGAAGAAAAACGAGAGAATCGCGAAGGCCGTGTAGAGTCCATACGCAAGGCCGAGCCCGATGTTCTTCAGCACCGGAAACGACGTGGAAATCGCCCAATTCGCAATCCACTGAGCGCTCGCGGCGACCGAAAGTGCGGCTGCACGAATGTGGTTGGGAAACTTTTCGCCGAGCAGCACCCAGACGACCGGGCCCCACGACATTCCGAAAGCGAAAACGTACACGTTCGCCGCCAGAAGCGCGATCGGACCTGCCGAGCCTTGCAGGTGTGGTTGACCCTGCGCGTCGAGCGGCGCGAGGCCGAAGATCACGGCGAGGATGCCGAGCGTCACAGCCATGCCGACCGAGCCGACGAGCAAGAGCGGACGCCGGCCCCACCGATCGATCAGCGAGATCGCGACGAGGGTGGTAACGACGTTGACGACGCTCGTAATCACCGTGATGATCAACGAATTCTTTTCGGAAAATCCGACCGCTTGCCACAGCACGCTCGAATAGTAAAAGATCACGTTGATGCCGACGAACTGCTGGAAGACCGACAGTCCGATCCCGACCCAAACGATAGGCAGCAGGCCGAACGCCGGTCCGCGCAGGTCGCTCCACGACGGTTCTTTGTCGCTCGCCAGCGACTCGCGGATCGCGGCGATTTTCGCCGCAAGCCCGCGCTCGCCGAGAACCCTCTTTAATACCGCGCGCGCTTCTTCGAGGCGGCCCTTCGCGAGCAAGTGTCGCGGCGATTCGGGAATCGTCAACGACAACACGCCGTAGACGATCGCCGGTACGGTCATCGCGATAAACATCCAGCGCCACGCTTCGAGACCGCCCGCATAGACGGCGCGGGAGCTTCCCGCCGCTGCGGCGATGGCGTAATCGACGAGCAACGACAAGAAGATTCCGGTCACGATCGCAAGTTGCTGCAACGAGCCCAGACGCCCGCGAATGCTCGCGGGTGCGATCTCCGCGATGTAGGCCGGCGCAATGACCGAAGCGATTCCGACCGCAACGCCGCCGATGACGCGAAAGATGGAGAGCACCAGCAACGAATCCGCGAGGCCTGCGCCGATCGCACTGATCACGAACAAAACGGCCGCCAGCCGCATCGCCGCAAGCCGCCCATAATGATCGGCCACCCGCCCGGCAGCGAGTGCGCCCGCCGCCGCACCGATGAGCGCGGACGAAACGGTGAACCCGAGCGCTCCGGCTCCCGCGTGGAATTGACTGCCGATCGCGGTCACCGCGCCGTTGATCACCGCGCTGTCGTATCCGAACAAAAATCCGCCGAGGGCCGCGACCGACGCCAGCAACACTACGGCGCCGGGGGATGCGTCTTCATCTTCCGCGCCGGCACCCGGCGCCGAGGGTCGAACGAGTCCGTGTTCGCTCATCGCTAACCTCCATATGGGCGATGACGTCGTTAGTACGCAGATTGAGCCGTTCGTTCGATATCCCTGTCCGCTTTCGCAAAAAAGACTTTTTGTCGGCGCGGTGTACGACCGTGCGGCGAGAGGAGCGCACGTAAAAGCGCGATGGCCACGTTCGTCAAGCACCCGTGTGAGGAAGAGCGAGCTCGGCTATCGCCCGACGCCGGGCGTTCGTCGCGCACCGGTCATTGGGTGTTGCTCGTCGCGATCGTCGGTTCGAGCATGGCCTTCATCGATTCGAGCGCCGTCAACGTCGCGCTGCCGTCGATTCAACGCGATCTCCAAACCGATGCCGCCGGCCTGCAATGGGTCGTCGAGGGATACGCGCTCTTTCTGTCGGCGCTCATCCTCATCGGCGGATCGCTGGGCGACGTCTTCGGCCGCCGCCGCGTCTTCGTCACCGGCATCGCGTTATTCGCAATCGCGTCGCTCGCATGCGCGAACGCGCACGCGATCCTCGCTTTAAATTTGGCCCGCTGCATCCAAGGCATCGGCGGCGCACTCGCCACGCCGGGCAGCCTCGCGCTTATCAGTGCGAACTTCGCGGGAACCGAACGAGGACGCGCGATCGGCACGTGGTCGGGCTTTGCCGCAATTACCGCGGCGATCGGTCCGCTGCTCGGGGGCTGGCTCGCGCAAAACGCTTCGTGGCGCTACGTTTTCCTCATCAACGTGCCGCTCGCGGCGTTCGTCATCGTAGCAGCGCTGCTGCGCGTTCCCGAAAGCCGCGACGAAAGCGGCGGACGCTCGATCGACGTCGCCGGCGCTTTGCTCGCCACCGCGGCGCTCGGGAGCTTGACGTTCGGCCTGATTCGTCTGCAGAACGGCGCATCCGATACGCTGGGACTCGCGACGAGCGCGGCGGGCGTGCTGATGTTCGCCGCCTTCGTCGCCTGGGAACATCGAGCGCGCATGCCGATGATTCCGCCGGGCGTTTTTCGCAACGTGACGTTTTCCGGGGCGAACGTCTACACGCTGTTTCTGTATGCGGCGCTCGGCGGCAGCCTCTTCTTCGTTCCGTTCGACTTACAAAACGTGCAGGGTTACAGCCCGAGCGCAGCCGGCGGCGCTATGCTTCCGTTCATCGTCATCATGTTCGTCTCGTCACGCTGGTCGGGAGGGCTCGTCGGCACGATCGGCGCGCGCTTTCCGCTCATCGCGGGGGCGATCGTCGCGGGCTTTGGTTTCCTCGGATACGCGAGAATCGGCGTCGGCGGCTCCTATTGGACGACGTTTTTTCCGGCCGCGCTGATCCTCGGGGTCGGTGGCGCACTTTTCGTCGCTCCACTCACGACCACGGTCATGGGGGCGATCGACACCTCTCACGCGGGCATCGCGTCGGGAATAAATAATGCGGTTGCGCGGGTGGCCGGGCTGCTCGCGGTCGCAGCGCTCGGCATCGTCTTGCTCACGACGCTCTACGCGCAATTCGATAGCACGAGCGGGGCGCTCGCTCTGTCGGACTCTTCGCGCCGGACGCTCGCGCGAGAGCATGCGGCGCTCGGATCGGGGAAGACGCCGGAAGCGCTGCGCGAACCGGATCGCACCCGCGTGCGCGACGCGCTCGGGGCCGCCTACACGCTTGGATTTCGCCGCGTGATGATCATCTCGGCGCTCTTGTCGTGGCTTGCCGGCGCAACGGCGTCCTTCACCATTCCACGCAGGCCGCGCGCCGCTCCCAAAGTGCCCGTAACGACGACCGTTTAGGAGATCGACGATGCATATACCCGCCACTTCAAGCGGACGCAGCATCCGATCATTACGTCCCGGGTCTCTGCGAAACGTGGAAGTATTGCTTCGCCGACGAGGTGGTCTGGGAGTAACAAACCATCGCGCCCCCTACACTTGAGCGTTACGCGACGAGGCGCGCACGCACCGAGAACATCGACTCCGGCCGGCGCCGCAGTTCGCGATCAACGGCTAAGCGGAAAACTTCTCCGGCATTCAGCTCGGCAAGCTCGACCGCGGCACGACCAGCGCGCCACTCATATCCGATCTCGTCCCAGATCGCAAATGCGGCGCTGAGCCGTTCGACCGACGCGGCCAGACGCCCGTCGGCTCGCAGAACGACGCCGTGTGCATAGGCTTCTTCTGCGCGAACGCGAGCCTCGAGCCGGGACGCGACGACGGCACTCATAGCCGTGCGGATGTTCGCATATCTCTCGAGTACTTCGCGACCGTGCGCCGCCGACAAGAAGCTGACGGCCTGCGCGAGACAGAGTAATGTTTCTCGGTGGTCGTCGGCCGTCGCTTCCCACCGACATTCGCGCGAAAGCTTCAGCGCGTACTCCAACTCCTCCGCGGCCATCGCTCGATGGCCGAGTTCGCGCGCGAACACGGCGCGATCGACGGCGACGGCGATTACTTCCGGAAGCGTCGATGCCGCGCCGGCGGCGAGCCGCAACCAACGCAGGGCGCCGACGGCATCGCCGCGCAGCGCGGACGACCACGCGAGCGCTTCGACCGTTCTAAATTTCACGCGCGAGATATCGTCCGTCCAAGCGAGCGCGCCGACCCGCGCGGCGATCGCATCGCTATCGGCACGCAAGTCGAAGTCCCGAACCAAGATGGCGAGATTCGCAACGGCAAACGACGTTTGGTAGACCTCGGCGACCGGACAGTCGTCGAGCGTGGCCAGCGCCGCTCGCGCGTGGGGCAATTGTTCCGCATAGCGACCTTGGGCAGCGTCGCTGAGTCCGAGCAGTTCTTGAAGTTTCGATTTGACGTGCGCGGCCACGACGACGCGCGGTGCCACGGCTAGCGACGTCGGCATCGTGAAAGCTTCGAGGCCGAGCAGACACGACGCACGCGCTCGTGCGATCGCTCCGTCCCCGAAAGCGTGCAAGCCACAGTAAAATTCCACTTCGGCTTCGAGCACGCCGTCCGACGCGGAAATCGCGTAGACGCGAGCTGCCTGGAAACCATCGACCGCGACGTCGGCGTTGCCAAGGCGGGAATGCGCGACGGCACGCAAAAGCGCAGTTTCCGCGCGAGTTTGAAAGTCTTGCGCGTCGTCGCCTCGTAGGGCGAGTGCCGCCGCATGAGTGTCGCCGAGTCGCAGAAACGTTCGAGCACGCAGCGCGGCTGCATCGGCGGACTCAATCCCGTTGAGCTCCGAGAGGCACGTTTGAAGCGATGCCGCACGAAATGCGGTTACCGCTTTATCGAACGAGCCGACCCGCGGTCGAAAGTGAGTTATGGAAGCGCTCACGGAGGCCCCTTGAGAAAGCGGTAGACTGTGGTCGTACCGCCTCTCGGTCAGAAGTCCCCGTGGCGTTTCCATCACACTACGAACTAACCGCTCGAGATACCGCCTCCGCACAGGGCACTCAGTATATGACCGAGAGCGTTCGCGACTGCGGCGAAATGGGGATAGATCGACGCGAGAAAAAGCATGAAAGCCTCCATAAAGCATCCTGGCCGAGCGGCCGGGATAATGATGATACTTCCGACCGTATCGGCTAGGCACCGCATAAGGCTGAGAGCGCCGTCACATTACAGCGCTTATTACTCCGCGCGGCAGGGCCACATTCGTAGCCGCTACGACGCGCGTCAAACGTCGTGGCGCAAACGACGGTCGCGCACGCTCATTTTATCGCCTAGCACGTTCGAGACGAACGCAAGGAGCGGCGGCATGAGCGCCGCAAGCGGAACGCTCCATCGATGCTCGATCTATCAACGGTTCTTAGCACGAGAATAACGATGCGTTCGAGCGTCAGACCCGCTCGATAGCGTTCGGAGCCGTCGCATTCGACGTCGCGGGCACACTCTGCGCCGCGTCGGCCGCCATTTCGACCCCATCGCTTGCGCCGGCTCCGGAGCGCGCCGCCGAGCACATCGCCGTCGATCGCGCAGGCGCGCCTGCATCATCGCCCGCGTGCGAGGCGCGTCGGCACGGTACGTGCCAAGGCGCGCATCGAAACGGGCGCACGCGCTATGCGATCACCTCGCGTGACTTGAGTAATTACCGGGGACCCACCGTAGGCAGCGAGTCCGCGTACGCCTTGTACGTCAATTGCAGCACCTTCAACGGCTGCCGGGGCGCACCGTGGATCGGTGGACTTCGGCGACATCGGGCACACGTTGTATTCCGTCGAGCTGGCGCGAATCGACGAAGCTGCGGCTAGGGCTCGAGGATCTTTGGCGAAGAACCTCAAGCCAGCCGCAGCGTTCAGCGGTGCGTTCCGCCGTGGAATCGTTTAGCTACTAAATGATTGGACCGAACACGTCACCGGCAGGTGCATTGAACGTCGTCGCGCCCCCGACGAGAAAGATGTTTGGGACGATCGCACCGCCCGCCGTAAGCTGGTTGCCGCGGTAGACGGGCACCCCGAACGCTCCGGCCGAGTTAACCGCCGAGAGATTGCCGAGGTTGTCGAAAGCCAGACCGTTCGGCGCATTGAGCGTCGGATTGCCGCCGACCGTCGTGGGCGACAACGTAATTCCGGGATTAGGCGCGCCGCTCGCGTTGAGATTCGCGGCGGCGAATTCGACGACGGTGAACGGCGCGTTGGCGTTGCTCGACCACAGATTGCCGGCTTTATCGAACACGAGGGCCCACGGCGCCTGGATCGATTTGTTGCCGTTATCGGAAAGAACGACGTGCGGTGTCAGCGTAACGCTCGCCGCCATGGCCGTCGGGAGGGCGCCCGCGTCGAACTCGAAGAGCGACGTGCCGCCGTTGTTTGCGATCCAAAGGTTTCCGTTCGGCGCGAACGCGATGCCGAGTGGCCCCGTGAAGGCCGGGCTCGAAGTGATCGTGGCGTTCGGCAGCATGTTTCCGAGAACGCCGACCAACTGCGGCTGCGAGAACTCGAACACGGCGTTCGCACCGTTGTCACTCACCCAGAGGTTGCCGTTTTTATCGAAGACCGCTTGTTGCGGGAAGCGGAAGCCGGGAATGGTGATCGTCATAAACGGCGTCGGGTTCGGCGTCGTGCCGAGCGCTGCAAGTTGAGCCGGGGAGAATTCGTCTATTGCGGGCGGAACGTTGCCGCCGGCCGCCATCGTTCCGCCGTCGACGACGAAGAGGTCGCCCGCTGTATCGAAGACGACGCCTTGCGGTGCGCCGAATCCCGTCGCGCTGTTGAGGGTGAGATGCGGCGCGCTCGCGTTGACGCCCGCGGTCAACTGCGAAGGTAGAATTTCCAGCACGTTCGTGCCGTTGGCGACCCACAGCGCTTGGCTAAGCGGCGCAGTCGTGGGCATCGTGGTCGGATGCGGCGTTACCGTCGTGCCGCCGCCGCCGCAACCCGCTGCGGCGAGAATTAAAAGAGCTACCAAGCTCTTGGCCATCGTTTGTGCGTTCACGTACGATCCTCTTCCTTAACGCTTCGCCGTAAAGCCGTCGGTGTTGCCGTTGCCATCGACGTAGAATCCGACGAGCGTCCCCGCGTCGTTGACGCCGTTGACGACCGTGGTGCCGACCCCGTAAGGGTCATCGATCGTGTGGAAGCGGGCGCGTGTGAGCGGGTCTTTCAACGTGAAACCGTGCGACTTGCCGGCAGCATCGACGTAGCTTCCAACGATCTCGTCGCTGCGATTGAGGCCGAACGGGGTGGTCGACGTCGCTCCCGGGAATACGAACTCCGCATAACGACGATCTTTTAGAAGAAAGCCGACGACCGCGCCGTTCGAGGCAGTACAAAAACCCGTGACGTCGCCGTCATCGTTGATTCCCGTGGCGGTGACGTTCGTTGTGCCGGGTGGAACGATCTCCTCAAATCTGCTGGTTTTCACGTCGAGCGCGTAGCCGTGATTGACGCCCAAGCCATTCGTGTAAAAGCCCACGGCTACGCCGTCGTCATTGAGACCGAGCAGTTGGTTGACGGTACCCGTCCCGCTGTGCGGATTGCGATAGGCGGCGAAAACGCCGTTCCACTCGACAAACCCAAAATTGTTACCGTTCGCGTCGATCCAAAAACCGGCCGTCGCCCGGCGGTTGTTGATGGCAACGACTTGCGTCTGCACGGAACCCGGGAAATTCTCGTTGCGATAGTTTGCCTGGCCGAACGGCTGATGTAGCGTATAGCCGCGATTTGGATGGCCTGCGGCACCGCTGCCGAAGTACCCGGCAATTACTCCCTCGTTATTGATTCCGAGCAGTTGATTGAACGTCGGGTCGGCATGGTCGTTCAAAGTCTCGAATTCGTATGTGGCGACCGCGTTCGATGGCCGGACATCCCGAACGAGTGGTTTGGCCGGATGCGGTGCCGCCGAAGCCGAGCTACCAGACGCGAGCACGACGGGGGCGATTCCAAGTACGGCAGCAGCGAATATGCGCCGCGTCATTGGTATGTAACGGTCGAGCATGAGAAATCTCCATATAAAGTTGTGTGTGAACTTGGGGAAGCGGTGGTCGACGAGCGAAGTTGCCGTCGCGCCGCGCAAACGACGGGCGGACGACGCCCGTTAATGCAGCGTTTGTAGCAGCTGACCGGTAAGGCTATAAACGGCGATCGCATTGTGGTATAGGTCCGACACGAAGATTCGGCCACGAATCGAATCCACGGCCATGGCGGCGGGGACGAACGGCAGCGTTGCGAGCACGGCCTGTGCGCTCGTCGACGTGTTGAACGAGCGGAGCGCCAGATCGCCCGCCACGTAATACAAATTGTCGCTTCCATCGAACGCGACTGCGAGCGGGTCGTTGATACCGATCCCGCCGGACGGAAAGCCGCCATTGCCTGAAATCGTTTCGAGTTCGGCTGCGGTCGCGATGAATTGTACTTGCTGCGCCCCGGCGACCGCGCTGAAGTGTGCGCGTTGCGCGAACGCGTTGATGCCGCCTAGATTCGACAAGAACGGGAGATTGCAGACGAACGAGCCGTGAAAATCGTAAACGCCGATCGCAGCGTAGTTTTCATCGACGTAGAGATTGTCGAGTCCGTCGATCGCGATACTGGTAGGAGTAGTGACGTTCGCGACGATCGTACGCGTCGGCAGATACGTATGGTTCGGCGAATAGACGTTAATCGTGTTCGAAGCCACGTTCGAAACGTAGACTTCGCCCGTCGAATCGAACGCGACAGCCGACGGGTGCGACAAACCTGTCGCGATCGTGCTGCTGGTTTTTTGCACGAGGTTGCGATCGTAAACGAGAACTTGATTCGCAAGCAGGTTCGCCACATACAGGTCCCCGCTCGGCGCGAGGGTCATGCCCCAGGGCGCGTACAGCGGCAAAGTTGCCGTGTTCGTACCGGCAGCACCCCGTTGAGGGGCACGCACCGCGCTCAGGCGTGATAGGGTCACGACAGGCGACGGCATCGTGCCGGGCCGTCCGGTCGTGACGGCCGCCTGCCCGGCGCCCGCGGCGGCGACGGCGAATAATGCGGTCGCGGCCGTGGCGCGGACCCGTAGTTTCGTAGACTTGCTCGACCAAAACATTAGCGATTCTCCGATAGCTGTGAGGGCGTCCGGCGCATGCGGGCCGGCGGTGTCCACAGATTACGGGTTCACGCTGACGCGACGCTGACGGCCGGTCGCGGTCGCACTGACGCGCGGGCTTTACGCGAGTTGCGCGGCCGGACGTTCTTGTAAGAGAGCGGTTAGCGCGGCCGAGGGTTGGACTTCGAGTTCGTGCCAGAGCACTTTGCGATAATTGCGCAGCTCGAGGAGGGCGGCGGAACGTTCGCCTTTGGCGAGCAGCGCGCGGATCGCGATGTCGCGCGCCTGCTCGTCGCACGGGTCGCTCGCGATCAACTCACGGGCGATCGAGAGCGCTCGCTCGGGCGTTCGGGCCTGCAACGCGTCCTGCGCTAGGCGCTCGGCAATCGCTTGAGTCATCTGCGCGGCGCGTGCCAATACGGGTGACAAAAAATCCCACGCTTCCGGAAGCTCGAGCGTCGCGAGCCCGTAGCGCCGCACCATCGTCTCGAGCAGCGTTCGCTCTTGACCCGTGAGGGGCGAGCGACGCTGCGCGATCGCCGTCGCTCGCTCGAGATCGCGCACGTCCACGCGTACGCCTTCGCCAAGACGGTAGGCGTCGCGTTCGAAGACCACGATACCGGGTCCGAGCCGCGAACGAATGCGATACACGCAGCTGTTGAGCGCCTCGCGCGCCCCCGCTTCCGAAAGCGCCGGCCAAAGTTCTTCGGTCAATGCCGCGCGCGAGTACGTCCGCCGTTCACGCGCGAGCGCGACGAGCAGCGCGACCTGCCGCTCACCGACGTCGACCGGCGTGTCGTCGCGATACACACGACGTTCGAGAATCTCGATACGCAGTACCGGTCCCGTCTGCGCCGCGTCCGTTCGAAAGCGGCGGACGAACGCCGACAATATCGGCGCGCCGTCGCCGCCGGCCGCCACGGCGTTCACCGCGTCGCGAAAGGACGGCGCTTCGATGCTTTCGGCTACGGCGCGCGCGCGCGCAAACATTTCTTCGCGTTGCGCCGCATCGGTCAGCGCAACCGCCATGCTCCCGAGCACCTGAAGAACCGCGTCGCTCGAGCGATCGGCGGCGTCTTTGGCAGCTCGAGCGTGACCCGTGCGCGCGTCTCCAGCCGTGGCCGCGGATGCGACCAGCCGCGCGCACGCAAGCCAGTTTGGCTGCTCGGTGCCGTTCGGCGACACGTCCAGCAAGCCGTTGCCGACGCCGCATAAGTGTGTAAACGCCACGTAGCCGTTCGCATGCGCTTCGAGATCGAGCCGCCCGAGCAAGTCGCGACACGCGCCATAGTCGCCGTGGAACCACGCGCCAAACGCGGCTTCGGCAAGCGCGCAGGCCGTCTGTACGGGCGCTTGCGCGGCACGAGCTGAGTCGAGGGCGAGCGCCAAGAGCCGGCGCTCGTCGTCCGTGCGGCCGGCCAGGCGTTCGATTAACGCGCGTTCGATAAAATAGCGGCTGCGCACGTGTTCGGAACCCGGCCGTGCCAAATAACCGATGCGGAAATACCGCTCGGCTTCGACGATCCGTCCGCTGCGAGCGGCGATGCATCCGAGCGTACGCGCGACATACGCCTGGCCGGCGGTCGCCGGAACTTCCGATATGCCGCCGAATTCCTCTTCGAGTCCGCGCAATAGTGCCTCGGCGCGCGCAAAGGCGCCCGTTTCATACATTATGCGCGCGATCGTAGCGCCGACGTTGGCACGCAATTCGAGATTCGCCGAGGCGCGTAGCGCCTCCCAAACGAGTTCCGTCTGCTCGCGGAGCATATGCGGATCGACCCGAAAGCGGCGCCAATAGATCGTTAATGCTTGCAGGATAGGATATTGGGCGATGATGCGGTCGTCGAGCGTCGCCAAGAGCGCGGAGTAGCCGATCGTCCGCGTACGCTCGGGGTTCGTGTTGTCGGCGATCAAAGCGCGCGCCATGGCATCGACGTCGCCGAGTGCGTGGTAGATTTGCGCCGCGCGCACGAAGCGCTCTTGCGATTCATATGTTCGCGCGAGGTCGCGACCGAGCGTCCGGCGCTGATCGGCGAACCGCGTTCGGAGCGCCGCAAGGAGGAGCGGATGTAACGTGAAGCGTTCCGCATCGATGCGCCCGACGAACGGGCATGCATCGGTCAGGGCGCTCAACAGGGCACTCGGCGCCGCGTCCGGGACGACGTTACCGACGTCTTCGACGGTTGGGTCCGGAGCGACGGAGCACGCGAGAACCGCGCGTAGTTCCTCGCTCGAAAACTCGGCGAGAACTTCTTCGATGAGATACTCGTGCAACTGTTCGAATTCAGATTCGCCGAACCGGCGTAAGGCCGCATCGAGACCCATGCGATTCACGAAACGCTGGAGAAACAGCACGGCGACGGGCCAGCCGGACGTCGCCGCCGCGATCTTGTTGATGACGTCCGAGCCCTCCCCGTACGCGCCGAACACCTTGCCGATTTCCTCCCGGTCGAACGCTACATCGCGCGCGCGCCACACGAGCATCTCGTGCGGCGCCGCAAACTTGCTGAGCTGCATGCGAGCGCCCGTGCGCGCGCACAGCAGCGTGGTGCACGCGCGCGGACTCGCAGCCACCAAGCGCTGCAGCGAACGCCGCAACGCCGGATCCGCAAAGGCGGTTTCCGCATTTTCGAACACGAGCGCGAGCGAGCGGTCGACTTCCCCGAGCAGCGCGAGCACGTTTTCGAACGTCGGATCGGCGCCCGCGTCGGCGCGGCGAGAGGTCGCCGTGACTCTCGACGCGAGCTCCGCTTGACGAACGGCGACGAGAATCGCATACCAGAGATCGCGCTCCGACGCGACGTTCGCGCAGTCGCACGTCGCGGCAAGTTGAAAGCGCGCGGCGAGCTGACGTGCGAGCGTCGACTTGCCGTAACCAGCGGGCGCGGCAATCACGACGAGCCTCGGCGAAACCGCTTCGTATTCGGACAATAGACGAGAGCGTGCGACTTCGCTTGCAGTGCCAGCGGCGCTTTGAGAAGCCGCAGCCCGGCCCTTACGCACGCCAGCCACACGGACGTCTTCCGCTCGTCGAACGCGATATCTTGCGCGCCGGCATGATCGTCCCGGGCGACGCCGTACTCGCACGCGATGGCACGTTTTACAGACAGAATCGCGATCGTCACCGGCGCCGCCAGCGGAATCGGGCGCGCTATGGCGCTGCAGTTCGCTCGAGAAGGCGGCACCGTCGTCGCGGTCGACGTGGCAGACGGCGTCCGCGTTACGGCGGAGAGCATCGCGAGCGCCGGCGGCCGAGCGCAAGCGCTCGTCGGCGATGCCGCGTCGCCCGAACTAGTCGACGAAGCGTGCGCGCTCGCCGAGCGCCTGGGCGGCCTCGACGCCGCGTTTGCGAACGCCGGCATTTCGGGCGGCCTGACGATGCTTGCAGACCTGCAGGTTGCCGATTGGGAACGCGTGCTGCGGGTGAATTTGATCGGAGCCTTTCTGCTCGTGCAACGCGCCGCCGCCGCGATGCTGCCGCGCGGGCGCGGTGCGATCGTCTGCACGGCATCCGTCGCGGGCCTGCGTTCGGGCGCCGGCGGAATGCCGTATAGCGCGAGCAAGGCGGGCGTGATCAGCCTCGTGCAAACCGCCGCAAATCAACTCGCCGGCAGCGGCGTGCGCATCAATGCGATCTGCCCCGGTTTGATCGAGACGGGCATGACGCAGCCGCTCTTCGACCGCGCGCGTTCCCGCGGCACGGAGCAAAAACTCGGGCAGCTCAACCCTTTGCGCCGGGCCGCACGCCCGGAAGAACCCGCCGCGCTCGCACTTTTCCTCGCTTCCGACGACGCTTCGTACGTGAACGGGCAGGCGATCGCCGTCGACGGCGGTCTGTCGACTTCGCACCCCGTGGTACTCGGCCACATGGCGTAGGCGACGCACGGATGCTCGCGCAACGCGAGGGCGACAAGGCGCATCGAATGCGGCTGCGCTTCCGCGAAATTCTCACCGGTGAGGGATGCGTGCATCCCGGGTCCGTGCACGACGCGCTGTCGGCGCGCATCGCGGAGCGGCTCGGATTCGAACTCGGGATGTTTGCCGGTTCGGTCGCGTCGCTCGCCGTGCTCGGCGCACCCGACGTCGTGGTGTTGACGTTGACCGAATTCGCCGAACAAGCCCGGCGCATCTGCCGCGCCGCCGAGTTACCGTTACTGGTCGACGCCGACCACGGATACGGTAACGCTCTGAGCGTCATGCGTACGGTCGAAGAATTGGAAAACGCGGGCGTCGCGGCGCTGACGATCGAGGACACCGCGTTACCGGCTCAGTTCGGTGCGACCGGCACGTCGCTCTTATCGATCGATGAAGGCAAGGGCAAGATCGCCGCTGCGTTGGAAGCGCGCGACGATCCGAGTCTCGTCGTGATCGCGCGCACCGGCGCCATGTCGATCGGCGGAGTCGATGAGGCGGTCGCGCGCGCACGAGCATATGCGGCGCTCGGGCCCGACGCGCTGTTCTTTACGGGCGTCGCCGAGCGCGCAGACTTGGACGCGCTGACGCGGTCTACGAACTTGCCGATCGTTCTCGGCAGCGCCCCGGCGAAGCTGGGCGACCGCTCGGCGCTCGCGGCGGCGCGCGTGCGCATCAGC
>JALYUE010000188.1 GCA_030853925.1 Vulcanimicrobiota bacterium | reverse complement strand
CGTCCGGCGGCAGCAGTACCGGCAGCGCATCGTCGGGCAGGGCGACTTCCCCGTGCTCGGGACAGTATACGATCGGAATCGGCGTGCCCCAGTAACGCTGCCGCGAGATGAGCCAATCGCGAATGCGGTAATTGACGGTGCGTTCGCCGCGTCCTAAGGCTGCGAGGCGTTCGCCGATCGCGGCGCGCGCGCGTTCCGATTGCATACCCGAGAAATCGCCGCTCGCCATCAAGCGGCCGTCTTCGACGTACGCAGCCCGCAGCGGCACGTCGTTCGGCGCGTGCGGGTCTTCGATCACGCGCGGAATTGCGAGACCCATGCGCCGCGCGAACTCGAAGTCGCGCTCGTCGTGACCCGGGACGCCCATCACGGCGCCCGTGCCGTATTCGGCGAGCACGTAATTCGTCACCCAGATTGGAACGCGTTCGTGCGAGAGCGGATTGCGCGCGTAAGCGCCGGTGAAAACACCAGTCTTTTCCATCAAACTCGTGCGCTCGAGTTCCGACTTGTTCGCGAGCGTCGCGGCGAACGCTTCCAGTTCGGCGCGATGCTTCGGATGTCGCGCCACGATGTGCTCGACCGCCGGATGTTCGGGCGCGAGCGCTAAGTACGAAACGCCGAACAGCGTATCGACGCGTGTGGTGTACACGGCAATCGCGTCCGTCGAATCTTCGACGTCGAAAGAAAACGTGACGCCTTCACTGCGCCCGATCCAATTGCGTTGCATCGCGCGGATCTTTTCGGGCCAGCCGCTCAAGCCGTCGATGCTCGCGAGCAGCCGGTCGGCGAATGCGGTAATCCGCAAGAACCACTGCGAGAGGTTGCGGCGTTCGACGAGCGATCCGCAGCGCCAGCAACGGCCATCCTCGACTTGCTCGTTCGCAAGGACCGTCAGGTCCGTCGGACACCAATTGACCGGAGCTTCGCGCTTATAGGCGAGACCGTCTTCGTACAAGCGTAAGAATATCCACTGATTCCAGCGGTAATAGGCGGGATCGCACGTAGCGAGTTCGCGCGACCAATCGTAACTCGTGCCCATCAAACGGATCTGACGCTGCATGTTCGCGATGTTCGCGTGCGTCCAGACGTTGGGGTCGATGCCGCGTTCGATCGCGGCGTTCTCGGCCGGCAGGCCAAACGCGTCGAAACCCATCGGATGCACGACGTTGTAGCCCTGCATGCGATTCACGCGGGCGACCACGTCGCCGAGCGTGTAGTTCTTGGCGTGGCCGACGTGCAGATCGCCCGACGGATACGGGAGCATTTCCAGCACGTACATCTTTTCGCGGGGATCGTCGTCGAGGGCCCGATAGATGCCGGTCCGCTCCCACTCGCTCTGCCAGTGCTTCTCGATGCGCAGAAAATCGTACGAATCGGCGGGCGGCGTCCCCGCTTCCGGGCGTTGTTCGAGCATGTGGCCCTCTTCGGTCGCGGGTAGCGCTGGGGCCTCGCGCGCGGGCGGTTGCCACCGCGACGTTACGACGCGATGGAAGCGCGTGAACCTGCGATTACCCATCGTAGCCGGTGTCTTCGTGACGGCCGCCGTAGCCGCAGCATTGCGTGGCGGTCGCCCGGCCGCGCGGTCCGCGCCCCTTACCATCGTTACGGCCCCAAGTACGAGTCCGCTGCCGGCGTTCGTGCGTACTGCGCACCGTCGCGTCGACATTGCCGGCCGAAGCGGCACTGCCCGTGCGATCCTCGTCTACGTTGCGGGTGCCGTCGTACGCGCGGGCGTGTATACGCTGCCCGCCACGGCGCGGGGTGTCGATGCGCTGCACGCGGCCGGCGGCGTCACCTCGGGCGCCGATACGGTCGCCGTCAACCTGGCGAAGCCGCTCATCGACGGCGAAGAGCTGGCTTTCCCGCTCAAGAGCGCCGAACGTTCCGGGCTGCCGCGCGCTCGCATGCGATCAGCGCGAGCCACTCCGGCGACGCACGAGCGCCCGGCGAAGCGGCGTCGCAAGCGTGCTGCGTCCGCTTCCGGCGACGAGTCGGCAGGCGGCGTGCCGAACGAAGTTATCGACGTGAATAGTGCCGATGAGAATACGCTCGAAACGCTGCCCGGCATCGGCGCCGCCCTTGCAGAACGCATCGCACTCGTGCGTCAACAGAGCGGCCCCTTCGCATCGCTCGACGATCTGCTCGACGTCAACGGTATGACGCAGACTAAGCTCGACGCGATCGCACCGTACGTAACGGTGCGTTAAAACGGCGCCCGAATCGCTTCGAGCGCCGTCACTTATTTTAGACCCACCGGCGGGCTGCTACCAGCCGCCGCCGGAATCGCCGCCGCCACCGCCATCGAATCCGCCGCCGCCGCCGCTGTCGAAGCCGCCGCCGGAAGATCCGAAGTCGCCGAAGGATGCGTTACCCATATCGGCTTGACCGGCGTCCGATTGCCATCCCCCGGCATCTTGCGAGCCGGCGTCGCCGCCAACTATGCCGGCGTTGCCGCCGCCGATGTTACCTTGATTTTGATGTCCGAAGAGCTCGTTGCCGAGAAACGCGCCACCGAGACCGCCGAGCAGGCCGCTGAAGAATCCGCCGCCACCCATGCCGCCGCCCATACCGCCGCCGTAACCCGGCGCGCCGTACCCTGGACCTTGGCCCGGATAGCCGGGTCCGCCGTAGCCCGGCGGCATACGCCGTGGACCCGACATCGCGCGGAAGATGCCGCGAATGATCATGAACCCTGCGAGCAGGACGATGATGAGGAAAAAGAGCGACATGCCGCCTCCAAAAGACTGTGAGGACGTGGCCGGGGCGCTCGTGCGCTGCGGTTGCAACGCGCCGTTTCCCGCCCGTTCGTGACCACGATATTGATTGAGGATAAGGTTGACGCCGGTCGTCACGCCGGTGTCGAAATCACCCGTCCGAAAGTATCCGCGCATTGCCTGACGGACGCTGTCGAAGCTGCCGTTCGGAAAAAATGCGCGCGATGCGCGATCTCCAAGGATGCCTTGCTTCTGCTCCGCTTTCGCTAAGAAGATTAGGACGCCGTTGACTTGCTGCTCGGCGAACGCCTTTTCGGTCGCGACCGGAGCCGTCTGACCGTCGAGCGACGGGACGCTGACGACGACCACTTCTTTACCTGTTTGCCGGTTGAAGTCGCCGATCGATTGGTTCAGGCTCGAAACCGTTGCCGCGCTGAGCAATTTCGCATTGTCCACGACGTACGTGTCGCGAGCGGATGCCGGCGCGGCAAACGCTGCCAGGCATAAGGCGACCGCTGCAAGCGCGCTCGCGGCTCGGCCCGGGAATTTGTTAATGGTCACGCTTGGTGTTACCCACCGGAACCGGCTTTGTTTCCGGCGCGGCGCAAGCACGCTAGCGCGCGACCGTCACGACCGCGACGCCCACGACGCTCGTCACGAAGATGACGAGGAAAACCCAGATCGCGGCGCGCTTCAAGTTTTCTCGCAGCTGACGGCTGCGCCGGGTCTGCAGCTTCAAGACGTGCGCGCTTGCTGAGCGTCGGAGGCGCCCCAGAGCCGTTCGAGGTTGTAAAACGCGCGCTGCTCCGGCGTGAAGATGTGCACGACGATCGGCCCGAGGTCGATGAGGATCCAGCCGCCGTCGGCGTACCCCTCGGTGCGCGCCACCGGCAGGCCCGCTTCGCGCACGCGCATCACGATTGCGTCGGCGATCGAACGCGTTTGAATTTTCGAGCGGCCGGTCGCGATGACGAAAGCGTCCGCGACGATCGTTCTGCCCTCGAGCGGCAGGGTCAAGAGGTCTTCCGCTTTACGGTCGAGTGCGGCGTCCCGCACGAGGTCGATCAGCTCGGGCAAAGGGCAGGGCTCCTTTCCAGCGCTTCGTACGTCTGGATAGCGGCTATGGTTTGAGGTGCGGCGTCGAGTCCGCGGGTGTGAAGATAGTCGAGCGTCGAGCGCAGAAGCGCGAGCATCGCGGCGTCGAGGTCGTGCATGGCGAGCGCTTCGAGCGCGGCGCGCTCGGCGAACGTCCGCCCGGGTTCCAACCCGTCGGCGAGATACAGAATCGCGTCCAAACGCGACATCGTGGGCGCGGCTACGGTGTGCCGTCGAATCGCATCGAGCACGGCCGGGTCCTGGACGCCGAACTTCTCGCGCGCGATTTCGGCGCCGATGCGCGCGTGCACTACGATTGGATTGCGGCGTTCGAAGGCGTCGAGCGGCAGGGCCCGTTGCGCGGCTTCCTGCAGCAGGCGCTCGGCACTATAGAGGCGCGCGAGATCGTGGAGCATACCCGCAAGGCGCGCTCGTGTGGTGGACTCGGCATGACGTTGCGCGAGCCGATCGGCTAAGCGCGCAACCCGCACGCTATGCGCGAAGCGCCGATCCTGGCCGAGATGATCTCGCACGGCCCTAGAGATTTCGGCGAACGAGGAAATCAGC
>JALYUE010000177.1 GCA_030853925.1 Vulcanimicrobiota bacterium | reverse complement strand
CAACTTGACGAACGAGAGGCGGCGCGGCACCGGCTGCCGGCGCAGCGGCGAAACGCGCCCGATGGCGGCGATGCGTCGTTCCAATTCCGGCGGTGGTGCGACATCCGGCACGGTCGCAGCATCGAGTGTCATCACCGCGCGTTCCGCCGCGCCGACCAGGCGGGCGCAATCCGCGCAGCGAGCGGCATGCGCGTTGACCGCGTCCGCTTCTCGTGCGTCGAGCGCTCCCAGCGCATAGAGTTCGGCGCGCTCGCCGAGGTGTTCGTCAGACACGATAGTTACGCGGCGTCCGTTCATCTCGCCCGATGCTCGTGCGTTTGGAGCGACTGTTGAAGTTTGCGAAGGCCGAGAGACAGCCGGCTCTTGATCGTCCCGAGCGGTACGCCGAGTGCTTCGGATATCTGCCAGTGTGAGAGATGTTGCCAATACGCAAGCTCGAGCGCCCGGCGCTGCTCGGCAGGCAGCGTTGCCAGGGCCTCGCGCAGGAGCGCGAGCTCCGCATGGTCTTCGATGTCGAATTCATACTGCAGACTGCCTTCGTTCTCGACGAGCCGCTGCTCGATCGTAAAGTGTCGTGCGGCGCTGCGTTTGCGTCCGATCGCTTCGTTGCGAACGCAAACCGATAAGAACGCGCGCAGACTGCCGCGTTCGGGCTGGAATGTTTCCGGACGCTGCCAGACGCGCAACAGTGCATCGTGTACGCAGTCTTGCGCCTCGGCATCGCCGCCAAGAACGTGTCGCGCCACCGAGTAAAGAAGCCGGCCGTACGCATGGTAGGCGCGCTCGATCGCATCGCGTTCTCGCGCAACGAAAGCAACCACCAACTCAGCGTCGAGCGACGAGGCGATGGGCAGCGCTCCCTTCCGGCCAGGACGGCCTCTGTCCAGTATACGCCCGGCGGCGCGCGCTAGATGAGTTTCGGAACTCTGGCTTCAAGCCGCGCGCGTTGCGGCTCGGCCACATACTTTGGATCGCCCGCGGATTGCGTGCCGGCGGTCGTGACGGCGAAGCGCTCGATGATTTCCGCCGCCGAAATGCACGCCGCGGCGAGCCGCGTCGCAAAGGTGCTCGTCCCGCGCGCGAGCGCCAAGCCGGCGCCGCCGAGTGCGAGAGCGCCCGCGATACGCCGCAGAAGTCCGGCCTTACGGCGACGGTAAGGTTCTGAAATAAATGTTCCGAGCCGGCGTTCCATAATCTGCCCGCTGACCACGAGCGCGAGTGCGAGTGCGCCGCCAATCATCAATCGCCGCGCCGATACTTGCGCCGGCGCGAAAACCGTACCGACGGCGCCCGCCGCAGCGATTCCGCTCGAAACGAAAACGAACGGCAGAATCTCGTACGCTTCGTGCCAGACGGGCGTCGCCGCGTCCGAGACGAGCACGGCCGTGTAGACCTTCAGCGCCGGTCCGATGCCCGCGGCGGCGAGTTCGAAGCCTCGCGACGTGCGATTCCAACCGAGCAACTCCGCCGCGGTCGCGCCGCTGATGGCGGCTCCGAACGCTGCTCGCGTTACGCTTGGTCTCCGATGGTTTGACCTCATCGGATTGCCCTGCATGCGAGGGTGCCGGCACTTCCCTTAAGATCACTGCCAAACCAAACCACTTCAGCCGGCTATGAGGCGGGGTCCCCTAGCGGCCGGGGGCTTCTCGAGGAGCAGTGAGCTTCGCCAGTTCCCAGTGGCCGGGCAGTGCCACAAAAACTGCGAACGCGAGGGCGGCGCATGCGAGGTTCGGCACCACCGGGAAGCCGGCGTTCACCGTAAGGGCTACGAACCAAGCGCTGAGGCCGACTACGGCGACGTTGGCGAAGAGTATCGCGGTGAGCCAATATTCGCGCGTCGCGGGTGTCCAGCGGGCCGAGGCGCGTCGCGCCGCGGCATAGAGTCTGCGGCGTTCGCCGAACCGGCGTAACGTTACGCCGACGAACGCGGCGACGAGATACCCGGCCGTACCGACAAGAAGCAGTGGTGCCTGCCGGATGTGCGACGGCGCCGCTAACGCGAGCTCGCCGATCATGAAACTGAAGCCGAGCGCAGCAAGCACCACCTTGTCGGTGAGGCGGGCCGGGCGGCGGTAGGTCTGCTGGTACGTTGGGCTGCTCGTTGGCATCGTTTTGACGCGCATGGTCTACGTCTCGGCACGCCGGCGAGCATTGCGTACCTTTGCGCGCCCGCTAACTCGCAACGGGATGCAGTCCGAGGGCGAACTCTTGCAGCATTGCTTCGACGTTCGTAGTTTCTACGGTGGCGGGGAACGCATCCCGAGGACGGCTGAGAAGATATCCTTGCACCCCGTGAATGCCGCGCCGTACGGGATCTGTCTTGGCGCCGCCGCAGACAAAATCCAACGTTTCACGGTCTTCGATCCCTTCGGCTATCACATATGCGTCGGTGGCGTGTGCGATGGCCACGATTCCTGCGAGCACGCCGCGGGCATTTTTATCGGTCTGCGCTTTGATGACGACTTCGCGATCGATCTTAACGAATTCGAGTGCTAAGCGGCTCAGAATCTCGAGTCCCGAATTGCCTGCGCCGGTGTCGTCGAGGGCGAGCCGAAAGCCGTTTCTTTGCAGATTGCCGGCGGCTTTGATGACGGCGTCGACCTGCGTAATCGAGCGTTCGGTGATTTCGATAACGACGCGTTCCGGCTGCAAACCGGCGGCTCGCACCGCCGCCGTAAATTCGAGCGGGTCGAGCCGTCCGTGGTCGAGCGATTGCGGAGAGACGTTGATGAACAAAAGCGCGTCGGCCGGCAGCTCCCGAGCGCGCGCGAGCGTGCCTTCGCGGCAAACTTCGTCTAATTCATGTGCGCGTCCGATCCGCTCGGCTAAATCGAATGCGTCCTGCGGTCCCCCGAAGCCGTATTTAGGATGTGGCCGGGCGAGCGCTTCGTATGCCAGAACCTTGCAGCGCTGGACGTCCCAGATCGGCTGGAAGACAACGCTCATCGAGCGGTCGGCGATCATCCGGCGCAAGCTATCGATCTTCGTTGCCGAGAGCAGCCACATACCGTCCAGCGAGACGTCGAATGGCGCTACGCTGTTGCGGCCAGAACGCTTTGCGGCGTACATTGCCGCGTCCGCTTGCGCCCTCAAGGTCTCGCCGTCGCACTTCGAACCCGTCAGGCTCGCGAGTCCGATACTGACGGTGCTGCCATATGGTAAAGCTTGCACCTTGAGCCGAAGCCGTTCCATCAGTTCCGTCGCTTCCGCGAGCGACGTGTGTGGAAGGATAACTGCAAATTCATCGCCTCCGACGCGGTAGCTGCGATCCACCGTTCGTAGCGAACTGAGGAGCTTCGCAACGGTCGAGAGCACACGGTCGCCTTGTAAGTGACCGTCGCGGTCGTTGATAACCTTGAAGTCATCGATGTCGAGCAAAGCAAGCGACACGGTCTCGCCGTGTCGAGTTGCGCGCGACACTTCTCTGTGGAAGTCTTCTTGATAGGCTCGATGATTTCCGATCCCCGTGAGATTGTCGACTAACGCCGCCTGCGCGACCTTGTGCAGTTCGGCTCGATGCGTCGCGGTCAAGCGCCGCCGATAGCTGCTCAAGATCACGAGGAAAATACCGACGCTGATGAGCCCGAGGACCGATAGGGAGGCAGCTACGGCAATAACCCGCCGTTGCGTCTGGGCCAGTATCTTCAGGGAACGATCCGCCGCGGCGGCATGCGTCGCGGCGCGGTCGTCGACCGCTCGTTCGAGCTGCGCATATGCGGGATCGACGACGACGTTTTCGATTTGTTCGGCGCGCCCGCTATCGTGGCGGTCGACCGCCGCAAAGACGCGTTGCGTGGCTGCGAGATACGATGCGTGAGCGCGGAGTACGCCGTCCACTATCGCGCGGTCTTGCGCGTCGCCGAGCGTTCGCACCAGGTGCATCGCTTGCACGAGCGAGGCGCTGCGCGCGCGATTCGCGGCCCTGACGTCGCTCTCGGCTCGCAATCGATATTTACGCTCCAGGGACCGTTCCGATTCGACCGCAAATCGGGCCGCGGAAAACTGATCGTTCAACGATTCAGCGACCTGGGCCAGCCCCGAATCTACACTCGTCGCGCTCGCTGCTTCGAACGCGTACAGCGTCGAACCGACTAGTACGGTTACGAGCATGATGGAGACAATGCGACTCCATGTCGAAAGGCGCCTCACGTTGCACGTGTCCGCATTGCTAATGCCGAGCCCATCGTACGGGGTGAGGCTTCATTACTCCGGTGTCGGATCGGATCGCAAGACACTTAGTACGGCGTCAACAATTGTGAGTGGCCACACCTCGTTCGGTTGGCCGGCGCTTGCAAGCGGCTAGCCGGTGGGCTTTCCATCGGCGAACGATGAGGGGCGCATTGCTTTTCGCCGTGGCGGTCTGCGCGCAGCTTGCCGTCGAACGGCTTCCGCGAGCGCGATGTTGCAACTTTGGCGGTCGTGCTCGCCGGACGGGCGGTGCTCGCACTGTCGGCGCTTAGCGGGGCCGACGGTATCGCGCTGCCCGCATTGCGGTCGCTGCCCAAGCCCTCGAAGTTGGTGTGGATTTACGGCGCAGGCTCACGGTCGCAGGCTCACGGTCGCAGTTACCGCGCTACCTTGCGATCACGTGGGCGGTGGCGCCGAAGCTCGAGCATCGAGCCGCGCGCGCTGCGGCTCGACCACGTACTTTGGATCGCTCGCGGATTGCGTGCCGGCGGTCGTGACGGCGAAGCGCTCGATGATTCCCGCCGCCGAAATGCACGCCGCGGCGAGCCGCGTCGCAAAGGTGCTCGTCCCGCGCGCCAGCGCCAAGCCGGCGCCGCCGAGTGCGAGAGCGCCCGCGACACGCCGCAGAAGTCCGGCTTTACCGCTACGGTAAGGTTCTGAAATAAATGTTCCGAGCCGGCGTTCCATAATCTGCCCGCTGACCACAAGCGCAAGTGCGCCGCCGATCATCAATCGCCGCGCCGATATTTGCTCGTGTCCCGGCGCGAAAACCGTACCGACGGCGCCCGCCGCAGCGATTCCGCTCGAAACGAAAACGAACGGCAACGTCTCGTACGCTTCGTGCCAGACGGGCGTCGCCGTGTCCGAGACGAGCACGGCCGTGTAGACCGTCAGCGCCGGTCCGATGCCCGCGGCGGCGAACTCGAATGCGCGCGACGTGCGGTTCCACCCGAGCAACTCCGCCGCGGTCGCGCCACCGATGGCGACTCCGAACGCCGAGAGTATCCACGAACCGACGCTCATCGGCGACGTTACCTTGAAAACGCGCAGCATATGCAAGAATCGGTGCGGCACTCCAAGATCGGCAATGAGCAGCATGGGAGCCACGAGCACTCCCGCTAGCGCCGCTCGCTGCTCGACGGTCGCAAGGTCGTCCTCGCCGCGCAGGCGCGCGCAGGCGCACTGCACTGCTGCGGCGCCTGCCATGCCGCCAACCCAGAAGTATGCCGGGACGTACCATTTCCAGACGTGCGCCTTAACGACGGGGCGACCGTAATACGACCGGCTCATCGTCGCGCGCCGATTCCCGCGATCGCGGTGATACAGACGAGCGTTAGCGCCGCAAATGCCGCCGCTCGCCACATCTTCGGGAGATCGCGCGTCGTATCGACCGGATCGGGCGGCAACCCGTACACTTCGGGTTTATCGAGAAGTAAAAAGAAAGCGCCGGCGCCGCCGATGCCGTCGTCCGCGTCGCGCAGATAAAGGCTCGCGTCGCGGTAGTTGCCTTCGCGCTGCACCTTCTCGAGACGCGCGTCCGCGTTACGCTGCAATTCGGCAAGATCGCCGTATTGAATCGACTCGGTCGGACACGCTTTCGCACACGCCGGTGTTTGACCGTCGGTCAGCCGGTCGTAGCACAACGTACACTTACCGGCATGTCCGTCGAACTTGCGCTTGTCGATGACGCCGAAGGGACAGGCGGGGACGCAATATCCGCAGCCGTTGCAGATGTCTTGTTGAACGATCACGGTTCCGAACTCGGTGCGGATGAGCGAACCCGTCGGACAAACGTCGAGGCACGCCGCATGCGTGCAGTGCTTGCAGACGTCGGACTCCATCAGCCAGCGCCCCGCATGGTCGTACACGACGTGCTCCGGCTGTGTATCGACCTGTTCGACAAAGGTGACGTGACGCCACGTCGTGCCGTTCAGCTCGCTCGTGTTATCGTACGACTGCGCCGTGAAGTTATAACCGTCGGACGGAAGCTGGTTCCACTCTTTGCATGCGACTTCACACGCTTTGCAGCCGATGCACAGGGTCGTGTCGGTGAAGAAGCCCTTGCGCGCTCGTTCTTCGTCCGCGTATGTGGCGGCTTCGGCGGCCGCGTTCGTCTGTTCGAACATCACTCTTCCTCCGGCAGGCCGCCGCGACGACGGTATTCGTTGACGAACGCCGTCAACGCGGTGCCGCGCGGCCTGCGTCCGGCACGAATGTCGCACGTCAGCGCCTTGGTCTCTTGGATGTGCACGTTAGGGTCTTCAGAGATCGCGAACAGATCGTTGACGGAGTCGCCGGTAACGAGGCCTTTAGCGCCCCAGTGATACGGCATGCCGACGACCTTCGTCGGGCGGCCGTCGATGATGTAATCCGGCATGCGGCCCGTAACGAGTACACGCGCCTCGATAGCCGAACGAGCCGTGACGACCGTAGCCCAGCCACCGTTTTCGAGCCCGCGTTCGGCTGCGAGTTCCGGGCTCACTTCGACGAACGCGGCCGGCTGCAGCTCCGAAAGGTGCGGGACGGTACGCGACATCCCGCCCGCGGTGTGATGTTCCGTGAGGCGATACGATGTGCCGACGTACGGAAAGACGTCCGCGCCGAGCTCGCCGTCGACGCGGTGGTACGGATTGTTCGCGCTCGGCCAACGTTCGCGCACGGGATTGGACTGCTGATCGTAGAGTGGGTTCGCGACCGGCGACTCTTCGGGTTCGTAGTGCGACGGAAAGGGTCCGTCGACCAACCCGTCCGGCGTAAACAGCCAGCCCTTACCGTCGCCTTGCATGATAAACGGCGCGTCGCCGAGCAACGCGTCTTCGGCCTTTGCACCTTCGGGCGGAACGTACTGCGGCGATTTCGTTTTAGGAAAATCGGGCGTGTCGTACCCCGTCCACTCGCCCGCGTCCGCGTCCCACCAGACGTATTTCTTGCGTTCGCTCCACGGCTTGCCGTCGGGGTCGGCCGAAGCGCGATTATAGATGATCCGGCGGTTGGCGGGCCACGCCCAGCCCCACTCTTTGGCGACCCAATCTTGCTCGTGGCCGGGCTTGCGGCGCGCGGCTTGATTTTCTTCATCTTTATAACAGCCACAATAGATCCAGCAGCCGCAGGCCGTGGAGCCGTCGGCTTTGAGCTTCGTGTATTCGCCGAGCGCTTTGCCGTCCGCGTCCCAGCCGTTGATTTCGCGCAGGACCGCATGTGCGTCGGGCTCGTCCGTGTTACCGACCGTCGGGTAGTCCCACGTGAGGTCGAGCACCGCGCGATCGCGAGCTTCGCTCGACGACGCGAGCTTCGCCCGGATGCGCCGGCCGAGATGATAGTAGAACCAGCGTTCGGAGCGACAGTCGCCTTCGGGTTCGACCGCTTTGTGGTGCCATTGCAGAAGTCGCTGCGTGTTGGTAAACGAACCGTCTTTCTGGGTGTGGTCCGCCGCGGGTAAGAAGAAGATCTCCGTCTTGATCTCTTCGGTCTTGAGTTTGCCCGTCTCGATTTCGGGGGACTCGTACCAGAACGCGGCCGATTCGATCTCGAAGAAATCGCGCACGACGAGCCACTCTAGATTCGCCATGCCGCGGCGTTGCAGCGAGCCGTTTGCAGAGCCGACCGCCGGATTTTCGCCGACGCAGAAGAAGCCCTTGACCTTCCCTTCGAGCATTCCCATCATCGCCGGATAGATCGAATGGTCGCCCGTCACGCGCGGGATGTGCGCGTAACCGTAATCGTTGTCGGCGGTCGCGTGCTTGCCATACCACGCTTTGAGTAGACTGACCATATAGGCGTCGGTATGACCCCAGTAACCGCCTTTGGCGGTCGTTGCCTTGACGTACTCGGCGAGCGTGGCCTGCTCGGCATGCGGCATCGCGAGATATCCCGGCAACAGGTCGTAGAGCGTCGGAATGTCGGTCGAGCCTTGGATGGACGAATGACCGCGTAGGGCCATGATGCCGCCGCCGGGGCGGCCGATGTTGCCGAGCAGCAACTGCACGATCGCCGCAGCGCGAATATATTGGACGCCGACGGTGTGGTGGGTCCAGCCGACTGCATACGCGATCGCGCCGGTTCGCTCGCGCCCCGAATTAGCGCACAACGTCTCGGCGATGCGGACGAACTGCTCTCGCGGCGTCCCGCAAATGCGCTCGACCATCTCCGGCGTGTAACGGCGAAAGTGCTTCTTGAGCAGTTGGAAAACGCAGCGCGGATGCTGCAGCGTGCGGTCGATATGCGGCGGTTCCCCGTGCACGAGGCGTTGATTTTTCGCTTGCTCCGACGTGTCTCCGGGATGGGTAACTTGCTTTCCGCCGCTGACGGCCGACCCCATGCGCCGTCCCGCCGAACCGCGCATCTCCATGTCTTGATACTGCCAGCTCGCGAGGTCGTAGCCGTTGGGTTCCGCTTCGAAACCGGAGAACACGCCTCTGGCGTCGTCCGTATCCGCAAAACGCTCGTCGATGATGACCGCCGCGTTCGTATAGTGCTTGACGTACTCATCGAACCAGCGTCCGTTTTCCAGAATGTAATGAATGATGCCGCCGAGGAACGCGATATCGCTGCCGGGCCGAATTTTCGCGTACTGAGTGGCGACGGCGCTCGTGCGCGTGAAGCGCGGGTCGACATGAATCACTTCTGCGCCTCGCTCGCGAGCTTCCATGACCCACTGGAAGCCGACCGGATGCGCCTCGGCCATGTTGGAACCCATGATGAGAATGCAGTCGCTGTTCTGCAAATCTTGCTGGAAGCTCGTAGCGCCGCCGCGCCCGAATGAGGTGCCGAGACCCGGCACCGTCGAGCTATGTCAAATTCGCGCCTGGTTCTCGACTTGAACGATCCCTAAGCCCGAATAGAGCTTTTTCATGAGATAATTCTCTTCGTTGTCGAGCGTAGCGCCGCCGAGGCTCGCGATCCCAAGCGTGCGGTTCAGCGGTTTGCCTTCGTCGTTCGCCGCTTCCCACGTTTCTGCTCGCGTGGCGATCACGCGGTCGGCGATCATGTCGAGCGCTGTATCCAGTTCGAGGTCTTCCCACGACGTCGCATGCGGCCGCCGGTATTTCACCTTATATTCGCGTAGCGGACTATCGCCGAGCGAACGCGTCGCGGAACCTTTGGGGCAGAGACGTCCGCGCGAGATCGGCGAATCGGGATCGCCTTCGATCTGCACGATCTTCTCGTCCTTGACATATACGTTCTGGCCGCAGCCGACCGCGCAAAACGGGCACACCGATTTGACGACCCGATCGGCCGTCGCGGTACGCGGTGCGAGCGTCGCCGTTTTTCGCGAGCGTGCTGCTTTCCCGAGCGCATACCGATCGAGTCCGAGTTGCTGCAAGAGCGACCACCTGCGACTCTGACCGGGCGTCCGTGACTTGCGCATATAACTCTCCAACGGCAAACGCGAGACCGTAGACGACATGTACCCGAGCGTCCCGCCGAATATCAGTGCACGCCGTCGGCCTGCGAGCTACATCACGGAACGAGCGCCTGCGCGAGATATTTGTGCCCGATCGTTCCGGGACCCTTGCAGTCGTCGCCGGTGTCGACGCCGTCGATGTTGCCGTGCCAATCCGCTTCGTAAAACCACGGCTGCCCGGAACGTATGACGGGCTCACTGTTGCCGTTGTTCGGATTGATCGAATACGCCCCAAGCTTCCATGTATTTCGCCCTCGGCGGGCAAGCTTGCGCTTTGCGGACCATCGTTTGGTGCTACTGCGCGGCCGACACCATTCGAGCCTGAGTTTGGCGTTTGGGATGACCGGCACAGTCGTCATGGCGAGGCGTCCACCGCTCGCTGCGCGGCGCTATGCAATGCGCGCCGCGCAGCGGGCGGCGATACGATCGTCGCCGTGCCGCCGAAGCTCAACACCCAAGCAACGAGTTCTTCAAAACGCGACACTTCGAAGGTCAGTTCTACGGCGCCGTCGTGCAATTCGGTGTTGTCGACCTGCGCGGGCCAACGGCGGCAGCTGGCAAACGCCGCCGCCGCGGGCTCGACGCGCACGACGACGCGCACCGGCGCGGCGTCGCCGACCATCGTGCCGAAGCTGTGCCGCAACGCGTCGTTTAAATTTAAGCCGGGGTCGGGTTCGAAAGCGTCGTTCTCGATAGCGGCGTCATGGATACCGTCGAGCGCGTACAGTTTCGGCTGCGTTTCCCCTTCGGCCACCGCCCACAAATAGTAACGCCCGTCGTGGGCGTGTACGCCGTACGGCTGCACGGTGCGGGCGTCGCTTCCCGCGCCGTCCGTGCGCCGGTACGAAAACGAAAGCCAGCGATGCTCGCGTAGCGCCGTGAGCGCCCGGTCGAGCGTTTCATAGAATGCTTTGCCGCCGCGCGGCTGAGGATGACGCGACGAGACGACGGCTTCCGCCTCCGGATCTTCCAAAGCGATGCGTGCCTCGAAGACTTCGAGCACGTCGTCGATCGCGTCGGCGATCGGTCCTCCGAGTGCGGCGACCGCGGCCCGGACTTGCGCGAGCTGTGCGCGGGTACGCGGATCCACGCCGTAGCGGGCCACCGACGCATTTGCAGGAAGGTGGAAGTGCTTGTCGTTACGATCGTAGCGCAAGGGGAGACCGGCATGCGCGAGCTGCGCCTTCACGCGCTTGAACGAACTTTCGGAACGAACTTCGAGCAGGTCGAACAAGCGCGATTTCGTGATCTTCCGCTCGCGTTCCAAAACACGAATCAACTCGAGGACGCGCCCGACTTTCCCGGCTTTGGTGCGCGACCCGGACGAGTCCACTTTTTGACCGGGGTCGCAAAGTGACCCGGCTGACGCACCGCTCGGCATCGCGTACACTACCTGTATGAACACACCGAATCCTCATCCGAGCGGGCCGGCGCGGCTCAAGAGTCTGATGAAGGCAGCCGGACTCAAGTCGTTTCGCCTCGACGCGACCCGTCGCGGCCTGATGTACTCGGGCCGCACGCGCGAATGGGTCATCATCGTGCGCTTGGACGACGAGTGGCTCCACGCGTACACCGTTTTCTGCGACGTCCCGCGGGAGGCCGGTCTGCGCGCGCGCTTGTTCGAAGCGACGATGAACGCCAACGCCGCGGGGATGCTGGCGAAGTTCGGCGCCAACTCGCAACTCATTCTCGAACTCGAATACCGTGCCGAGCATCTCGATCCCAGCGTGCTCGGTAATCTTACGGGGTTTTTATATACGATGGCCGAGCAACACTATCCGAAAATCTTTCGCATCGTCTCGGGCGACGAAACGCTCGACGCGCTGGCCGAAACGCTGACCTTGCCGGAGACGGCGTCGTGACGCGCGCGGACCGGATCGCCGGCGCCATGTTCGGCGCGGCGATCGGCGATGCGCTCGGGTCCGCTTTCGAATTCGTCGACAGCGACGTTATCGAACGTCAGCTCGGCGAGCCGATCGTGCGCGCCTATCTGCCGGCGCTGCACGAATCCCTGCTCTATCCGCGCTCGCCGGGGCAGCCCACCGACGATACGGCGATGGCGCTTTCGGTCGCACTCGCGCTCGCGAGCGGTGAAGCGTTGACGCCGAGGCTGTTCGCGCAGCATTTCATGACCGACCTCGAGCGGACGACCGGGCGCTTCGGCGAAATGTTTTGGAACGGCGGTCCCGGCGGCGCGACGACCCGCGCGCTGCGCCGCCTGCGCGCCGGAACCGACCCGGCACGCTGCGGACATAATGAGGATGGCGGCAACGGCGCTGCAATGCGCGCGCATCCCGTCGGGTTTCTTCCGGACCGGGAAGCGGTGCTCGATGTTGCGGCCGCGCAGGCGCAGGTTACCCACGGCCATCCGGCCGCGGTCGTAGCGGCTCAGGCGATCGCCGCGATCGTGCACGACGCGCTCGACGGTGCGGCGCTATCCGTGCAGCTTCCGGCCGGCTTGCACGACGAAACGTTTGCGAAGAGCTGGCGCGAACTGCACGCCAACCTCTCGCCGTCGGGTTTGGCGCTGCCATCGCGCTTGCGCAACGTGGCGATGAGCGGCTGGGAAACCGTCTGCGCCGCGCACGCGATCGCCATGTGCTTCGAAGACGACCCCGCGGCCGCTATCGGCGTGGCGGCAGCCTCGGGGGGCGACACCGACACGGTCGCTTCGATCACGGGGGCCATCGTCGGCGCGCGGAATGGTGTCTCCGCGCTGCCGGCGCGACTCGTCGAGGAGTTGACCGCGCGTCCGCTGCTGGACGACGTTATCGCACGCTTGCAGACGGCGATGCTTACACAACCCGTGCACTGACGCGCGGCATGAACGCTGCCGCCCTAGGCGAAGGCGTTCGATATGGAACAGCGTGACTATGACGTCGTGGTGTACGGCGCGTCCGGCTACGTCGGTCGTCAAGTCGTTAAGTATCTTGCCGCGCCGGAGCGTGCTCCGGGACTGCGCTGGGCGATCGCGGGACGCAGCCGCGGCAAGCTCGAGGCCGTCAAAGCAAGCACGGCCGCCGGTGCCGACGTGCTCGTCGCCGACAGCGGGGACGCTTCGACGCTCGACACGCTAGCCGCGCGTACCGCGGTCGTCCTCAATACCGTGGGCCCGTTCGCGCGCTACGGCGATCCGGTGGTCGACGCGTGCGTGCGGCTACGCACGCACTACGTCGACATCACGGGCGAAACGCCGTGGATTCGCACGCTGATCGATCGCTATCACGCTCGCGCGAGCGCCGATGGTACGCGCATCGTGCCGAGCTGCGGTTTCGATTCGGTACCTTCGGATCTCGGCGCGTATCTGGTAGCCCGGCATCTGCAAGGTTCGGGCGGCGGCTGCGAACAGGTCAAGGCGTTTTACAGCATGATGGGCGGCGTCAACGGCGGTACGCTCGCGTCGCTCATGCTCATCAGCGAAAACCCGGCGCAGTCCAAGATGATGCGCGATCCGTTTTTGCTCTCGCCCACGGCCCCGCCGCCGAGCGCCGCAAGCTCCGGCAGCCGCGATCCGCAAAGCCCGCATTACGATACGGACGCTAAAGCGTGGGTCGCACCATTCCTCATGGGACCGATCAACACGCGCATCGTGCGGCGCAGCAGCGCGCTTTTTGCGGCATGGAACGAGTCCTATGGCGAACGCTTCGCCTATCAAGAATACATGCGCTTCGGCGAGCCGTTCGGATTCGCGCAGGCACTGGCCGTTACCGCCGGTTCCACGCTGATGACGAGCGCGCTCGAGTTCGCGGCCGTGCGGCGCGCGATCGAACCGATGCTGCCGAAGCCCGGAACCGGCCCGTCGGAGGCGGCCATGCAGAACGGATGGTTCCGGTGCGATCTCGTCGGCCGCGGCGCCGCAAGCGCGACGGCGCGTGCGACGATCCGCGACAAAGGCGATCCAGGCAACGTCGCGACCACGAAATTCGTCTGCGAATCGGCGCTGGCGCTAGCGCTCGAACGCGACGCTTTACCGGGCGGTTCCGCGCGCGGCGGCGTTCTGACGCCCGCAACCGCGCTTGGCGAGGTTCTCGTGCGCCGTTTACGGGCCGCCGGTATGCAGCTCGACGTCGAGTAAGAGGTTCTCGGGTTCCGTCTAACCGACGACCTTTGCAGCGGCGGCCTTTCCGGCAGGCAGCGTGCGAATCAGCTTCATATTCGCAAACTCCGTGATCGCATGACTCGAAAGTTCGCGGCCAAAACCGGAACGCTTGACGCCGCCGAACGGGAGTTCGGGTGACGAGCCGGTCGGCGAATTGATCCACACCATACCCGACTCGACACGCTCCGCCACTTTGCGCGCGCGCGCCGGATCGCTGCAGAAGACCGCGCCCCCGAGACCGTACGGCGAGTCGTTCGCAAGCGCGATTGCCGCATCGTCGTCCGCTACTTTGTAAACGACGGCCACGGGCCCGAATAACTCTTCCCGATAGACGTTCATCTCCGGCGTGACGCCCGTTAGGATCGTCGCTTGGACGAACGCGCCGGGCCGCTCCACCCGGTCCCCACCGACGACGACGGTCGCGCCTTTCCCGACCGCTTCTTTGATTTGTCCGACGAGATCGACGGCAGCGCGTTCCGATGAGAGCGGTCCGAGCGTCGTCTGCGGATCCATCGGATCGCCTGGTTTGAGATTCGCGAACGCCGCGCGTAACCCGTCGAGGAACGCGTCGTAGACGTCGTCGACGACGATGAAACGCTTTGCGGCGATGCAGCTCTGCCCCGTGTTCGCTAGCCGTCCCATCGCGGCGTTACGAATCGTGCGCTCCAGGTTCGCCGCGTCGAGTACGATGAACGGGTCGCTGCCGCCGAGTTCGAGGACGACTTTCTTGAGGTTGCGCCCGGCGATTTCGCCGACGCTCGCTCCCGCCTGCTCGCTGCCGGTGAGCGATGCGCCGCGTACGAGCGGATTTTCGATGACCCGCCGGATCTGCTTCGAATCGATAAACACGTTCGTGTAGGCGCCTTCCGGAACGCCGGCATCGCTGAAGAGCTGCGCCAACAGCAGCGCGTTTTGCGGACAGTTACTCGCATGCTTAATTAAGATCGTGTTGCCCAGAGCGAGATTCGGCGCGGCGAGCCGTACGACTTGATACAGCGGAAAATTCCACGGCTCGACTCCCAAGATCACGCCGAGCGGTCGATAGACGACTTCGGCTTCGCCGTTTTTAACGTCGATGTTTTCTTGTCGTAAAAAGTTCGCGGCGTTCTCGCCGTAATACCGCAGAATCGCCGCGGAAAGATCGACCTCCGCAAGCGCTTCGACGAAGCGCTTGCCCATCTCGAGCGTAACGGTCCTCGCGAACTCGTCTTTGCGTTCGAGCATCAGTTCGCCGGCGCGTTTGACTTTGCTAGCGCGCTCCTCAACCGTTAACTCGCGCCATTGCAGAAAAGCGGCGTGCGCGCGCTCTATCGCGCGATCCGCCTCATCGTCGGAAAGGCTTTGAAAAGTGCGTACTTCGGCGTTGGTCGCCGGGTCGATCGTCGCGTATGCCATATCGTCGCATCTACCGCGTGCGCCGGCTTTTAACCCGCCGGCCCGCGCGCGCCTCGGACCTCGCACATCGTTCGCGTACCGCCCGGCGGGTGTCGCCCGTTTCAAGCCGTCGTCTTCGTGAAGATCGAGCGGACTGGGTATACGAGTTGCCATGCAACGACGCACGCTCGGAACGCAAGGCCTTACCGTTTCCGCCCTCGGTCTCGGCTGTATGGGAATGAGTCAGTCGTACGGCGCGGCCGACGAACGGGAGTCGATCGCGACCCTCCATCGCGCGCTCGAGCTCGGCGTGACGTTCTTCGACACGGCCGAAGCGTACGGCCCGTACGTCAACGAGGAGCTTCTCGGGCGAGCGCTGGGCGGCCGGCGCGACGAGGTCGTGATCGCGACGAAGTTCGGTTTCAAAATAAATCCGGATTCGAAAAGCCATATTACGGGCGTCGACGGCTCCGTCGCAAACGTGAAGCGCGCGACCGAGGCGTCGCTCAAACGGCTGAACGTCGATGCGATCGATCTGTTGTATCAGCATCGGCGCGACCCCGGCGTCCCGATCGAAGAAACCGTCGGCGCGCTCAAAGAACTCGTCGTGGCCGGTAAGGTGCGCTACATCGGACTCTCGGAAGTCGGCGCGAATACGCTGCGACGCGCGCATGCGGTGCATCCGATCAGTGCGCTGCAAAGCGAGTACTCGTTATGGGAGCGCGGCATAGAAGTTGAAGTGTTGCCGGTGTTGCGCGAGCTCGGCATCGGTCTCGTGCCGTTTAGCCCGCTAGGCCGCGGTTTTCTCACCGGCGCGGTGACGAGCAACGTCGATCTTCCCGAGGACGATTTCCGCCGCAACGACCCGCGTTTCGGCGCGGACAACGCGCAGAAAAATGCCGACATCGTTGCGGCTGTGAAAACGATCGCCGCCGACCGTGACGCCTCGGCCGCCCAGGTTGCGCTCGCATGGGTGCTCGCTCGAGGCGATGACGTCGTTCCGATTCCCGGAACGAAACGCGTTCGCTATCTGGAAGATAACGTTGGCGCCTGCGGCATCGAATTGTCGACGAGCGAAATGCGCGAACTCGATGCACTCGCGCAAGATACCGCCGGTCAGCGTTACAGTGCCGCGATGATGTCGATGATCGAGCGCTAAGCAGCTTCCTAATTTTCACGCACTCTTAACCGAAATTCAGGGAACCGCCAGATTACAGCGCTACGTTGTCATTATAGGAGGCACATTTGCCGATATGACACATCTCAAATCAGCGCTCGCAGCTTCGGTCGTCGCTGCATCTCTCGCGCTTTCGACGGTCGCTCCCGCTAAGGCCGACCAAGCGGCCGTGACTCGCAACATTCTCATCGGTGCGGCCGCGGTCGCCGGCATCGTCATAGAGAGTAACGTCGCACGCAAGAATGCGGCGGCGAACGGCGTCGCCGGTTACACGCAAGACGGACAAACGGTCTACCAAGACGGCAGCGTCGCTTACGGAAATGGAACGCGCTACTACCCGAGCGACAACGGCCAACAGGTCGCATGCAACGGGCAGTCGTGCACCATCAGCGGTTCGGGCTATAACGGTAACCGCAACTATAACGGCAACGTAGCATACGGGGACGGCCGCTACAGGCGCAACGCCGGCTTCGTGCGCGACGGGAACGGCGGCTGGCGCAATCGCTAAGTGCGTGTAAACGCTTAAGTGCGTTGACACAGTTTATGCGCTACGAGTTTTGCGAATTCCAGTAGCGAACTTTCCTCGGCGGCGCCGCCGTTGCTCTGCACGGCGACGGCGACGCTCCGCCGTCCGTGACTGACATAGACGGTACTGTCGAAGACCCGCACGGAAGCGCCAAAGCCGCCGACCTGAGCGCCAAGCCCGTTGTTGAACGGGTCGACCAAATCGTTGTTCTGGAAGAAGCTGGAGCCTTCGTCGGGTATGGTTACGAGGACGGTGCCCTCGTTCGCTTCGTACGTGCATAGCGCGCCGCTTGCGCGGGGTAAGTGATACGTCGAAGGGTGCCCCGCGCGAA
The DNA here is from genome assembly GCA_030853925.1 of Vulcanimicrobiota bacterium. GTDB lineage: Bacteria > Vulcanimicrobiota > Vulcanimicrobiia > Vulcanimicrobiales > Vulcanimicrobiaceae > JALYUE01. The sequence goes on along the minus strand of JALYUE010000177.1, from coordinate 10,591 downwards.
CGCCCCAGTGCAGCGTCCGCTCGACGTCCGTCTTGGTGACGAGATCGCACGGACTTCGGCTCGTGACTGCGGCGAACACGAACTGTACGAATGTCGGCCAAAGCATGGCAGCAACGATTCGCGGGCATCTCGCGGCGTACCACCCGGGGACGCTCCTTTGGCCGCGGGTGCCCGCAGCGGAGGTCTTGACACCTTATTTTTCAAGCTCACCGCTTGCGTGATTCGGCTAGAGTAGGTACGATTGCCGAGTTCGTCGTTTTTTAGCGACGCGACGCGCGCCGTTCGCGCATCGTCTTGGGGAGTATGATGGCTACGCAGCTCGCACCCTACATGTTCTTTTATGGGCGTTGCGAAGAAGCGCTCGAGTTTTACAAAAGCGTCTTCGGCGGCTCGTACGAACTCATGCGTGTCGCCGATACGCCCGATGCGGGCCAGATGCCGAAGGAGGCGGGACATCGCGTGATGCACGCGTCGTTCACTGCGGACGGGGTCGCGTTCATGGCGTCCGACGGGCGCGATGACAAAGCCGTCGATCCGGAGGCCGGCAACATTTCCCTGTCGCTCGCCTTCGAAGATGCCGCAGGCGGCGAACGCATCTTCAATGCGCTCGCGGCGGGCGGTAACGTCGGCATGCCGATCGGCGAAGCGTTTTGGGGCGGCCGCTTCGGCATGCTCACCGACAAATTCGGAACCGAATGGATGGTCGTACTTCCATAACCGTCGAAGGCTTCCGGTTCATGCGGCAACTGACGGCGGCCGTTTTCGCATTCGGGCTGTGTTTGCTCGCGATTGCGTCCCCGCAGACTGGCGCGCAGACGCGCAGGAAGCCGCTAGACCCTTGCAAGCTCGTCAGCAACGCGGATGTGTTGCACGTGTTGGGATGGGAAGTCGCGACGCGTCGCCACAAGCCGTACGACATCCACGGCGCGACCGGTGCCATGTGCTTTCTCGCTGCGTCGCAGGGGCAAGTCATCGTCATCGTTCCGAGCCCCGAGTCAGACCTTCCCGGTATCACGGTGTACAACGATCCTGCGGCCGGCGATTTGGCGAAGCGCGTGTATGGCCTCGGGGCCGACGTCATTTTGTATAACAGCACGGTGTACGTCGCGGGCTACCACCGCGATGTCGAAGTACGCGTCGTACCCGATAGCCACGCCGCATCCTACGCCGAGGTCGAAGGCTTCGGAGCCGTCGTCGCGCGCAGTCTGCGGCGTCTATCGCGCTGACGCTTCAAACTTACTCGAAGCGCAACGCGACGATCGGATCGAGTCGCGAAGCCTTTGCCGCCGGATAATACCCGAAGAACACGCCGACGAGGGCCGAGAAAGCGACGGCGACCGCGACGGTGACCGGCGGAATCGTCGCGGGCCAATGCGCGAACAGCGCGACGCCGAGCGACGTCAAGGCTCCGAATAGTACGCCGAGCGCCCCCCCGGCCGTCGAAAGCAGCACGGCCTCGATCAGGAACTGCCACAAAATCGCCTTGCGGCGCGCGCCGACCGCGACCCGTAAGCCGATCTCGCGTGTGCGCTCGGTAACCGACACCAGCATGATGTTCATGATGCCGATTCCGCCGACCAGCAGCGACACGGCCGCCACCCCGGCGAGGAGCATCTGCATCACGGCGGCCGTTGCGGAAGCGGCGCTCGCGATGTCTGCAAGATTGCGGATCATGAAGTCGTCGGGTGCGCCGGGCGCCACGTGGTGGCGCTGCTCTAGGAGCGTCGTCGCTTCGCTTTGCGCGAGCGCGACATTCGCCGCGTCGTCGGCCGAGAGCAGCATCGAACCGACGGTGGTTTGGCCGGTCAAGCGCTGAAGCGCGGACGAATACGGGATGAGGATGGTATCGTCTTGGTCTTGCCCGACACCGCTCTGGCCCTTTGCTGCGAGCGTTCCCACGACGACGAACGGGACGTTGCGAATGAGGACGCTGCGTCCGAGCGGGTTCGCGCCGTCGGGAAATAAACTGCTGACGACGGTCTGACCGAGTACGGCTACTTTGGCCGCGCCGGTAATGTCCGTCTGACTGAAGAAACTGCCGGACGCCATCGGCCAGGTGCGGATAAACGTGTAACTCGGCGCGACACCGGTAACGGTCGTCTGCCAATTATTACCTGCGGCGACGATCTGTGCGCGCAGCGTCGCGGTCGGCGAAACGGCTGCGATGTGCGGAAGTTGCGCGAGCGCGAGTCCGTCCGCGACGCTCAAGCTCGAAGCGCCGCCGTTGCCGGTGCGCGCGCCGCCTTGGTTGATGCTGCCCGGCAGCAGGATGAGCATGTTGCTGCCAAGTCCGTTGATTTGACTCGCGACGGACGTGCGCGCGCCCGCGCCGATCGCGACCGTCACGATGACGGCTGCAACGCCGATGACGACGCCGAGCATCGTGAGCAGCGACCGCGCACGATTGCGCAGCAGCGCGTTCGCGGCGATACGGAGGATGCCGAAGACTTTCATAACGTTACCAAATCTCGCGGCGCCGGCGCCGCATCGGAGACGATGTGTCCGTCGCGAAACGTCACGATGCGCTTCGCGTGCGCCGCGACATCCGGTTCGTGCGTGACGAGTAGAATCGTTATTCCGCGCTCGCCGTTAAGACGTTCGAATAATGCCATTACGTCGTCCGACGAGCGCGTGTCGAGCGCGCCCGTCGGTTCGTCGGCGAGAATCAGACTAGGATCGTTCACGAGCGAACGCGCGATTGCCACGCGCTGTTGTTGTCCACCGGAGAGCTGATTCGGTCGATGCTCCGCATAGCGCGTGAGTCCGACTTCATCCAGAGCTGCGAGCGCCGCCCGCCGCCGCGCAGCGGCGGGCACGCCCGCGTACAGCATCGGAAGCTCGACGTTTTCCAGCGCGCTCGTGCGCGGCAGCAGATTATAAGCTTGAAACACGAAGCCGAGACGTCGGCTGCGGATGTCGGCTAAGTCGTCCTCTGCGAGTTCCGTGACGTCGCGGCCATCGAAGCGGTACGTGCCGCTCGTCGGCCGGTCGAGAAACCCGACGATGTGCATGAAGGTCGACTTGCCGGAACCCGAGGGCCCCATCACGGCCACGAATTCACCGGGCTCGATCGTCAAGTCGACGCACGCAAGCGCCACCACCGGTGCTTCCGCGAGCGGATAGACGCGGCGCAGTCCGCGCACTTCGACGACTGGCCCGGCCATTAGTGGATACCCCGCATCGCGCCGCCGGGCCCGCCGGCTGCCCCAGTCATGGGATTGCCGGCCCCAGCCGCGTTTTGCCGCGCTACGGGTGCGCCCGTAGCCGCAGAATCGCCGGTGACGACGCTTTCGTTTGCAGCTAGAACGCCTGCGAGCGGGTTCACCGCCGCTTGCGTTCCGCTCACGAGCGTGACGCTGACCGGAACGCGCACGACTTTGCCATCGCGCAGCACGAAGACGCGCGAGCGGGAACCGGCGCTGACAAGTGCGCCGGCGTTGCCCGACGTCGAACCCCAGGGAGATGTAGGACTCGGGCCGCCGGGGGACGGCCTGCCGGCGGCGGCCGCAGACGATCCGGTGGTCGCTTGACTTCCGGAACGGCGATGATGGCCCGCGCCGCCGCCTGCGGCCGGTTGATAGGCCAGCGCCGCGAGCGGCACGACGAGCGCGTTCGGCGACTTAGCGACGTGGATCGAAGCGTTCGCCGTCATTCCCGGCAACAGGCGGCCCGCGCGATTATCGACGAGGACGACCGTCGCGTACGTCACCACGTTTTGCGTCGTAACCGGGTCGATCCGAACTTGCGATGCAATGCCGTGGAACGTCTCGTTCGGATACGCCAGCACCGAGAAATCGACGCCGTCGCCCGACCGGACGTTACCGATATCCGGTTCGCCGACCGACAGATCGACTTCCATCCGATTGAGGTCTTGTGCGATCGAAAAGAGCGTGGGCGTCTGGAAGCTCGCGGCAACCGTCACGCCGATCGCGACGTTGCGCGCCACGACGGTGCCGTCGACGGGCGAGATGATAATCGTTTTCTGAAGATTGAGTTGCGCCTGACGAACTTGCGCTTCGGCGCCGGCCACCGACGCTTCGCTTGCCGCGGCGTTAGCGGTTTGCGTTTGCGCGCCCGATTGCGCACTGGACGTCTGATACGACGTGGCCGCCGTTTGGGCCGCGCTCGCTTGTGCTTGACTCGCGCTCGCGGCGGCCTGCTCGACGGCTTGCTGCACTCCGGCGCGGGCGGCGTCGAGCGCCGTCTGCGCGGCCACGAGGTTCGAACGATCGCTATCGAGCTGGCTTTGCGCGATGTATCCCTGCGCGAGCAATTGCTGATCGCGGCCGACCGTTTGCTGCGCGAGCGATGCGGCACTTTGCGAACGCTCTACCGCAGCGTTCGCGCTCACGACCCCCGCTTGATTGGACCGTGCCGTAGCAAGTGCGGCTTGCGAGGTAGCCTGCGACGCGCGCTGCGTTGCGACGGCGCTGCCGATGCTCGACTGCGCTCCGTTCGCGGTCGCCTGTGCCGAGCGGGCTTGCGCTTGCGCCTGGGTGAGCTGTGCGCGCGCTTGTTCGAGCGCGGCCTGGAACGTCGTGGGGTCCAATCGCGCGAGCACTTGACCGCGCCGGACGCGGGAATTAAAGTCGACGTCGACTTCGGTAATAGTCCCAGATTCCTGCGTGCCGACCGCGATCGTATTCTGCGGATTCACGGTCCCCGTTGCGGTAACCGACTGCACGAGATCTTGCCGCACGACGGGCACGGTTTGATAGCTGACTGCCGCCGCAGTGCGCGTATGCACGATCGCAATCAACGCGGCGACAATCGCGATTGCGATCGACGCGGTGAGAATCGCTATCCACGCGCGCGTGCTCCGCCGCGTTGGACGTGTGAGCGTCTCGACGCGGTAAACTGTGCCGTTGCGAGCCGGGCGTTGCAGGGTATCCATGCTCGTTCAACGCGGTGAGCCGAGCGGCCGTAGTTAACGCGACGTGAGAACTTGGTGTGATGAAGCTGGGAGCGCGCCTACTTGAAGTCGTCGTCGCCAAGGCCCGGATTGACCATCAGATCCTTAAGGTCATAACTTTCAACCAGACTCTGACCCTCATACCGTTCGCGGCGGATAACGGCGCCCGTTCTTTCCGAGACGCGCAGCACGTCGCGCGTGATGTCGGCGTCGATCGGTGAATCCATCGGGCAGCTGAAGCGCGCGTAGCGCAACTCGACGGTCTCGGTCCGTTCGCCGGCGATCACCGGGCCGGGCTCGGTATGTACGTCCGACCGGTGCGCCGCGAAACATGCCAAAGCGACGGTTAAGTCCGGCGTGAGCACGCCGTTCCCGCGCAGCGATTGGATGCGCTTGTCGCTGAGATCGGCATGAATTTTCGCAATCGAAAAGATACCGCGCTTGTACGCGGTCGCCTCGGCACCGCCTTGCCACACGACGACCCCGCCGCGATTGTTGCCGTCGATCACTTCGAGGCGAGCCCGGTCCGGTTTGCGAAACGAATAGCGTACCATGCTGCGCGAACTCACGGCGCCCTTGGTTTCCAGCGTATCGATCGTAACGACGTAGTCCGTCACGAGCGCCCAGCGAGCCATCAGCTTTTCGAACGCGTCGGCGTGGGCGGAGACTGGCGCGACCGGCAACGTCGCACTTCCCAGCCGGCCAGGCATCGCAGCGAGCGCGGCCAGCACTAAAGTGGAGAGCATCGTCTTTCTTTTCCCGTTCGCGCCGCGAAACTTTCGTGTTTCGGCGTCACATTCTGCGCCAAGGCGACCGTTTTACCCTCGGGGAACGCTCTCTCCATGCCGTACGTTCCAAAACTCCAGCATTGGGCCGTCCGCTGCCGACAACAGCGCGAGGCGTTGGACCGTGCCGTCGACGCTCTGCGGCAATTCTGCGAGACTGACCCGGATATCGACGCGGTGTACGCATTTGGATCCTACGCTTCCGGCAAAATCGGCCCCACGAGCGATCTCGATTTACTCGTCGTGCACTCGAGCCGTCGCGACCGAGCTGCGATGGAGGACCACCTGCGGCGCGTCCTGCCCGCCGGCGTCGCATACGATTTGGTCGTCGTCACGCCCGAGCAGTATGCCGAAGACTTAGCCGCAACCAGTTTTGGCCGCACGATCCTGGAGTCATCGCGGCTACTTTATGCAGCCTGACCCGCACGAACTGGCCGCGGCTTGGCTCGAAACAGCGCGCCGCGACGTGCGCGATGCCGCCGTTCTTGCGGAAACGAGCGCTAATACTGCATGTTTTCTTTCGCAGCAAGCCGCTGAAAAAGCGTTTAAAGCGCTTCTCATTTTTTTCGCCGGCGACTCTCCGCGGTCGCACCGCACGCCGCATCTACTGGCTGAAGCGGAAGCGCTGCAGCTCGGGGTGTCGCCGCGCGTGCGCGATGCGCTGCTGACTCTGGAGAAGCATTACATTCCGACCCGATATCCCGAGGCGCTGGGCGGCGCGATACCGGGAGACGTGTATACCGTCGCAGAGGCACGCGCCGCGATCGAATCGGCGACGACGGTTATCGACGACGTTGCGCGGCAGCTCGGCGCATAAGTTGCCCGCGGGGTCTTTACTGATGCTGAGTCAGAAATGCGGTTGCTTGAAGCATCGCGCGATCGGACTCGGCCGCATTGTAGCGCTCACCCTCGTCGCGCATGAAGGCGTGTGCGCCGTCGTAGTCCGATAGAAGATACCGGACCTTCGCGGCGCGCAGAGCGTCGTCGATACGGCGCCGGCCGTCGACCGGAACGTGTGGGTCGGATGCTCCGAAGATCAGCAGCGCGTTGCCGCCGATCTCGCTGCAGCGTGAGAGCGTATCCACGCCGGTGTCGCCGCCGAGTGCTCCCGTATGCAGGCCCGTCGGATAGAAGCAGACGCTCGAACGTACTCGGGATTGCAGCGCCGCGCGAAACGCGAGGTGCCCGCCGATGCAAAAACCCGTAGCGTGCAGCGTTCTGCGACCGACCGCAGCGTGTGCGGCCAGAAAGTCGAGGACCACGCGCGCGTCCGCGTCGACGTCGCCCACATGCAGCTTTAGCGAGTCGTCCTGGGCGAGCTGGTAGTCGTCCACGAAGTCGAGTGCGCGCCCCGCGGCTTCGAAGCGGTGGTAAATTTCCGGCGCTGCGACGACGAAGCCGTAACTGGCGAAGCGCGCGACCATGCGCACAGTGGACGCAGTAAGCGCGAAAATGTCCGAGTAGAAAAGCAGTCCCGGATAAGTGCCCGGCTCGACCGGTCTCGCAACGAGCGTGCGCATCGGCGTCCCTTGAGCCGCTAGGTCGACGAATTGCGTCGTGACGTTCAAATGTCCGTATCCTTTATGAAACGAGTTCGTAGAGCGCGTCGAACGTTCGCTCGAGCGATATCTGCGCGTGCTCGATGAGTGCAACTAACTTTGAGCATTACGTCGCGCGTCGCGCGAGCCGCGCCGTCCATGTATACAGTCCGAGCGTAACGGCGATGAACGCCAGCGTACCGAGTACGTTGCCGTACGTTTCGAACGCGTCGCCCACGACGGCGAGCGGCGTTCCCTTGCTCGTGCCGACGATCAGACCGGCGAGAAAGACGCCGAACAAGCTCTCTCCGACGATTAACCCGGAGGCGAGGAGTACGCCTAGCCGCTTTGCAATTTCCGGATTTCGGCCACGCTCGACGTGGCGATCGTAAGCCCAGCCGAGCAGCGCGCCGACGACGACGATCGACGTGGTCGAGACCGGTAGATAGATCCCGATCCCGATAGCGAGCGGCGGGAGGGGAAGACGCTTCGTCGCGCGCAGCGTTTCGTCGACTGCGATTAGCGCGACGCCGACCAAAACGCCGATGCCGATTAGGCCCCAATCGAGTTGACCGACGATGACGCCCTTGGCGAGCGCCGAGATCAGCGTCGCCTGCGGCGCGGGCAACGGTTGCGCGACGGCTGCGTGATGCAGGTTCGGTGCGCCCGCGAACCCGTAAGCTGCATTGAGCAAATCCAAGATCGGCGGAATGACGAGCGACCCCATGATGACGCCGACGATCAGCGCGACCTGCTGACGCCACGGCGTCGCGTCGACGAGCTGACCCGTTTTAAGATCTTGCAGATTGTCGTTCGAGATGGTCGCAACGCACAGCACGACGGCGGTAACGAATAACGCGTAGGCAACGAGCGCCGCGCCGCCCGTCGGGCCGGCACTGTGCGCGAGCAGCAGAAGGAGCAGAGCTGCGCCGATAACGGCTAGAATCGCAAGGCCGGAAACGGGGCTATTCGACGAACCAATCAAGCCCGCCATGTAGCCGCAGGCCGTCGCGACGAGGAAACCCGCGACGACGACGTAGAGCAATCCGCCGAGCGTCAACGGCACGATTGCGAACGCGAGCGGACCGCCCGAAAGAAACGCGGCGAACAAGATGCCGAGCGGAACCAGGCAGAGGACGCTGATGAGCGCGACGGTTTTGATCGGGATGTCGCGCTCGGTGCGCGGCAGCGCGTCGCCTTCACCGGCAGCGACGCGCCGCGATGCGGCCAGCGCCGAGGTTACGCCGCTCCATACGGGCGACGCGAGTTTCGCAAGCGTCCAAATCGCCGAAATTCCGATGGCGCCCGCGCCGATAAAGCGCACTTTATGGCTCCAAACGTCGGTCGCAACGGCGGCTGCCGCGCCCGCAGCGAAATGCATCGCCGTCAGAATTGGTGTCGCGATACCCCATGCGATGACGAGACCTGCGAGCATCGCTAGCCCGACGGAAAGCCCGACCAGATGGCCCGCGCCAAGTAACGCTAGGGACAACGATCCGCCGAACCCGGTCGCCGCCGGACCGACACGGAAATACCAGGCGACTTCGCCTGCGAATACGCGCGCGGCGGCAATGAGGGCGAAGGCGGCCGAAGCGATCGTACCGCCCGCGACCGCAAGCAGCCCCGCCTTGTTTTCGGCGATCGCGGCCGCGCTCGGGGCTCCGATGCCGTCGGCGCTGCCGTCGCGCGCGCCGAAGCCGACCTTGAGGACCTCGGCGGCCGCCACGCCTTCGGGGTACGGCAAGTCGGATTGCGTGACGAGTGCGCGGCGCAGCGGAACCGAATACATGACGCCGAGTATGCCGCCGATCGCGCACACCCCGAAGGTCTCCCAGAAGGGAAAGCCCGTCCACCAGCCGACCATCACGAGCCCCGGAAGAACGAAGATGATCGACGATAGCGTGCCCGCTGCCGACGCTACGGTTTGCACGATATTGTTTTCGTGGATCGTAGCCGTTTTGAAGCCGCGCAAGACCGCCATCGAAATGACGGCGGCCGGTATCGACGACGCGAACGTCAACCCAACTTTAAGGCCGAGGTAGACGTTCGCGGCCGTAAATACGAGCGTGATCGCCGCCCCCAGCACGAGTCCGCGGAGGGTCAACTCGGCACGCCGCTCGTCCGCCGCGTCGCGCCGCACGCCGCTTAGCTCAGAACGCAAAGAACGTTACCTCCAGACGCAAGGCAAAGGCGCCGCATCGATGCGGGCCGCTTGCGCCATCCTTCGCCCGATTCGTTCTGCGGCGCCTCCCCGGAGCGCGGCGCGCTCACTTGAGGTTGCGTTTACATCGGCGGAACCGCACCGTTTTCACCGACGACGACGAATGCGCCGACGAGGTGACCGGCCGTTTTCTTCGCAACGACGAAGACGTGCGCGTCGGCAGCCAGAAGTTTACTCGAGCCCGGCTCGACCTTCACGACCGCTGCGTTCGACGGGATGCTAATGGTGCGCGAGCCGCCCTTATAGGTCATCACCACGCTCGTAGCGCCGGAACTCATGTGCGATACGGTCGCATTGGTCATCATCGAATGCGGCGATTTCGGCGCTCCGGAAACGGTGCCGTTGGTCATGGCAGAATGCTGACCCGCGGGCTTGAGATCCCAGGGATAGTCGCCCTCGCCCCGGCCGCGCATCGATTCTGGAAATACGGTTACTTCGAGCGCTCGCGAGCCGCCGGCGGCCGGCACGCTCGCAATCCCGAGAAACCCTCCGCGTTTGATATCGGAAAGTGAGCCCGTGGTCGCGCCGGCGTAACCGGTCTTAGGCGTGAGCTTGACGGTTACGGGGCCGGTCGCGGTCCTCACGATCAAACTCGTCGCGGTGTTCGAAGCGATCGTGCCGCGGACGTGGGACGGCGCATCTGCGGCGCCGGCCGGGACATGCGCAGCAGTCGTCGCCAAGACGACGAACGCGCAGGCTGAAGCTAAATTAGCTCGATAAGACATGCTCTTCAAACGCGCGGGGTGACGTTGAAGTTTGCACTCAACCGTTCAGCGCGACTAATTAAAGGCCTCGCTCGACCACGCAGTATAGTGTGCAAAGGTCTCACTCGCGTGTTATTGAGAAAGCGAGCGACCCGGTGGAAATTTCGTACAAGGCCACGGCAACTTCGACCGGCGGTCGCGATGGCAGCGTGAAATCGGCGGATGGCTCGCGGCGAAGCGCGGGTCGCCGCTTCCCGAAACGCTCGGCCCAGCGTCGGCGCTGCAAAAACGATGACATCCCCGTCCCGTGACGATCTGCTTGCGGCGCAGAGGCGCCGAATGAACGATCTAGTGTGATGAATCTCAAATGGCGTGACTAAAGGTGTTGCATTTGGTAGACTTGGGGAATGCCGCTACCGCCTGCACCGCCG
>JALYUE010000165.1 GCA_030853925.1 Vulcanimicrobiota bacterium | reverse complement strand
GGGCCGGCAGCGTCGAGCGCGACCGCACAAATGACCGTCGCATTCCACGTGCGGAAATCTTTCGCGGAGAAATCTCCGCCGGTCGCTTCGCGCAGATACGCATTGACGTCATCCGATTGAACCGGATGAGCGGCCCCCGTGGCGTCGACGTACGAGAAGAGCGTTTCGCCCGGAAGATCCCGGCAACGCTTTACCGTCCGCGCGAGTCTGCGGTCTTCGATCGCGACGGCATGCTCGACCCCGCTCTTACCGCGAAACTTCAAGCGGATCCGTTTGTCCGCTTCGATGCGCACGTGCCGCGCACGTAACGTCGTTAGCCCGTACGAGTCGTTGTCGCGAGCATACGTTTCGTTGCCGACGCGGATAAGCGTGGTCTCCATAATGCGAACCACGGTCGCGAGCACTTTATCTCGCGACATATCCTGCAGCAGCACATCGCGCGCGACCCGGGCGCGCAGCGCCGGCAGTGCGTGTGCGAACGCGACGGTCGACTCGTACTTGTTCGCGTCGCGCACTTCACGCCAACGTTTATGGTAGCGGTACTGCTTGCGGCCCTTCGCATCGCGCGCGGTCGCCTGGACGTGTCCGTGCGGGAAGGGACAGATCCAGACGCTTTCATATGCCGGCGGAACGGCGAGCGCTCTAATGCGCGCGAGCTCGCCTTCGTCCTCGACGCGTTTACCGTTTGCGTCGAAATACTCGAAGCCCGAACGTGTGCGGCGACGTTCGATGCCGGGCATGCGCGCGTCGACGTAGCGCAAGCCGGCCGAGCGCGCGTGCTCGACTTCAGGAGTCATCTCACGCACGTTATCCTCCTACCCAAGCCATGCACGGCACTTAGACGCCGCCGCGCCGCCGATGCGCGGCCGATGTACGGGCAGGCCTCCTCATCGGATCCCTGGTAACTGAGCAGCCGTGTCGCCTCGCCGTATCCTCGTGATTGGCTCGGGTCCGATCGTAATCGGGCAGGCCGCCGAGTTCGACTACGCGGGCGTTCAAGCGTGTCGAGCGCTGCGCGAGGAAGGCCACTACGTCGTCCTCGTCAACTCGAATCCCGCGACGATCATGACCGACCCCGAGGTGGCCGACGCCGTCTACCTCGAGCCGCTGACCGTCGCCTCGCTCGAAGCGATTATCGCCCGCGAGCGCCCCGATTCGCTTTTGCCGACGCTCGGCGGCCAGACGGGACTCAACCTCGCGGTCGAATTGTCGGAGAGCGGCGCGCTCGAACGGTTCGATCTCGAATTGCTCGGTACGCCGATCGAAACGATCGTGCTCGCGGAAGACCGCGCGCGCTTTAAAGAGGCGATGCTGGCCATCGGCGAGCCCGTGCCGGCGAGCATCGTCGTGACCGATATCGAAGCGGCCGTCGGGTTCGGCGCGCAAATGGGTTACCCGCTCGTCGTGCGGCCGGCATACACGCTCGGCGGAACCGGCGGCGGCGTCGTCCGCAGCGAAATCGAATTGCGCGAGACGCTCGCCGTCGGGCTTGCCGCTTCGCTCATCGGCCAGGCGCTCGTCGAGACGAGTTTGCTCGGCTGGAAAGAAATCGAATACGAAGTCTTGCGCGACCGTGCGAACAACTGCATCGTCGTCTGCAACATGGAAAACATCGACGCCGTCGGCGTGCATACCGGCGACTCGATCGTCGTCGCACCTTCGCAGACGCTATCGGATGACGAATACCAGATGCTGCGCACGGCGAGCATCAACGTCATCCGCGCGCTACGGGTGCAAGGCGGCTGCAATATTCAATTCGCGCTGCATCCCGAGCGCAGCGAGTACAACATCATCGAAGTCAATCCGCGCGTCTCGCGCAGTTCGGCGCTGGCATCCAAAGCGACGGGCTATCCAATCGCGAAAATTGCGACGAAGATCGCGCTCGGCATGACGCTCGACCGGATCGAGAATCCCGTGACGGGCGTGACCAAAGCCGCGTACGAGCCGACGCTCGATTACGTCGTCGTCAAGATTCCGCGCTGGCCGTTCGATAAATTTCCGCGTGCCGATACGCGTCTCGGTACGCAAATGAAGTCGACCGGCGAAGCGATGGGCATCGGCCGTACGTTCGGCGCGGCGCTGCTCAAGGCGGTGCGAGGACTCGATCTGGGGCGTGAAACGTTGACGGGCACGGCGCTAGAAAGCTGGAACGACGACGAACTCGAAGCGGCGATCGAAGCGCCGACCCACGAGCGGCTGTTCGCGCTCGCCGAGTCTTTGCGCCGGGGACGGAGCGTCGAGGAGCTCGCGGCGCTCTCGTCGATCGACCCGTTTTGGCTATGGGAATTCGAAGAACTCGTTCGGCTTGAAATGCGGTTGCGCGCCGGGCCGCAACCCGAAGACGTGCGCCGTGCGATCGAGCTCGCCTACTCGCGCCGCGGCATCGTACTGCTCGGCGGCGGCGGCGACGACGCGGCGGCATCGCCGAACGGCACGGCGTTTCGCATGGTCGATACGGCGGCGGCCGAGTTTCCCGCGCGCTCGCCGTATTATTATTTATCGCGCTTCGAGCATGACGAGATGCGGCCGCCGGCGCGCGAAGCCATCGTCGTGGTCGGCAGCGGACCGATCCGCATCGGGCAGGGGATCGAGTTCGACTATAGCTGCGTGCATGCGGCCTGGGCGCTGCGCGCGGCCGGCCGCGCCGCGGTCGTCGTCAACAATAATCCCGAAACCGTGTCGACGGATTTCGATATCAGCGACGTGCTCGTCTTCGAGCCGCCTGGAGCCGACGAAGTGCAGGCCGCGTACGACGGTACGCACGCGAGCGGCGTCATGCTCGCCTTCGGCGGACAGACGGCAATCAATCTCGCCGCCGAACTGAACCGGCGCGGCGTCCGCATCGTGGGCAGCGACCAGAAGAGTCTCGACATGGCGGAAGACCGCGAAAAGTTCGAGGCGGCGCTAGCGCGGCTCGGCGTCGCGCGCCCCGAAGGCCGTGCGGCAAATTCGTTCCGCGCCGCGCGCACGATCGCCCGCGAACTAGGTTTCCCCGTGCTCGTGCGTCCGTCGTACGTTCTTGGCGGTCGCGGCATGGAGATCGTCTACAACGAAGGGCAGCTCGCGAGTTACGTCGAGACCGCCCCGCCGATTTCGCCCGGTGCGCCGCTACTCGTCGATAAGTATTTGCGCGGGCTCGAAGTCGAAGTCGACGCGGTGTACGACGGCACGGATATTCTCGTACCGGGTATCTTCGAACATATCGAGCGCGCCGGCATTCACTCCGGCGACTCGATTTCCGTGTATCCGCCGCAAACGATCGACGCCGCTATGCAGGCGCGCATCGTCGAGGTCACGCGCGCGATCGCGCACGAGCTGCAGACGCGCGGTCTCATCAACATACAATTTGTCATCCATAGCGGCGAGCTGTTGATCATTGAAGCCAATCCGCGGGCGAGCCGCACGGTGCCGATCATATCGAAGGCGACGGGCGTCAATTTGGTCGCGGCGGCGACGCGCGTAGCGCTCGGGGAACGGCTCGCGGAACTTCCATACGGAGTCGGGTTGCTGCCCGACGCGCCGTTCGTCGTGGTTAAAGTGCCGGTCTTTTCGTTCGCGAAGATGCGCGGCGTCGAAACGATGCTCGGCCCGGAGATGAAATCCACGGGCGAGGTCCTCGGCATCGACGCCACCTTTTCGGGCGCGCTACGTAAAGGTTTCGTGGCGGCGGGCATTCGCGTTCCTGAAAGCGACGGCGGTGCGCGACGCCGCATTCTCGTCTCGATATCGGACGAAGAGAAGGCGGAAGCCGTGCCCATCCTGCGGCGCTATGCGGACCTCGGTTTCACGCTCGTCGCGACGGGCGGCACGCACCGCCTGCTCGTCGAGAACGGCATTGCGGCGGAATCGATCAACAAGATTTCCGACGGGTCGCCGCACGTGCTCGACGCAATCTTTTCGCGCACCGTCGACCTCGTGATCAATAATGCGGTCGGGCCGCGCGAAATTTCGGACGGCTATCGCATTCGGCGCGCGGCGGTCGAGACGAGCGTCGCTTGTCTGACGAGCCTCGACACGGCGCGCGCGCTCGCGGAGGCGCTGGGGTCGACCGCCGGTCCGCCGCGTTCGCTGCAAGAGTACCGCTGCGCCGCCGTCGCATCGGCATAACCGATGACGCAAGCGCTCGGCGCATTTCAAAACGACATTTACTTCCGCGGCCTCAGGGGTGAGCGGCCGGATCTCCCGATGACGTTCGCCGGCTGGGAAGAAGCGGCGCGCGCGGCGATGTCGCCCGAAGCGTTCGCTTACGTCGCGGGCGGTGCCGGCTCCGAGCACGCGATGCGCGCGAACCTCGAGGCGTTTTCCGACTGGGCGATCGTGCCGCGCATGCTGCGCGAAGTCGTTCGCCGCGATCTCTCGACGAACGTGCTCGGCGAGACGATGCCGCTGCCCGTGCTGACGGCGCCCATCGGCGTTTTATCGCTCGCTTGCGACGATGCCGACCGCGCGGTCGCGCGTGCGACGGCCGCCCTCGGTATGACGAGTATCGTCTCCACCGCTGCGAGTACGGCGCTGGAAGACGTTGCGGCGGCGGCGCCCGAGAGTCCGCGCTGGTACCAACTCTACTGGCCGCGCGACCCGGAGATCGCGGAATCCCTCGTTCGGCGCGCCGCCGCCGCGGGCTATCGCGCGATCGTGGTGACGCTCGATACCTGGAGCCTCGGATGGCGCCCGCGCGATTTGGCGCTCGCGCATCTACCGTTTCTGCGAGGCGTCGGCATTGCGAATTATTTGAGCGATCCTGTGTTTCGTTCGCGTTTGCGCCGGCCGCCCGAGGAGTCGCCCGAAGCGCTGCGCGATGCGATCTCGTTCTGGGCGTCGATCTACGGTTATCCGGCGCTGACGTGGGCGGAAGTCGGACGGCTGCGCGAGTGGACGCAGCTGCCGATCGTTGTGAAGGGGATAGTGCATCCCGACGACGCCCGCGCGGCGCTCGACGCCG
>JALYUE010000162.1 GCA_030853925.1 Vulcanimicrobiota bacterium | reverse complement strand
AGACAACGATGGCTGAGTCCAAACGTTACAATCCCGAACACTCCGCCGCGATCAAAGTTATCGGCATCGGCGGCGGCGGCTGCAACGCCGTCAACCGCATGATCGACGCCGGCCTAGAGAACGTCGATTTCTATGCGGTCAATACCGACGTGCAAGCGCTGCGCAACGTGCATACGCAAAACACCGTGCAGATCGGCAACGCGCGCACGCGCGGACTCGGCGCGGGCGCGAACCCGGAAACCGGCCGCGAAGCCGCCGAAGAGTCGCGCGAAGATCTCAGCATGATCCTCGACGGCGCCGATCTCGTGTTTATCACCGCCGGCATGGGCGGCGGTACGGGGACCGGCGCCGCACCGATCATCGCGGAGCTCGCGCGCGAATCGGGTGCCCTGACGATCGCCGTCGTTACGAAGCCGTTTTCGTTCGAAGGCCGTAAGCGGATGCTGCTCGCGGAGCGCGGCATCGCCGACCTCGAACAAAAAGTCGACACGCTCATTACGATTCCGAACGAACGTATTCTACAGATCATCGAAAAGCGCACGCCGCTGCAAGAAGCGTTCAGCTACGCGGACGACGTTTTGCGGCAAGGCATCCAAGGCATCTCCGACTTGATCACGCAGCCCGGCCTCATCAATCTCGACTTCGCCGACGTGAAGACGATCTTGACCGATGCAGGCTCGGCGATGATGGGGATCGGCGAAGGAACGGGCGAGCACCGCGCTGCGGACGCCGCGCAAAAAGCGATCGCATCGCCGCTGCTCGAGACGACGATCGAAGGCGCGCGCGGCGTGATCTTCAACATCACGGGCGGCGTCGATCTCGCCATGTACGAAGTCAACGAGGCGGCCGAAATGATCGCGCGCGCCGTCGATTCCGAAGCGCAGATCATCTTCGGCGCGCAGATCGATCCCGCTATGCAGTCGAAGGTGCGCATCACGGTACTCGCCGCCGGTTTCGGCGCGCGGCGCGCCTACGATCCGGCGCATAACGGTCTGAGCGCCGAGCCGAAATTCGAGAAAGTTTCGCCCGTCAACATGGACGACATCGAGGTTCCGGCTTTCCTGCGTTATCGCAGTTAGCGCCGGTTTTGCCGACGACTGCCTTCGCGTTCGACGTTGTCGCGCGCGCGATCGAGATTCGACGCGAGATTCACCGCTTTCCCGAACTCGGTTTCGAAGAGGAACGCACCGCGGCGATCGTCGAGCGCGAGCTAGCGGCGCTCGGGATTCCGTATCGCCGAATCGCGAAAACGGGCGTCGTCGGCGTCGTGCGCGGCGCGTTGCCGGGAAAAGTCGCGGGCCTGCGCGCCGACATGGACGCGCTACCGCTGACCGAGCGTTCCGGCGAATCGTTTAGTTCTGAAGTTCCGGGTAAGATGCACGCGTGCGGTCACGACGCACACACCGCGATGCTGCTCGGCGCCGCGACCGTGCTGCAGGCCGATCGCGCGCGCCTGCAGGGGACGACCGTGCTATTGTTCCAGCCGGCGGAAGAAGGGCCGGGCGGCGCGCTGCCGATGATCGAGGCGGGCGCGATGGACGATCCTCCGCTCGACGCGGTCGCCATGCTGCACGTCGATTCCCGGCTCGACACGGGAAGCATCGGATTCATTGCCGGCGCGTGCAATGCGGCCGCCGACGAGTTTCGCGTCACGATCGAAGGCCGCGGTGGCCACGGCGCCTCGCCGCATACGGCCGTCGATGCGATCCCGTGCGCGGCGGCGACGGTGCTCGCTTTACAAAACATCGCGGCGCGTGAAATCGACCCGATGAAGACCGTCGTGGTGACGATCGGAACGATCGAAGGCGGTTACCGCAACAACATCATCGCGGATCGCGTGTTCATGACCGGCACCTTTCGATCGCAGGATCGCGCGATCCGCGAGGGCCTCGAAGCGCGCGCACGGCGCATCGTCGACGGCGTCGCGGCGGCCTACGGCACGCGCGCCACGCTCGAAGTCGTATACGGATATCCCGCAGTCATCAACGACGCCGCGTTGTGTGAAACGTTCGAAACGTATCTGCGCGAGAACACGACGCTCCCGGTCGAACATCCGCCGGCGACCATGGGCGGCGAAGACTTTGCCTATTTTGCGGAACGCGTTCCGGGGTTGCTGATCCGGCATGGCATTCGCAGCGAGCAGGCCGGCTCCGTACACCCGGGGCACAGCCCACAATTCCGCGTCGACGAGCGGTCGCTCGCCTATGGTATCGAAACGCTCGTCGCGTTCGCGCGTGGTGTGGGCGCGGGCACCGTCGGGGGCGCCGCCGTCCGACCGTAGCCGCCCTCACATTCGGGCGAGCGCGCAAACCCTATCCTTACGGGACCGCACCGTCGCAACGTAAGGAACGTGCCTAGATGCAGTCCACCCTGGCCGCACCAAAAAAAGCCGCCGCCGCGCAGGCGTTGCGCGCCGACCGCGACCTCGCGCTCATCGATTCCTACCGCGCCGGCCGCAGAGAAGCGTTCGACGAATTAGTCGTCGCGTACGATCAACCGGTCCGCCGGATCCTCGCGCAGTTGAGCGTGTTGCCCGGCGACGTCGAAGACCTCGCTCAGGAAGTGTTTTTGCGGCTCTTCCGCAACTTGTACCGGTTTCGTGGCCAGTCGTCGTTCTATACGTGGCTGTACCGCATCACGGTCAACGTGTTCTTCGACCATAACAAGAAGCGCAAACGCGCCGACGTGCGGCTGACGCGCCTGCAAACGGCGCTGGTCGACGTGACCAACGTCCGCGAAGAAGGCGAGGACCCGTATTTTGCCTGTTGTAACGCTCTGGCGCAGGACGAATTCGTTCGGGCGGTCGACGACTTGCCCGAAGCTTTTCGAACCGTGGTGGCGCTCCGCGAAATCGAAGACCTCTCGTACGAGGAGATCGCCGCTCAGACCGGCGTATCGATCGGCACCGTGCGCTCGCGTTTATCGCGCGCCCGCGCGAGGCTGAAAACGACGCTGCGCCCATTCTTATCGAGCGCGGCGTAGCCTCGCCGGGCGGCGATTTAGCCTAGCGCGTTCTTGTCCACATCCCGCCCACAGCTTGCCCACATCTTGTGCGCAGTACGACTAGGGAACACAATACGTTGTGGTTCGGGCGGAGAACGTTGCCGTACGGCGAACGCGCGCGTCATGCTCGCCTCGTCTCCGCCGACCGACCGTCGCTCTACGAGCGCCCTGCATTGCAGCCAGGACTTGACTACCTCGCCCGAAGCCGCGTTTGCGTTGCTGTGCGAGGTCGAGAAATGGCCGGTATGGTTGTCGTGTCTGAAATCGGCGCGCCGTATCGACCACGCTTCGCCTCTCGGGCTCGGCAGTGAAGTCGCCATCCGCGGGGCGATTCCGGGCGAAAGCGAGGAGTTGTATGAGGTCGATCACTTCCTCAACGGCTACGTCGTGTCGCTCGTGGGAGCGTATTCGATGCGCCGGAGGCTCGATTTTCGACTCGAGCGCAAGAGCCGGCATTCCAAACTGGTCGTTCGCGTCGACTACCCGGCATATGGCGGCGTGCTCGGAGCGCTCGTCGACCGCTTGACGGCAAGGCGTCGCTTAGAGAACTCTCTGTCCGACTCGCTCGTTCATTTCAAAGGGCTGGTCGAGTTTTCGGGCGCCGCCAAGGACGAACTGCTCGCCGATTTTTAGCAGTCGTTGACGCAAACTGCTAGAATTGCGTATACTTTGAGTCGACGGCGCCGGGCTTTGAAGCGCGCCGTTCGTGTTCGGGGGTAACGGGTTGCCGATTTACGAGTACCAGTGTGTCGATTGCGGGACGGTAACGGACATCAAGCACGCCTTTAAAGAACCCATGAACGATGTCTGCGCCAAGTGCGGCGGGGCGCTCAAGCGCCTGTTCCACGCGGCCGGCATCGTGTTCAAGGGCTCGGGTTTCTACGTGACCGACTCGCGCAAATCGAGTACGTCCTCGAGCGACAAGTCGTCCGGCGAGAAAAGCGCGAACGCTTCAAGCGGCGAGAAATCAGGCGGCGATAAGTCCGGCGGCGACAAGACCGGCGGCGACAAGAGCGCGAGCGCTTCGACCGGCACTGCGTCATCCGGTGAGAGTTCCGCAAGTGCAAGTTCGCCGCTGTCTCCGACGGCCGCAAAATCTGAGGGCGCAGCCAAGGGTTCGGGCGGCAAGAGCGACGCGGCCGCGTGACGTTCTTCGCCGATCACCCGGGCCTACTCGTGCTCGGCGTTTGTTTAATCGCCGGCGTCGCGCTGATCGTTATGGGCGCGCTGCGACTGCTACGCGCGGCCGGCAGCTTGAGGAAGCGTGTCGCGGCGTACCAGGAACTGCCGTTCCGGGGCGAGCTCGAACTTGCCGAAGCGCGACTTGCGGCAGCCGAACGGCGAGCCGCGAGCATACCGGCGCTGCTCGCGCGCAGCCGCACGGCGCTCGCCGAAATTCAAGCGGCCCGCGCTAAAGTCGTCGCGATCCAGACGACGCTCTCCACGCTGCTGCGCCTCTCCGGGTTCGTTCTCAAGGGAAGCTAAGCGGCGCCCTGCGCCGCGCGCCAGAGCGCGGTAAAGTCGGGGAAACTGACGGCGATGCACGCGGCGTCGTCGATGCCGTGCTTTCCGGTCGGCGCGGCGAGCGCCGCGATCGCCATCGCGATCCGATGATCCTCAAACGTGCGCAGGATCCGCTCGGGAGGGTGCGCGCCGCCGCCCGTGATGTCTAAGCCGTCCGCGTATTCGATCACGTTGAGGCCGCACGCGCGCAGCGTTTCGCCGATCGCGCTCAACCGGTCGGACTCTTTGCCGCGCAGGTCCGCGGCGTCCCGGATACGCGTGGTTCCGGAGGCATGGGCGGCCGCGACGGCGAGAATCGTAATCTCGTCGATCGCCCGCACCACGCGCGCGCCGTCGAGCGTCGTGGCGCGCAGCGGCCGGTAACGGACGCGCAGGTCGGCGACCGGTTCGCCGTCGAGGTCGCGCTCGTGCGAGGTTTCGATGTCGGCCCCCATCGCTCGCAACGCGTCGAGTATTCCGCTGCGGGTCGGGTTGACGCCGACTTCGCTCAAGACGAGATCGCTGCCGGGCGTCAGCGCGGCGCCCACGAGAAAGAAGGCCGCGGCCGAAAGGTCGCCCGGGATACGGACGTGCTGCGCGACGAGCGTTCCCGGTTCGAGTTCGATCGTGCGGCCGTCGAAACGGATCGTCCGTCCGAAACGCCGCAGCAGCCGCTCGGTGTGGTCGCGCGAGAAATTGTCGCCCCTCACGCGCACGAGCGAACGCGCGTCCAAGTTCGCGAGCAAGATCGCCGACTTGACTTGCGCTGAGGCGAGTTCGAGTGAGAAGTCGCCGCCAGGCGGCGCTAGGATACCTTCGACAAGCGCGGGTAGCCGGCCGTCGCTCGTCTCGACGCTCGCGCCGAGCGCCCGTAGCGGCCGCGCGACGCGTTCCATGGGCCGACGGCGTAGCGACGCATCGCCGTCGAAACGTGCGCGCAGACCGCGGCCGGCGCACAATCCCATCAGCAGCCGCGCCGTCGTTCCGGAGTTGCGGGCGTCGATCGTTCGAGCCGGATCGTGTAACGCGCCGCCGGTTATCGAAATTGTCTCGCCCGAATCCTCGACGCGCGCGCCGAGCGCGGCCATTGCATCCCGCGTCGCGAGCACGTCGGCACCGCGATTGGGCGCGGCGATCGTCGACGTGCCGGCCGCCGCGGCGCCGAACATAAGCGCGCGATGCGAGATCGATTTGTCGCCCGCGACGCGAATGCGCCCGCGCAACGGTCCGCGTTCGAAGGTCACGCTTTACTTTCGTCCGCGACGAGCATCTGCAAAAACGGCACCTAGGGAAGGTGGGATTCGAACCCACAAGAGCGTAAGCTCAATCGCTTTTGAGGCGATCGCGTAGACCGTTCCGCCACTTCCCCGCGTCGTTCGTGTGGGCGTTGTTCGCGTAGCTCGTTATGCGCCCTGCGGCGCCCGTTGCGCGGCCGCGTCCGCGCCCTCGAGCACGCCGCGCGCGGCATCGAGCGAGGGCGCGAATTCGAACCCGTAGCGGACGTGCGCCGCGCGCCCCGGGGCGAGCGTCAGGCGCACGACGAGCGAAGCTCCGCGCTCGGAAATAAGCGCGTCTTCGACGTCGCCGGCGCGCCAGGCGATCGTGGCGAGTTCGTGCGTCGCGCCGTCGTAGTATCCCAGTGCGTGACCGCTCGCGACGTGCAGCGACGTCCCTGAATCGAGCGACGTCGCTTGCGGTGCGAGCACGTGCTGCGTCGACATCGTCGCTCTCGTCGCGCCCGAATCGCCCACCGATAGCGACGTGACCGATACCGCGCGCTGCAACGAACCGGCGGCGCCCGGAAAGTCGACGCTTTCCTCCACGTCGAACGCGCGCGCCAGCGGGTCGAGTGCGACGCTGCGCGAGAAGACCGCGCCGTACGGAACGACATCGGGTGCGGCGTAGCGGAAGCGTACGCCCGCGCGCGGACCGCTCGCGGCGATCTGCGCATCGTATGGGCGATTAAACATGCCCGCCGGAAAGTCGTGCGTATACTTCGCAATGCGGTCGGTCTGCGAAAGCGGCGGCTCCAGGGCAACGTCGTCGCGCAATGCGCCGACCGTCGTGAAGACGTTGCGCCCCGTCGCCAAGTCCTCGAAGACGAACGCGCGGGCGCCCGCCGCCGGCGACACCACGACGCGCACGATGCCGTTGTCGAGCACGACGCATGCTTGGCCGTCGCGATACACATCGGAGCGATACGCGAGCGCCCGGCCGCCGGGAACGAGCAAAAATTCGGGTGCCGGTAAGCGCGCGTCGCGGCCGATCGGAACGAACGAACCGAGCTCGGCCGGCGCTATGGCCTGCGCGCGGGACGCGTCGATCGCGACATCATCGACAGATGCCGCGCCGCGCGCGTCGATGCGCACCGTCGCGGCGGCGTCCGTTCCCGCGACATAGACATACGGCTTCCCGCCGATGCGCGCATGAACGCGGCACGCCCGAGTCGCGCTTGCGAGCCGAACGCCCGCAAACGGCATTGCGTTGCGCCAGAGCAGCGTCCCGTCGTGCAGCGATACGCCGACCGGCATGCAATCGCTGAACGTAACGACGTCGCCCGGGCGAAATCGCCGGTCGAGCTTCGCGAGACGCAGACCGACTACAGTGACGAGCGCGCTATGCGGCGCGACGGCGAAGGGCGGTAATGCGAGCCGCACCCCGCGCGCCAGCGCAACGCTCGCGTGCCGAACGTCGAGCTCGGTCGTGCGGTAGTTCGCGACCGTGAGAAAACCGCGCAGCGTGCCGCTACGATCGGGCGCGAAACTTGCGCCGGACACGCCTTCTACGACGGCGCGTTGTCCCGCGCCGTGAAGGACGGCGAGCAACGCGTGCGCCGCCGGAACGCCCGCGACGAGGCGCCCGCCGCCGCGCCGATACGACGCGAACGCGCGCGCGACTGCCGGGGTCAGCGGCGGAGCGCCGCGCACGTCCGGTACGATTAGCACGGGATAGCGCAGCAGCTCGGCCGCCCGCAGCGCCGCCGGGTCGACGAGGGCGCACGACAGACCCGCGTCGCGACACGCCGTCTGCGCGCGCATCGTCTGAGCCGCGATCTCGCCGAAGAGCAGGTTCGTCGTACGCTGCGCGGGATAACTGCCGCCGAGATAGGCGATTGCCGCATCGTGCTTGACTGCCGCACCCGCGAATTGCGGCCCGAGCAGTTTAACGAGCGCGCCGATCTGCGCGACGGGCGCCGCGCGGGCGGTCGGTGCGCCGTCGAGGCGCAGGGCGGCGTCCCACGCGTAAAACGCGTTGGCGAACGGAGCTTCCCAGCCGCCGGGGTACAGCGTATCTTGCGCGGGAAAATGCACGACTCCGCGAACGCCCATGCCGAGCATGGTCGCGAGCGCGAGTTGCGTATTGCTCGGGTCGGCCGCGCGAGGCCGCGCGTCGCCGGGACCCTGAAGCCAGCCCGCTTGGAATTCGCTTGCCATGAGCGGCTGCGCCGGCCGCGTGTGTAAGAGTCCCGTCGAGAATTCGAGCTGCGCGCGATCGTGGCCGCCGAGCGCATACACATCGCTTTGATACCAGTTGCCCATCGCCCAAACGGGCGACGACGCCGGCACTTTCATTTGATACGTGTTGATGAAGACCGGTTCGCGCGGGCCGGTCACGCTGCGTACGACGCCTTCGAGGAAGCGCAGATACGCCGCCAGGTGCGGCGCCGGATACGTTTGGTTATCGAGATACGCGCCTTGATCGTCGTCGAGCGCCACGGCGACGATGCGGTCGGCGACGGGTTCGCATTCGCGCAACACGCGTTCGAGCCAACGGCGGGCGTACGCCATGTGGGTCGCGTTGCGCATCCATTGCGCCGCCGCGTCGTCGGAATGCGCGTTTTGCAAGGTTGCGGTCGGCGGATAGCGTCCTTCGAGTAAGTCGTGCTGCGGCATGCCGTATTCCGGCCGCTGCAGCAGCCACGCGGGATACCCGCCGTTGCGCCACTCGTTGCGAATGACGGGTCCCGGGCGCAAGATGATACGGAAGTCGAAGCGCCGCGCGAGCCGCAAGACTTCGGCGAGATCGCGCCGCGGGTTGGTACGCCCGTCGAAATCGAAGTCGCCGTCATCGAGTTCGTGCCAGTTCCACGGCACGTATAAGTCGAGCGTGTTGATGCCGAGCGCGCGCATCCGGTCGAGCGAAGAGGCCCACAGATCGCGCGGCAGCCGTTCGTAAAAAAAAGCTGCGCCGTATAAAAAAAACGGTGCGCCGTCGACTTCGAAGACGGGTTCGCCCGAACGGATCGCGATGGCGCTATGACCGTAGCTCGGGGCCCGCGCCGCGCCCGCGGCGGCACCCGTCGTCACAAAGCCGAACGCGAGCGCGAACACGAGCAGCCCGGCGCTACGGCGAAACACCTGGCTGTGCTATCGCGGCGCGGGAGCGGCGTCCTGTCGTCGCGTATCCCGGCGCGTGGCAACGAGTGAACTTGGACGGCTGCTCGAGCTCGCGGGCGACGTACGCATCGATTTCGTCGACTCGGCGCATCTGCGCGACAACCCGCTCGGCGACCCGTCGGTGCGGCCGCTCGCGGTGTACGTTCCACCCGACTGCGATCTGCAAGGCTCCCGTCGCTATCCCGTGCTGTACGTGCTGCACGGCTACTCGGGCGACGTAGCGGCGCTCGTCTCCACGCGGCCGTGGGAGACGAACGTCGTGCAGTGCGTCGACCGTCTGATCGCGTCGGGCGCCATGCCGCCGGCGCTGCTCGCAATCGTCGACGGCAACACGCGCCTCGGCGGCTCGCAATACGTCGATTCGGCGCACAACGGCGCGTACGCGACCTATGTGGCGCGCGACGCGGTCGGCCACGTCGACGCGCACTACCCGACCGTCGCCCGCGAGGGCGGCCGTGCCGTTCTCGGCAAGTCGTCGGGCGGCTTCGGTGCGCTGCACCTCGTCATGACCTTCCCGGGCGTCTTCGGCGCCGTCGCTTCGCATAGCGGCGACACGAATTTTCGGGGCGTATACGTGCCCGAAATTCCAGGTGTTCAGCGACTTCTCGAGCGCTACGACTTCGATGCAGCGGCGTTCGTGGCCGCATTCGAAGGTAAGCCGAAGCGCTCGCCACAGGAGTCATCGGCGATGATGTTCCTCGCACAGGGGGCCGCGTATTCGCCGACGGCAGCGGTCGCATTTGCCTTCGACTTGCCCTTCGATCTGCGCACGGGCGAGATCCGTGACGACGTGTTCGCGCGCTGGCTCGCGTACGACCCGGTCGAAATGTGCGCGCACAAGCGGGCCGAACTGGCGCGGCTTCGCTTGCGTTACCTGGATTGCGGACGCCGCGACGAATACGGCCTGGATCTGGGTGCGCGCATGTTGGCCCGGCGCTTCCGCGACCTCGGGCTCGAAGTGCGGCACGAAGAGTTCGACGACGACCATCGCAACGTCGGCTACCGCTATGCCGTATCTTTGCCCGCCTTGACCGCCGTGTTGGAGTCCCAATGATTTTGCGCCTCATGTCGCTTCTCGCCGCGCTCGCATTCACACGCGGCGGCATCGCGTCGGCT
Source organism: Vulcanimicrobiota bacterium (assembly GCA_030853925.1). GTDB lineage: Bacteria > Vulcanimicrobiota > Vulcanimicrobiia > Vulcanimicrobiales > Vulcanimicrobiaceae > JALYUE01. The sequence goes on along the minus strand of JALYUE010000162.1, from coordinate 491 downwards.
GCCGAGCCGCTCAGTTACGACGACCCCGGCATGCACTTCCAAGCGCCCGACGGCTGGACGCGCATCGAGCTGCGCAAGCCGGAGGGTGCCGACCAAGGCTCGGACGACGGGGCGCCCGCCGCGGTGTTCGGCTGGCACGCCGGTCAGACCGATCAGCGCACCATCGTCATCACGATCAAGCCGTTCTCGGGAACGCTCGCGGGATTCGAGAGCCAGCACGAGTCCGATCTGCGCGGCGGCTCGGGCGGCACGTTCGTCGATAAGCGCACCCAGACGACGCTTCCCAACGGCATGCCGATGTACGTCGTGCGCGTGAGCCAAGGCAACGAAATCGGCCGCTTCATCCGACGTTACGACTACCTAATTTTCGACGGCGAACGCGGCATCGACGTGGCGTTTATCGGACGTCAGAACGACTTCGACGAAAAGGATGTCCAAGCGGCGCTCTCGTCGCTCTACGTCGTCACCTATCCTCGCCGCCGCTCTTGAGC
>JALYUE010000141.1 GCA_030853925.1 Vulcanimicrobiota bacterium | reverse complement strand
GTGTGCGAGCGAATCGGTAATTTTAGTAGAAGCCGCTTATGCCTTCTTGCCGGCACTTAAACGGGATCAGGCGACCGTGAAGCTATGTCTCGCGAGGGCCGCCCGCTGGATCTCGATGAGAAGATGTTTCAGCTCACTGACTCTACCCGCTTACATCATGCGGAATCCGTGGTCCGCGGTACCGCTGGCCTCGAGCGGCTCGGGACGAGTGCCCGCGGCCCGCATCCAAGGCATCAGATTACGCAGCTTCTTGCCGACCGCTTCGATCGGATGCGCGGCGTTGCGCTTGCGAAAGTCGGCGAAGCGAGGTTTTCCTGCCGCGTGTTCGGAGACCCATTCTTGGGCGAACTCGCCGCTTTGGATTTCGCCGAGGATACGGCGCATCGTCTGGCGCGTTTCGCTCGTGACGATGCGCTCGCCGCGCGTGTAGTCACCATATTTCGCCGTATTGCTGATAGCGTCGCGCATGCCTTCGATGCCTCGTTCGTACATCAGATCGACGATGAGCTTCACTTCGTGCAGGCACTCGAAGTATGCCATCTCCGGCGCGTAGCCCGCGTCGACGAGCGTCTCGAAACCGGCCGTCACGAGCGCAGTCAAACCACCGCAGAGAACGGCTTGCTCGCCGAAAAGATCCGTTTCGGTTTCTTCCTTGAACGTCGTCTCGAGAATGCCGGCGCGGCCGCCGCCGATCGCCGCCGCGTACGCAAGTGCGAGGTCGCGCGTGTCGCCTGCGGGATCCGCCGCGACCGCGATCAAGCACGGCACGCCGCGCCCGGCTTCGTATTCGGTCCGCACGAGCCGCCCGGGCCCTTTGGGCGCAACCATGAAGACGTTCGCGTCTTTGGGCGGAACGATCGTACCGAAATGAATCGAAAACCCGTGTGCGAACGCGAGATACGCGCCGCTCTTGAGATGCGGAGCGACGGCGCGAAAGAAGATTGCCGGCTGCTCCTCGTCGGGCGCGAGCATCATGACGATATCGGCGCGCGCGACCGCGTGTTCGACCGAGTCGCACGGCACGCCGTCCTCGGCAGCCGCGCGGCGCGACGGCGACCCCTCGCGCAGAGCGGCGATCACATCTTGCCCGGCGTCGCGCAGATTGCGCGCGTGGGCGCGGCCTTGGCTTCCGTAACCGACGATCGCGATCGTCTTTCCGGCCAGTTTGTGGAGATCGGCATCGCGATCGTACAGTGCGTTCATCGGGACATCTCCTTAGCGTCGTTGAGCAATCGATTGAGTTGTAAGTCCAGGCGGCGCAGCGCGTCGGGCGGCCCCGTGAAATCGATCGTCGCCTGGTAGAACGTATCGCTCGGGCGCACGCTGACGTGCGTATACGCGCAACCGAGGCGGCTCGTCAGACCCACGATCCGCTCGAGCAGCCGCCAATCGTGCAACAGTAGTGAAAGCTGCACGCCGTTATGCCGGTACCGGCTCGAAGATCGGCGCCGACTCCATCGCATCGTGCACGGTCGCGCCGGGCGGAATGAGCGGCCACACGTTTTCGGCCGGAAAACACGCGCAATGTAAGAGCATCGGCTCGTCCGCCGCAATGAAGCGCTCGAGTGCGTCGCGCAGTTCCCCGGCATCTTCCACGCGCTCCGCTCGAATACCGTAACCTGCCGCAATTGCGACGAAGTCCGGATTATCGGAGAGATCGGTATGCGAGAAGCGGCCGTCGTAGAACAACTCTTGCCACTGCCGTACCATGCCGAGCCGGCGATTGTCGATCAGTAGTATCTTCACCGGCAGTGCGTAGCGGCGCACCGTCGCGAGCTCCGCGATCGACATTTGAAATCCGCCGTCGCCGCACACGGCGATCACCGTGCGCTCGGGATTCGCGCGCTGCGCGCCTAGCGCTGCAGGCAGTCCGAAGCCCATGGAGCCCAAACCCGCCGACGTAATGAAGTTGCGCGGATGAATCGCGCGTTGACGCTGAGCGGCCCACATTTGATGCTGGCCGACGTCCGTTGCAACGATCGTGTCGGCGGGTGCGACCGCGAACAGCGCGTCTAAAACGTCGGTCGCCGAAAGCTCTCCGTGCGGCGCGCGGTCGGCCGGCAACGCCCCGCCGAGCGCTCTAGCTTGCGCCGTCCAGCCGGCGAAACTCGAGATCGACCGCAATTTTACGCGCGCCGTCAACTGCTCGAGCGTCAAGCGTAAGTCGCCGCGCAGCGCGACGCGTACGGGGACGATCTTGCCAAATTCCGACGCATCGACGTCGGCGTGGATGACCTGCGCGTGCTGGGCAAATCGATCCGGGCGGCCCGTCACGCGGTCGTCGAAACGCATGCCGAGCGCGAGCACGACGTCGGCGCCGTTGACCGCAAGGTTCGCGGCCTTCCAGCCGTGCATGCCGAGCATTCCGAGAAAATTCGGATCTCCGGGCGACGCGCAACCGAGTCCGTTGATGGTCGCCGTATGCGGGATTTCGAGGACCGCCATTAATTCGCGAAACGCGCGGGTGGCGTCGGCGCTGCGCGCTCCGCCGCCGACGATCGCAACCGGGCGCTGCGCGCCGAGCAGCACGTCCAGCGCTTCGTCGAGCGCCGTATCCGAGGGCGTTTCCGGTACGGCTTCGAGTGCGCGCGCCGCCGTCACGTCCATCTTCGGACAACGAGCTTTCAGAATGTCGGTCGGAATATCGACGGAGACGGTGCCGGGCCGCGGCCCGCGCGCCAGGCGGAATGCGGCCCGTAGCGTGCGCTCCAAGTCGCCGATGTCGCGCACGCAGACGCTGCGTTTCGTGACGGGACCCATGATCGAACTCACGTCGGCTTCTTGGAAACCGTCCGTGCCCATCAGCGCCGTGCGAACTTGGCCCGTGATCGCGACGATCGGAACCGAGTCCATCTGCGCGTCGAGGATGCCCGTGACGAGGTTCGTCGCGCCGGGTCCGGAGGTCGCGAGGCAGACTCCGACGCGGCCGCTAGAACGCGCGTAACCTCCAGCGGCAAAAGCGGCGGCCGCTTCGTGCCGGGTTAGGATATGTTCGATATGATGCGAGTGCAGGGCATCGTATAGCGGCATGATCGCGCCGCCCGGATAGCCGAAGACGACGTCGACCCCTTCGTCGACGAGGACGTCGAGAACGAGTTGGGCGCCCGTCGCATCGCCGGACTGTGACAAAAGAAACTCCCTTATGAGGCTAAGAAAAAAGCCCCCCGCCGGTTCGGCGGGAGGCTTTGCGTTCTATCTCGTTACGCGAAGCTACCAGCGCCGAACCAATGGTTGGCTAATAAGGAGGACGACGACGACGAGAACGGCGCGGAACATGTGCGCTTTGTGTATCACGTGGATAAGACCGCTGTCAATGCGCGCGACCGCTTATGACGCAAGCCGTTCGCATCGTGAAAACGTCGACGTATTGTGGAGCGGGCTTCTGACAGTCAGCCTCAAAGCGCGCGAATGCAGCCCGCTGCTGCGCGAGGTACGCCGGCCTCGTCGCGCCGTTCGTCGCCGCGTTGACCCGAGCAAAGTGACATCGTCGATCGTCAGCAGCGAAACCACGCCCAGATGCGGCCCGTGGCTTGACGAGCGTTCGGCGTGCGTGGTAGAGTTCGCGCAGATGAACGCCTCGCGCAGCCTCATTGTCGAGATCCTCCTTAGCGGTACGCCTCCAGCGTAGCCGCTAGCGCCGTTTTCTCCGTCAGCACCCGGAGCCGTCGCAAGCGCGACGGTTTTTTCTTTTTTTAGTGGGTTCCGTATGCCGCGTATGCCCGTCCATAAGTATCGTCCTTTCGCACCGATCGATCTCGCCGATCGGCGTTGGCCGGCGCGTGTCATAACGCGCGCTCCCCGCTGGTGCAGCGTCGACCTTCGCGACGGAAATCAAGCGCTCGTCGAACCGATGGGACCGGTGCGCAAACGGCGGATGTTCGATCTGCTGGTACGGCTCGGCTTTAAGGAGATCGAAGTCGGGTTTCCGTCCGCGTCGCAACCGGACTTCGACTTCGTCCGCGAACTGATCGCGCACGATCTGATTCCGGACGACGTCACGATCCAGGTACTTACGCAGGCACGCCCAGAGTTGATCGATCGGACGTTCGAGGCCATTGCGGGTGCACGTCGCGCGATCGTGCACGTGTACAATTCGACCTCGACACTGCAGCGGCGGGTGGTGTTCGGCCTCGACCGCCACGAAGTGATGGAGATTGCAGTGCAAGCCGTCCGGCGCATCAAAGCGCTTGCGGCGTGTCCCGGCGCGGGCGACATCGTGCTCGAGTACTCCCCGGAGAGTTTTACCGGTACGGAACTCGACTTCGCGCGCGACGTTTGCGAAGCGGTGATGGACGCATGGGCGCCTACTCCCGCGCGCAAGGTCATCCTCAATTTGCCGGCGACCGTCGAAATGGCGACGCCGAACGTCTACGCCGATCAGATCGAATGGTTCGGACGCAACGTAAAGAACCGCGACCGTTTCGAACTATCGGTGCATCCACACAACGATCGCGGAACCGCGGTCGCAGCGGCCGAACTCGCGCTGATGGCGGGCGCCGATCGCATTGAGGGAACGCTTTTCGGTAACGGCGAGCGCACGGGTAACGTCGACCTCGTGACGCTGGCGCTCAATCTTTTTACGCAAGGCGTCGACGCCGGGCTCGATCTTGCCAACATTCCCGAGATCGTCGAGACGGTCGAATACTGTAATCAACTTCCCGTACATCAGCGGCATCCGTACGGCGGGGAACTCGTCTTCACTGCATTCTCCGGTTCGCACCAGGACGCGATCAATAAGGGTTTCGCCGCGCGCCGTTCCCGCGAAGACGTCGTTTGGGAGATGCCCTACTTACCGGTCGATCCTAAAGATCTCGGCCGAACCTATGAAGCGGTCATCCGCATCAACAGCCAGTCCGGTAAAGGCGGAGTCGCATACATTCTGCAGCACGACTTCGGGTTCGAGTTGCCCCGAGCGATGCAGATCGAGTTTGGGAAAACCGTGCAGGCGCTATCGGAGGCGAGCGGCGGCGAAATCAGCCCGGCGCACATCGGCGCGGCGTTCGAGCGAGAGTATGTCGTCGTGGAAACGCCCCTGCGGCTCGTCGACTATCGTCTCGCCGACGACGGCGCCGGCCGCGTCACGATCGACGCGACCGTCGCCGTCGCTGGAGAATTGCGCGCGCTGCGCGGCGAGGGCAACGGCCCGATCGATGCCTTCGTGCACGGACTCGCGCGCGATTTGGCACTCGAAGTGGGCGTTTCCGATTACTGCGAACACGCGGTCGGCATGGGCGCCGACGCCGCGGCCGTCGCATACGTCGAAATTGCCGCGGGCGGAAATGCGCATCACGGTGCTGGTCGCGATCGCAGTATCGTGACGGCGTCGTTACGCGCGGTCGTCTCGAGCGTCAACCGCGCAATCCGATTCGAAGGCCTTCGCGAGCCGAGCGTCCACGGCGCTGCCAATAAAGGAGCTTATGTCCCGGTCACTGTTTGAAAAAGTTTGGGACGCGCATGTCGTCGAGCCGCTGCCCGGCGACAACGTGCTACTCTTCGTCGACCGTGTCGTCGCGCACGAAATTACGACGCCTCAGGGCGCGCTCGAGATCGAGCGGCGCTACGGCGATAAGTTGTTCGATGCGGCCCGCATCGTGGCCATTAACGATCACGTCTCGCCGGCCAAGGACAGTGCCACGGCGATTCAAGCCAAGGTCTTGCGCGATTGGGCGAAGCGCCACGGCATCGTCCTGTACGATCTCGGCCGAAACGGCATCTGCCACGTCGTCGCGCCCGAACGAGGGTACGTCGAGCCGGGCATGACGCTCGCTTGCGGCGACAGTCATACCTGCACGCTCGGCGCTTTCGGCGCGTTCGCGCTCGGCGTGGGGTCGACGGCGCAGGGCGGGGCGATGCTCGCCGGATGCCTCGTACTGCAACGCCCCAAGGTGATGCGCATCACGCTCGAAGGACGGCTGCAGCACGGCGCGACGGCGAAGGACCTCGCGCTCTACGTCATCGCGACGCTTGGATTCAAAGGCGGCACCGGATTCGTGCTCGAGTACGCCGGCAGCGGGCTCGAAACGCTCTCCATGGACGAGCGGATGACGCTGTGCAACATGGCGATCGAAGCCGGTGCGACCACCGGAATGTGTCCGCCCGACGAAACGACGTTTTCCTATTTACGCGGCCGGGAGAATCAACCGACGGGCGACGCATTCGAACGCAAAGTCGACGCCTGGAAAGCGCTCGTCGCCGATGCGGGCGCCGCTTACGATCGCGAACTGACCCTCGACGTTGCGAAACTGCGGCCGATGGTTTCGTGGGGTACGAATCCCGGCGAGTCCGTGCCGCTCGACGGCGTCGTACCGGCCTCGGCCGACCTTGCTTCGCTCGAATACATGGCGCTCGAGCCCGGGATGCAGTTGCGGTCGCTTGCAGTCGATCAGGCCTTCATCGGATCGTGCACGAACGCGAGGTTATCCGACCTGCGCGCCGCTGCCGAGATCCTGCGTGGCCGGCAAGTCAGCGTTCCGACGATCGTGACGCCCGGTTCGCAAGCCGTCAAACGCGCAGCCGAAAGTGAAGGACTGCACGACGTCTTTCAAGATGCGGGCGTCTTGTGGACGCACTCGTCGTGCGGGCCGTGCCTCGGCATGTCGATGGGCGTCCTCGCCCCCGGCGCCCGCTGCATCTCGTCGACGAATCGCAATTTCCCCGGCCGCATGGGTGCCGGCGGCAGAGTTCATCTCGCATCGCCGGCGGTGGTCGCAGCTAGCGCCGTCCTCGGGCGCATAGCGGGGCCGGAGGAATTGCCCGCGCTCGAGGAAGCGGCGGTGTCCGGGTGAACGTCATCGCAACCGTGTTGCCGCTCGATCGTGCGAACGTCGACACCGATCAGATCATTCCGGCGCATCATCTGACGGGGGTCGAAACGAGCGGACTCGGTAAGCATTTGTTCACGGGGATGAGCGGCGGCGTCGAGCTGCTCGAAGCATACCCGGGCGCCGCGGTCGTCGTCGCGCGCGAAAATTTCGGCTGCGGCAGTTCGCGCGAACACGCCGCCTGGTCGCTCGCCGAACGCGGTTTTCGCGCCGTCGTCGCGCCGAGCTTCGCGCGTATCTTTCACGAGAATGCTTACAATAACGGGATCGCGCCGATCGTCGTGCCGGCCTCCGAGATCGACGAACTCTTGGCGGCTCCGTCGCTCGGCATCGACCTCGAACGCGAGGTGCTGCGCCGGCACGACGGTGTCGAGATCCCATTCGAACTCGATCCGCTGCGCAAAGTATTTTTGCTCTCCGGCGGGTACATGGCGTTTTTGGCAAGCAAGGTCGACGCCGTTCGGGCTTGGGCCGCTCTCCGCGAGACAGACGTGACGCGCGTCTCACGTTCGGTCGAGGTCGCGCCCTCGTAAGCTTTCCGTGAAATACTACCGACTCGAGGCTAGAGGTCTATCAACGGAGTCGGCTAGTTTTAGTATTGATCCATCGCATGCGGCCAGTTCTGCTGCGCCGCCTGAAGACGTCGCTCGCGTTCAAGCTCGCGCTGCTCGCGGTTTTGCTGTCGGTCCCGATCTTTAGCGTCGCCGCCTCGCAGTATGGGGTCGCCGCAGACCAAATCGCGCTTGTAAACGGAGAGCGCCGCGGCGTCGCTTTCCTTTATGACGGATCGCGCTCGTTACAGGCGATCGCCGCCACGCGCCTGACGCCGCGGTTGTTTGCGCGGGATCGCGCTAAGATGCGAGCGGGCATCCCGGCCCAGGACCGGCGGGCGGTTCGCGATGGGTTAGCCGCCTTCGCTCGTACGGGCGCCGACTTAAGCGATATGGGTATTGGGCCGGAGCTTTCGGCCCTTCCGAGCTCCGCCTGGCGCGAATTTGAAGCGGCTCCCAATCCGCGCCATTTAGAGGCGGCCGGCCTCGCAATCCTCAAGGCGCAGGGCCTCGTTGCGGACGCTTCACGGTTGTCTTACGAGCCGCATGTGATCGAGGCAAATCTCGGCGACGCGCTCTCGACGGAAAACGCCGTCATTTTGCAGCGATTGAGCGCGGCGAGCGCTACCGCCGAAGTCGGCGCGTCCCCAACCGGGGTTTCGGTACGCGACCGAATTGCAATTGCCACGTACGTCGGCAGCGCCGACGCCGCCGCAGTGAGTCTCGCCGTCGATCGCGCCGGCGCCGTGGAAGCGGGTGGCGCGCTCGACCCGCCGCTTGAAGCCGCTTGGAACGAGCTCGAACGCTCGCGCACGGCGCTGCGAGCGCCGCTGCAGCTTGTCGTCGCAGGCGATCGTTCGCCCGCGGTTACCCCGACCGAGCTCGCCGCTCGCAAGCGAACGCTCGTGTCGGCTTCCGCGCGTTTCGTCGTTCTGCTCGAGCGACGGTTGAACGTACTTTTCGATGCCCGTGCCGCAACGGCGCGACGCATGCAGCTGCTCGTCATACTTGGATCGCTCGTCGCGGCATTGCTGAGCGGCGGAATGGTCGCGCTGATCGGGCGGGTCGTGGTCCGCCGGGACCGCCGCGAGCTGCTCGCGGCGCAGCAACAATCGCGTACGTTTGGAGCGGAGCTGGCGCAACAACGTGCCGAGAAGGCGCTGCTGTTGACGCAAGCGCAGTTCACCGCGATCTTCGAGCGTTCGAATATGGGCATCGCATTGCTCGACGCAAGCGGCGGCACGATCGAGGGAAACGCGCGGCTCGCCGAATTGCTCGGCGGGGCGCAAGTCATACCGCCGCACGATGCTGCGTTCGCGGAACTCGTGAAAGGTACGACCGCAACGTATCATTGCGAGCGTGCGCTCGAACGCGACGACGCGCGACGATGGCTCGAAATGACCGTATCGCTCGTTTCCGTGCCGAAGCCGGCTCCGGTTACGGCCATCGCTATGGTTCGCGATATCACCGACCGCAAGGCGATGGACGAGCGCATGCGCTACGCAGC
>JALYUE010000124.1 GCA_030853925.1 Vulcanimicrobiota bacterium | reverse complement strand
GCCCCGAGCGCCTCGCCGCGCGCCTGCGCATCGCGCAATTCGACGGCGAGCTCGGCAGCGAGCCGATGAGCTTCGTCGCGGTGCGCCGTCGCTTCGGCACTCTCGTCGCTCGCGGTCCCGACCGCCGCTTGCGCCGCCTCGACGTTTTTGCGCAGCCGCGGCAGCGCCCCCGACAACGTGCGCGCCTGCGCCCGGCGCGAGAGGATCGAACGTTCGCGTTTGTAGCGGCCGCCGGTCATCGCTCCGCCGCCGCGAATCTCGTCGCCCTCGAGGGTCACGATCGCGTCGCGGAAGCCCTGACTGCGCACGAGACCTACGCCGACGTCGAGCGACTCGACGATCAAGATGCGGCCGACCAAAAAGGCGACGATGCCGGCATAGCGCGCTTGCGCCGGTTCGACTAAGGAATGCGCGTAGCCGATGACGCCGGCGGCTCGCGGCAGCTCGCGTGCATCGCGTCCGGCCCGCGTGCCCAGCGTATCGAGCGGCAAAAAGGTCGCCCGTCCGGCCTCGCGCAGACGCAAAAAAGCGATCGCGCGCTCCGCATCTTCGGCCGTCTCGGTCACGATGTTGGAAAGCGCCGCGCCGAAAGCGATATCGAGAGCCCGCGCATACGGCTCATCGACGCGCACGAGATTTGAAACGACTCCGACGATGCCGCCGACGTTGCCGCGCGCGGCGGCCTCGAGAACGGCGCGCGTCCCGGGAACGTGCCCTTCGAGGTTGGCCTCGAGCTCTTCGATCGTGTGCAGGCGCGCTTCGGCGCCGGCGAGCTCGCTCGTGGCGGCGCGATACGCTCCTTGAGCCGCGGCAAGAGCGACGGTTGCTATCGCGACGCGCTCGTCGGCGTGCGTGCCGGCTGCACGCGCGTGCGCCGCGCGCGACTCGAGCCCGTCACGGCGGCGCCCCACGCCGTCATGTTCCTGCACGAGTTCGGCGACGCGCTCGCTCGACGTTTGCGCTTCGCGCCGGAACGTTTCGATGTCGCGCTCGAGACGTTGGTAATCGCTTTGCGTCGCCGCGATTTGCGCGCGGCGCTCGGCCTGGGTGGCAGCATCGGCCGCGGCCGCCGCTTCGGCTTCACGCACCGCCGCAAAAAGCGCGTCGAGCTGAGCGCGCGCTTCGCCCAGCGTCGCTTGTGCTTCGCGCTCGCGCTGCCGGGCCAGCTCGAGCGCGGCGCGCCGCGGCTCGAGTTCGATGCCGAGCCCCTCGAGCGCCGTTCCGATCTCTGCCCGCTCGCGGGCGGCGTGTTCGCGGTCGCCGATGAACTGCGTCGACTGTCGCTCGAGCGCCTCACGGCGCGCGGACAGCGCCGCGTGATCCGCTTCGCGTTCGGACAGCCGCGCACGGGTCTGCGTCGCGGCGCGGCGCAAATCTTCGAGCGCGCGCTCGCGCTCGTAGAGTTCGCCTCGCAGCCGCGTCAGATCGGCCTGCGCCGTCGCTGCCTGAGCGCCGGCACGGGCGCGTTCGAATTCCAACTTTTCAAGCTGTGCCTGCAAACCGGCGCGCTCGTCGCGACGTGACGCGCCGGCGCGCAGATACGAGAGGATTTCGAGATCGCGGGCGCGCGCCGCAACTTTACGGTAGCGTCGCGCCCGGCGCGCTTGCGTCTCGAGTTCGGGAATGCGCGCCCGAATCTCCGCCAGCACGTCGTTGACGCGGATGCCGTTGCGTTCGGTCTGCTCGAGCCGCCGCAGCGACTCGGCCTTGCGCGCCAAGAACTTGTTGATGCCGGCGGTCTCTTCGAAAAGACTGCGCCGGTCGGCCGGCTTGGCCGCCAGGATCGCATCGATTTGCCCCTGCGAAACGATCGCGTACGAACCGGGGCCCAGACCCGTTCCCATCAGCAGCTCGCTCACATCGCGCAAGCGCACGCTCTGGCGGTTGATAAAAAACTCGCTGTCGCCGGCACGATACGCGCGCCGCGTGATCGCGACTTCGTGCGCGTCGAGCGGCAGCGCACGATCGTCGTTGCGGAACGTCAAGGTCACTTCCGTCATGCCGAGCGGCTTGCGCCGTTCGTTACCGGCGAAGATCACGTCCTCGGTCTTCGTCGAGCGCAGCGACTTGGGACTTTGCTCGCCGAGCACCCAGCGGATCGCATCGACCAGATTGGATTTGCCCGAGCCGTTGGGCCCGACGAGCGCCGTGATGCCGGGTTCAAAGCCGAGGGCGGTTTGTTCCGCGAAGGTTTTGAATCCGAAAAGCCGCAGCGACGAGAGCCTCACGGGCGCTTCCTTTTCGACGCGCGGCTCGCAAAGGACTTTGCCGCTGCAGCGCGCCCGGTCGATTTCACGGGCACGGCTTGCGACAAGCGCGGTGTTGCGATTTCGCCGTAACGCTCAACGAGCCGCGCGAGCGCGTGGACGGCGGCGTCCCGCTCGGCCGCTTTCTTCGATGGCCCGCTGCCCGAGGCCGCAAGCTCGCGCTCGACGGTCACCTCCGCATAAAACGTCCGCTCGTGTGCGGGCCCTTCAGAGCGTTCGACGTAGCTCGGCAGACGGGCGAACCGCTTTTGCGTCCACTCTTGCAGGACGGTCTTCGGATCGGCGATGTCGACGCCGCTGCGTTCGTGCTCGGCGACGTGCTGCGTCAACACGAAAGCCGCCGCTGGTTCCATGCCGCTGTGGCCGTAGAGCCCCGCGAGGAACGCTTCGAAGGCATCCGCGAGTGCGGAACGACGGCGCGCGGGCGGCAACTTGGCGAGCCCCGCGCCGAGCACGAGCAATTCGTCGAAGCCGAGGCGCTCGGCGCTCGCCGCCAGCGACGCATCGGAAACGAGTGCCGCTTTGCGCAGTGCAAGTTCGCCTGGGGCGGCATCGGGATAGCGTTCGCAGAGCGAACGAGCGACGATGAAACCCAAGATCGCGTCACCGAGGAATTCGAGGCGTTCGTTCGAGCGTTCGGCAAGTTTTTCTCGTGCTGCGCTTTCGTGCACGAACGCTGCTTCGAACGCAGCCAGACTTCCGCCCGATGCCGCGACGCCGCTGTTCTTCAAGAGGGCGCGCAATTTTTTGCGTCGCGACTCACCGGCCACGGCGCAACCGTTTCGCTACGGGGTGTACCGTCCGAAGACGACGACGCTGTTGTGTCCGCCGAAGCCGAACGAGCTCGACAGCGCGATCTTGACGTCGGCTTTGCGCGCGACGTTGGGAACGTAGTCGAGCGTGCATTCCGGATCGGGGTACTCGTAGTTGATCGTCGGTGGAATGATCCCGTTTTGGATCGTCAGCACCGTGGCGACGCCTTCGATCGCGCCGGCCGCGCCGAGCGCATGCCCGTGCATGCTCTTGGTCGAGCTGACGGCAAAGCGGTGCCCGTTTGCACCGACGATTCGTCCCAGCGCTTGCGATTCGGCCGGATCTCCGATCGGCGTCGAGGTCGCGTGCGCGTTGACGTAATCGACGTCCTGCGGCGCAACGCCGGAGCGCTCGAAAGCGCGCCGCAGCGCGAGTTCGACCCCGCTGCCCGTGGGGTCGACGGCGACCAAATCGTACGCATCGGCCGATTGTCCGTAACCGAGAATTTCGGCATAGATGCGGGCGCCGCGAGACTTGGCCAGTTCCAGCTCCTCGAGAACGCAGATCGCGCCACCCTCCGCCAACACGAAACCGTCGCGCGCGCGATCGAACGGACGGCTGGCCCGCTCCGGCTCATCGTTGCGGGTCGAGAGCGCTTTCATCGAATCGAAACCGCCCATCGCGCAATCGATGATCGTCGCTTCCGAGCCGCCGGTGATCATCGCCCGCGCCTTGCCCTCGACGATCAGATCGTAGGCGACCGCGAATGCATCGTTCGAGCTCGCGCAGGCGCTCGAAACCGCGTACATCGGTCCACGCAAGCCGTAGCGCATTGAGATCTGCGCCGGCGCCGCGTTGCTCATCAGCATCGGGACGAAGAACGGCGTGATGCGGCCCGCCGTGCCGAGCGCACGCGCTTTGGTGACGTTATCCTGGATCGTGATGATGCCGCCGATGCCGCTGGCGACGATGACCCCGGTCTCGGCGTGGAGTTCCTTGTCGCCCGGGAATTTCGCGTCGTCGATCGCTTCGCGCGCCGCGACGAAGGCGAACTGCGCGAAGCGGTCCATGCGTCGCGCGTCGCGGCGGCCGATCAGCGCATCGGCATCGAAATCCTTGACCTCGGCGGCGATCTGCGCTTTGAGCCCGGCGGCCGCGGCGTCGAAGGCGCGCACCTTCGCCACCCCGCTGCGTCCGGCGATCAACGACTGCCAAAAAGCGTCCCGCGTATTCCCGAGCGGCGTAACCGCGCCCATGCCGGTGATGACGACCCGGCGTTTAGGTTTTTCCGATTCCCGAATGTCTCCCAGCTTTCGATGCGCGGCGAGAGCGGCCGCTCAGCCGCTTCCGCAAAGGCCCTCCTTCGTATGACGCATTCCAGGAAAATGCCTGCCGCCGGTGTTTGCGTGGGGGAGGCGGGGCTGGTATAGTAGGCGCGCCATGTTTACGTTTGATCTGCAGCTGTTCGCCTCCAAGAAAGGCGCCGGGTCGACCCGCAACGGCCGCGACTCGAACGCGCAACGTCTCGGGGTCAAGCGGTTCGGCGGCGAATTCGTTTTGGCCGGCCACATCATCGTACGCCAGCGCGGCACGAAGTTCTACCCCGGGCTCGGCGTCGGCATGGGTAAAGACAACACGCTCTTCGCACTCGTACCCGGCACGGTTGCCTTCTCCGAAAAGCGCAACCGCAAGCACGTCAACGTGCTCGCTGAGGCCTCGTAACTGCCCGCTACCGACGCACGTCCGTAACGGACGTATGACGGGC
>JALYUE010000119.1 GCA_030853925.1 Vulcanimicrobiota bacterium | reverse complement strand
GCTGCTCGAGTTCGCCTTTGGGACCCTTGACCCGTACGAGACGATCCGACACATCGACGCTGACGGCGTCGGGAATAGCGACCGGAAGTTTACCGATTCTAGACATTATTGCTTCACCACACGTACGCGAGAACTTCGCCGCCGCAGCCTTCGCGCTTCGCGCGCTTGCCCGACATGATGCCTTTGCTCGTCGACATGATCACGAGCCCGAGGCCGCCGAGAACCCGCGGAACTTCGCCGCGGCCGGTGTAGACGCGTAGGCCCGGGCGGCTAATGCGACGCAGACCGGTAATAACTTTCTCTTTTTCGGGGCCGTACTTGAGAGTCACGCGCAGGACGCCTTGCGGACCTTCGTCCACTCGCTCGTGACTCCGGATGAAGCCCTCTTCTTTGAGGATCTCCGCGACCGCTATTTTCATCTTGGATGCCGGAATGTCGACCGTCGGATGATTCGCCGTGTTGGCGTTGCGGATGCGGGTCAGCATGTCGGCGATGGGATCGGTAATGACGCCCATGCTTACCAGCTCGCCTTCGTGATGCCCGGGATAAACCCGCGATGCGCGTTTTCACGGAAACAAATGCGGCACATGCCGAACTTGCGATAATACCCGCGCGGACGTCCGCAGGTCAGGCAACGATTGTGCTGCCGCACAGCGAATTTGGGCGTGCGTTTCGATTTCTCGATGCTCGAAGTTTTCGCCATTACACCGAATCCCCGCGCTGAAGAGCGGGAGCAGAATTGTCCATGCGATCCTTTTGCAGCGGGAGACCCATCTGCGCTAGAAATTCCGTCGCTTCTTCGTCGGATTTGGCCGTCGTCACGATAACGATGTCCATGCCCCGCATCTTGTCGACGCGGTCGAAGTTGATCTCCGGAAACACGATCTGTTCTTTAAGTCCGAGATTGTAGTTGCCGCGACCGTCGAACGACTTGCGGTTCAACCCGCGGAAGTCGCGGATGCGGGGCAACACGATATTGAAGAGCTTGTCGAGAAACACGTACATCCGTTCGCCACGCAGCGTGACCTTCGTTCCGATCGACATGCCTTCGCGCAGCTTAAACGCCGCGATCGATTTCTTCGCCTTCGTAACGACCGCTTTCTGGCCGCTGATCGCTTCGAGTTCCTTGACTGCGACGTCGAGAATCTTGGAACTCTGGATCGCGTCGCCGACGGACATGTTGATGACGACCTTGTCCAGCTTCGGGACTTGGTGCACGTTTTTATAACCGAACTTCTCGATCAGCTTCTGCTTCACGCCGGTATCGTATTTTTCGCGTAAGCGCGTGGCTGCCATACTACCGTCCCTTGCCCGGCACGAGAAGATCCTCGCCCGAACGTACTGACACGCGAACGACGTCGCCGTTGTCCTTGCGAATGCGGCGAACCCGCGTCGGAAGATTCGTCTTCGGATCGATCACCTGCAGCGCCCCAAGCGGAATCGGCGCTTCTTTTTCAAAGATGCCGGCCGCCTTGGCGCCGCCCGTGCCTTGTTTCGTGTGACGTTTGACGACGTTGAGGCCTTCGACCGTCGCCGTTCCGTCCTTGGGAAACACCGCTTTAACGGTTCCGCGTTTGCCTTTTTCGCGGCCGCGACGGAGCACGACCGTGTCGCCCTTGACGATCTTGGGCTTGGCGATCGCTTCAGGCATGTTAGAGCACCTCCGGCGCGAGTGAGGCGATCTTCAAAAAACCGCGATCGCGCAACTCGCGACACACTGGCCCAAAGACGCGCGTGCCGCGCGGATCGAGATTGTCTTTGTCGCCCTTGATGATGACGCAGGCGTTCTCATCGAACTTGATAATCGAGCCGTCGGGTCGCGTCATTGGCTGCGAGCAGCGCACGACGACCGCCTTGACGACCTGTCCTTTTTTCACGGCCGCACCGGGGATCGCGCTTTTGACGGTGCCGACGATGACGTCGCCGACGTACGCATACGGATGTCGCGAGCCGCCCTGCACGTGTATGCAGAGCAGTTCCCGCGCGCCGCTGTTGTCGGCGACCTTGAGCCGCGTTTCTTGCTGGATCATTTCGCGCGCTCGACGATCTCGAGCAGGCGCCAGCGCTTATCTTTGGACATCGGCCGCGTCTCCATGATACGGACGGTGTCGCCCGCCTTCGCGTCGTTCTTTTCATCGTGCGCTTTGAAGCGCACCGACTTGCGAACGATTTTCTTATACGTAGGGTGAGGGACGCGCGTCTCCGTCACGACGACGATCGTCTTATCCATCTTGTCGCTCGCGACGCGGCCGAGTTTGGTACGGCGGCGGCCGCGGCCCGCTTCGGAATGCTCCGCTTGCGAATGTTCCGTTTGCGAATGTTCCGCTTGCGAATGTTCCGCTGGCGGATGCTCGATTTGCGCGCTCGGGGTGTCAGTTAGCTCCATGCCGCCGTTCACGTTATGCTGCTCCATGTTTGGCCCTCGGCGCCAGGCGTGCGGCGACGAGGCGCTTTTCGCTGATCACGGTCGCAATACGCGCGTACTCGCGCTTCGTCGCTTTCACGCGGCTGAAATCGGATAGGTGTCCGGTCCGCAGCTGAAAGCGCAAGTTGAAAAGCTGTTCTTTCGTTTCGCGCGCCTTTTTCTGCAGTTCGTCAACGCTGAGATCGCGCAGCGCCTTAAGGTCGTCGTGCTTCACGAAACGGCCTCATTTTCCGACGCACGGGTGACGATCTTCGTCGAAATCGGCAACTTCGCGGACGCCAGCGTCAGCGCTTCGCGAGCGACGGTTTCGCTCACGCCGGCCAGTTCGAATAAGACGCGGCCGGGCCGCACGACGGCGACCCAAAACTCGGGATTGCCTTTACCCGAGCCCATGCGAACTTCGGCCGGCTTCTTCGTGACCGACTTATCGGGAAACAACTTGATCCAGACCTTCCCGCCGCGCTTGATATGACGCGTCATGGCGATACGCGCGGCTTCGATTTGCCGGTTCGTCATCCACACGGGCTCGAGCGCCTGCAAACCGTACTCGCCGAACGTCAGCGTATTGCCGACGAGCGCTTTGCCGGTCATACGGCCGCGATGCTGTTTGCGCCACTTCACGCGCTTCGGGGTGAGCATTACTGCGGCGCCTCCTCGGACTCGCCCGACGTATTTAGTTCGGGACGATCGTGCGTGCCGCCACCCGGTGCGGCCTCGGGGTGCGTAGCCGTCGGCGCACTGGATTCGGCGCCCGGCCGTTCGGCAACGTCGGTCGTATGCTGCGATTCCGGATCCACTTGCGAGGTTTCCGCCGTCACGCCGTGGCCGTGCTGTGCCGCAGGGTTATGCGTCGCCGCACCGCCGTGCTCGCCCGTCGACGTCGGATGACCGGGCTGCGCGAGCGCACCGTCGATCTCCGACCCCAGCGACTGATGATCGTGCAAAATTTCGCCGACGCTCGGCAGCGCGAGCGCGTCCGCGCCTTGATCGGCGGGCGTCGATCGCGGCGCGTTCGAAGCAGCCGTACCGTTTGCCGGCGCTCCGGGAGCCGCCGGTCCACCCGGGCCGCGAGGGCGCCCGCCGCGACGATCGTTGCGCCGGTCGCGGAATGTGGCGCGCTCGCCGAGCGAACGCTCCGGGCGCAGTTCGACGCGCGGCTGATCGGGCATCACTTCACCCTTGTAAATCCAAACTTTGCAGCCAATGCGCCCGAAGGTCGTGAAGGCTTCGACGTGCGCGTAATCGATATCGGCGCGCAGCGTGTGCAGCGGCACCTTACCGTCGTGGTTTTGCTCGGTGCGCGCGATTTCGGCTCCGCCCAAGCGTCCGGAAACCATGACTTTAACGCCGCGTGCGCCGGCTTTCATCGTGCGCATGATGGCTTGCTTCATGGCGCGTCGGAACGCAATGCGCTTCTCGAGCTGGTCGACGATGTTCTGTCCGACCAACCGCGCGTCGAGTTCGGGATGCTTGATCTCGACCACGTTAACTTGAACGTTCTTCTGCGTCAGGTGTTCGAGATTTTTGCGAATGTCTTCGATGCCGACGCCGCGTTTACCGATGATGATGCCGGGCTTCGCGGTATGCACGATGATGCGCGCTTGATTCGCGCGACGTTCGATCTCGACTTTCGAGATGGCCGCCGCGCGCGTCAACCGTCCGAAATACTTGCGGATCGACTGATCTTCGTGCAACCACAGTTTGTAATTCTTTTTCTCGAACCAGCGGCTCTCCCACGTGCGCGTAATGCCCAGGCGCAGGCCGACCGGATGTATTTTCTGTCCCATGCGTTATGATGCTCCGGCAGCGGCCGCTGCGGCTTTGGGCCGGCGCGTCCGCTTCGCGGGCGCTGCGGCCGCGACGTTGCGACGGCGCGATTCGACGGTCGAAAGCGCGATCGACGCGCCCGGTTTCTTCTTCGGTTGGTGTTTCGGCGGTGTGTTGCCGACCGCAATCGTGACGTGCGACATGCGCTTGCGTTTGAAGGCGGCGCGGCCTTGCGCGCGCGGGTCGAGCCGGCGCGTGTACGAGCCGCCGGGGCCGCCGTCGACCGTGATCTTCGTGACGAACAGCCCGTCCGTAGACATGCTGTGGTTGTTTTCCGCATTCGCAACCGCGCTCTTGAGCAGTTTCTCGATCGGCTCCGAAGCGAACACGCCGGAGAATTGCAGCAGCACGAGCGCTTCGCGCACGGTCTTACCGCGAATGGCGTCGGCGACCCGGCGCAGCTTGCGCGGACCGACACGGGCGAACTTCAGGCGCGCGAGGGCCTCCGAGCGTTCTGCGGTTTGTGTATCGGCCATCGTCATTTCACCGAGCTTTTTTCTTGGCCCGAGTGGCCTTTGAAAAGCCGGGTCGGCGAGAATTCGCCGAGCTTATGGCCGACCATATTTTCCGTAACGAAGACCGGCACGTGATTTTTGCCGTTGTGAACCGAAATCGTGTGCCCGACCATCTGCGGAACGACCGTGCTCGCGCGCGACCAGGTCTTGATCACGCGCTTCTCGCGCGTGCTGTTCATCTTCTCGACTTTAGCGAGCAGATGGTCCGCGACGAACGGACCTTTCTTGAGGCTGCGGCCCATTACTTCGCACTCCGCTTACGGACGATCATCTTAGAGGTGCGCTTGTTGCGGCGCGTCTTTTTACCCATGGTCATCTGGCCCCACGGCGTGGTGGGCGGGCGGCCGGAGGTGGAACGCGCTTCGCCGCCGCCGTGCGGGTGGTCGACCGGGTTCATCGCGATGCCGCGCACCGACGGGCGTTTTCCCATGTGGCGGATACGACCGGCTTTGCCGATGACGACGTTCTCGTGGTCGAGATTGCCCAGCTGACCGATCGTCGCGCGGCAGACCATCTGCACGCGGCGCACTTCGCCCGAAGGCATACGCACTTGTGCGTACTCGCCTTCCTTCGCCATCAGCTGTGCGGCCGAACCCGCGCTGCGCACGAGCTTACCGCCTTCACCGGGCCGTAATTCGATGTTATGAATGACGGTACCGAGCGGAATATTTTTGATCGGCAGGCAGTTGCCGGTCTTGATGTCGGCGCCTTCGCCCGATTCGATGCTCTGACCGATCTCGAGGCCCACCGGCGCCAAAATATAGCGCTTCTCGCCGTCTTTGTAGTTGAGCAGCGCAATGCGCGCCGAACGGTTTGGATCGTATTCGATCGCCGCGACTTTGGCCGGAATGCCGTCCTTCGTGCGCTTGAAGTCGATGATGCGATACTGCCGGCGGGTGCCGCCGCCCTTATGGCGCACGGTAATATGCCCGTTATTATTTCGGCCAGAATGCTTTTTCTTAACCTCAACGAGCGATTTCTCAGGCTTCTTCTTCGTCAGGTCTTTCGTGTCGATCGTCGTAATGAAGCGTTGCCCCGCCGACGTCGGCCGATACCGTTTTACAGCCACTGTTATTTAACCTTACCGAGTCGCGTGTAGGTGTCGCTCGAACGATGCATACGAATCACTGCTCGAAGGGGTTGACGCCGCCCAATTCGATTTTTTGGCCGGCTTTGAGAGTGACGATGGCTTTCTTCCAGTCCGACTGTTTGCCGGATGTGCGCACGCCGCGTCGCGCAAAATTTTTCATCTTTCCGCCGATGTTCGTCGTGTTGATTTTAACGACGGTCACCCGGAAAATTTCTTGAATGGCGTGCCGGATCTGGGTCTTGGTGGCGCGTGAATGCACTTCGAACGTGTACTGCGAAACGGCGGTGCCGGTCATCGATTTTTCGGTGATGAGCGGGGCAATGATGACGTCGCGAGCTTCCATTACGCAGCGCTCCCTGGGGGTGACGAAGCGGCGAACGTCGTCTCGAGCGCTCGCGCGGCAGCCGTCGTCAACACGAGCCGCGCGTACCCGAGCACGTCCTTGATATCGAGTGCGCCCGTGTGCGTCACGGCCGCGCGTTCGAGGTTGGCGCCGATCCGCGCGAGTGTGGCCCCAACGCCGCCCGCTTCGCTTTCGGCGTACACCACGAGCGTCCGCGGACCAACTTTGGCGGCCTTCGCAGAGCCGTACAGCAACGCTGCGAGTTCCCGCGTTTTATTCAGCTGGAAATTTTCCGTGGCGAGCAAGGTCACGACTTCGCTCGTGAAGCGATCGACGAGCGCCGCGCGCATCGCGGCCTTCCGCTCTTTCTTGTTGAGCGAGACGATGTAATTGCGCGGCTTCGGCCCGAAGACGACGCCGCCATGACGCCACTGCGGCGAGCGCGTCGAACCCTGGCGCGCGCGTCCGGTTCCCTTTTGCTTCCACGGTTTGCGTCCGCCGCCGGAGACTTCGTCGCGACGCTTGGTCGACGCCGTGCCCGCGCGGCGATTGCTCAGTTCGCGGAAGACCGCTCTGAACATCGCGTTCGACTTGCCTTCCGAGCGCTGGGCGAACGCCGCCGGAACCGCTTCGTCCGGCAGCCGAGCGCCCTTAGAGTCGATGACGTTCGGCATTATTTCGCCGCCTTTGCAGGCGCCGTGGTCCTAGGCGGCCGCACCGCGGCCGACACGAGCACGATACCGTTTTTCGCACCGGGCACCGGTCCGCGAACGAGCAATACGTTACGCTCCACATCGGCGCGCACGATTTCGAGATTTTGATGGGTCGTGCGGTCCACGCCCATGTGGCCCGGGCGCCGCGAACCGCGGTGCGTATGGCCGGAGTTCGTATCGCCGTTGGAGCCGGGCTGACGGTGAATCATCTGGCCGTGCGTGCGACTGCCGCCGTGAAAATTATGACGCTTCATGCCGCCCGCGAAGCCGTGGCCCTTCGAGATACCGACGACGTCGACGCGCTCGCCCTCGGCGAAGATGTCGACCGAGACCGCACCGCCGACGTCCGGAGCGCCGTCGAGCCCCCGGCGAAACTCGCGCACGTACTTCTTGGGCGCGGCGATCCCGACTTTCTTGAAGCGGCCGGCCGCCGGTTTCGTGAGGCCGTTCTTCTTCGCATCGGCGAAAGCGAGCGCGACGGCTCGATAGCCGTCGGTTTCGACCGTCTTTGATTGCAGCACGCTGCACGGCCCCGCCTCGATGACGGTAACCGGGACGTACCGCCCATCGGCGGTGAACACGCTCGTCATCCCGACCTTCCGGCCGATGATGTTCTTCATCTCAACTCCACGTAGCCTGGCGTTCATCTTACGTTCCTTGCCGCGACGCGTAAAAAGGCGTTCGCGGCGAGGACCACAACCCGACGAGGATACAACGGAGAGCAAGCGTTGTCAAACGCTTCCCTTCGTGTGAACGTCCTGCGTAACGATCGTCGTCCGCTGTCGAAAGGCGCCGGAATCATGCTTACCGAGGTTTTCGTTCCCGACACGGAGCCCGCAACCGAGTGGGTACTCGGGCGTCCGGTGCGCAAAGCGAGCCCGCGCCGCCGGCACGCCCTGCTTCAGCTACGACTCGGAGTTCTTTTGAGCACTTGGGCGCGCGGCCGCGGCGAGGTCGGCACCGAGTGGAAGTTTCGACTGACCCTGCCCGGAGAATACACGCGCCCGCTCGTCCCGGACGTGGCGTACATCTCGTACGAGAGCCTCGACGCCGCCGGACAACGCGGCGCCGAGGAACCCCTGGTCGCGCCGGACGTCGCCTTTGAAATCTACTCGCCCGGCGATAAGCAGGTGCGGATCGCTCACAAAACGGCCGTCTACCTGCAGTCCGGTTCGCTCGCCGTCGTTCATATCGAGCCGCAGAGCCGGACGATCCGCTGCTTTACACCGGAGGACGACTCTCCGACCGTTTTTACAGAAGGTTTGACGTTCGTGCACTCGACGCTCCCAGGCTTCACGTTCGCGCTCAGCACTCTGTTCGACGTCCTCGATCCGAACGGTGAAAGCTCGACCTAAGCCACAACATGCCAAGAAGACGACCCCGCCCAAGTAAACGGCCCCGCCAGCTAGGGTTTACGGCACGAGCGGGCGGTAGGTACCGAAGCTCCAATAATAGCCTTCAAGGTCGCGCGCGCCGTAACCGCGTCCGCCGTAATCGGCATCTTCGGGCTCGGCGATGATCGTTGCGCCCGCGGCGCGAGCGCGCGCGCAGTGCCGGTCGATATCTTCGTCGCGCTCGAGCACGACGTAGATGCCGCCGGTGGCCACGCCGCCGACTTCCTGCGGACTGCGGACGTCGTAGGGACCGCCGTTGCTCGCGCTTCCGAGCATGACGATTCCATAACCGAATTTGAGCTCAGCGTGAGCGATCGTGCCGTCTTCGTTCGGATAGACGGCGTGCTTCTCGAATCCGAAGGCTTCCACGAGCCACTCGATCGCGCGCGGCGCGTCGACGTAGCGGAAGGTCGGACAAAAGACGGGGCCGGACGTAGCCGCGATATTGCCTCCGGCGGCGGGTCGTTGCGTGTGGTTCATGAACGCATGGTACGCCGGAAGTGCGATCCGCGCTTGGAAAAAATCACCGCGGCGCGGCTTCGCTCAGACTGGTGCCTTGTGGAAATTTCGAGGCGCGCAAGAACGCGGTTGGCGACAAACCGGTATGCTCGCCGAACTCGGCGTTGAAGTGCGGCTGGTCGTAATAACCGCCTTCGTACACGACATCGCGGATCGAAGCGCCCGCAGTGAGGGCGTCGAGCGACCGGCGAAAGCGCGCCAGCCTGGCGAAGCGCTTCGGCGTCATGCCGACGTGCGTCACAAAGCGGCGCGCTAGGCGAGCCGACGATAAACCGGTCGCATCGGCCAGCGCCTCGACGCGCACTCGTCCCCCGCTCGCAACGATCGACTCCGTGCACCAGCGCGCCAGCGGATCCGGTTCGGCGGCCGTCATCCGCGCGGCTACCCAGCGCGCGGCCACGGCAATTCGGCTCGGCGCGTCGGCCGCGTCGCCGCACCGATCGGAGAGTTCCCGAGCCGACTGCCCGATCGCATCGTGCAGGTCGATCGTGCGGCCGGCGACGTCTCCGAGCGGCCGGCGCAGCAGCGCACAGACTGCAGGCGGCGTAAAACGCAGTCCCAGCACCCGGCAACGGCCCCGCGGTGCCTCGATCGTTGCGGCGCCGCCGCGCAGTCCCTCGATGCACACGAGCGGGAACGCTTCTCCGGCCTTTCCGTCGACGACCGGCCGGTACGCACGATCGAGCTGCACGACGAGTTCCAGCGTCACGTCGGGAAAGACGCGTTCGCGCGATTCGGCGGGGCTTCCATCCCAGTGCCAGATGCGTTCGACGACGCCGCACAGCTGCGACGCGGGCTCCGGCACCCACTCGTACATTTCGAAGCAGCCCAGCGGGCCGTCGTGGAGCCAACGCCGCAGGCCACGAGCACTCATGAGGCGCGAATTCGACGCCTGCTGCATCGACTAATCCCGGTTTCGAGCGAGAAATCAGGCAGGGCGCGCGCCGTGTCGGGTTCGACGCCGGCGCGCGCTCCGCTTACACACTAGCCGCCTGCGCGTTCGCCGGCCTCGCCGCCGCTTTCGCCCGACTCGGGCCGTTCCAGACTGGTGGTCGCGTCCGCGCTGTTTTCGAGGACCGCTCCGTCGCGCGCGTCGACGCCCACCTCGCGCACGCCGCGCGCCGTCTTGATATCGAACGTATAACGGAGACCGCTTCCGCCGCGTTCGTATTCGAGTTCTTGCGAGACGATCGTTCCGGATACCGTGCGTAAAGCGATCGCACGCGCTTGCGGAAGCGCAACGTGTGCCCGGGCGGCATACTGTTGTCCGGGATACGCAGCCGCCAAGGCGCCGGCGGTTATCGTTGTGGCAATGGCCGCTGCAAGTGCGGCAGTGGTGATATTTTTCATATCCGCATGCTACAACCGTTACATGAACGCCCGGTGAAGCGGCGGCAACCTCATGTGCTCGACTTTTGCACGCCAGAGGTTCAATGCAGTTCCACACGCGCGCTCTGCATTGTCGAACTTTTGACGAGCGCTGCACGGTGAATTCATCGAGGGTTCATGCGGCGCTGCGAACGTACGGAGAGGAGCGGAACGGCGCTCGCGTCCCGAGGGTGCCGTTCGTTCGTTACTTCGAGATAAGGTTAGGCTTCATGCAAATGTCCAATAAAGTTCCTCAAGTTACGGCGTTTTTCTGGATCATCAAGATTCTAGCCACTACGGTCGGTGAAACGGCCGCGGACTTCCTCTCGGTGCGGCTTCACCTCGGCTTGGTCACGACGTCGGTCGTGATGAGCGCCGTGTTTTCGATCGCCCTTTTCTTTCAAATGAGAAGCAAACGGTATGTTCGCAGCGTGTACTGGACGGTCGTCGTCTTTATCAGCATCGTCGGAACGCTCATCACGGACAATCTGGTCGAAAATTTCTCAATAAGCCTTACGACGACCACGATCGTTTTTAGCTGCATCTTGGCCGCGGTCTTCGCGCTGTGGTGGTCGAGCGAACACACGCTTTCCGTACACGCGATTACCACGACGAAGCGCGAAGCGTTTTACTGGGCTACGATTCTCTTTACGTTCGCGCTCGGCACGTCCGCCGGCGACCTCGTAGCCGAGAATCTGCACCTCGGCTACCCGCTCTCGGCCGTGATGTTCGCGGGAGCGATCGCGGCGACGGCAGCCGCCTACTACGTCCTTAAGATCGACGGCGTCCTCGCGTTCTGGATCGCCTACGTGTTAACGCGGCCGCTGGGCGCGTCCATGGGCGACCTGCTCTCCCAGCCGGTAAAAGACGGGGGACTCGGGTTCGGCACGACGCTGACGAGTTTCGCCTTCCTCTCGGCAATCGTGGGAGTCATCGCGTATTTGACGCATCGACAAAAGCTGCGGCGAAACGTCGAAACCATGTAACGCTCGATGCCTGAGGCAGGTGGCTATGGAAAGAGTCTCGCCATGAGGGTGCTGGTGGTCGAGGACGATGCGAAGCTGGCGGCCGTCGTACGCCGCGGACTCGCCGAAAGCGGACACGTCGTCGACGTTGAGAGCGAGGGATTCTCCGGCGCGCAAGCCGGCCAAGATCTTGCGTACGACGTCATCGTGCTCGACGTTCTGCTTCCGGGCCAAGACGGCTTCGCGGTCGCGCGGGCGCTTCGTTCGGCCGGCGTTCGGACTCCGATTCTAATGCTCACGTCGCGCGACACGACGGAGGACGTCGTTGCGGGGCTCGACGCCGGAGCGGACGACTACCTGCGTAAACCGTTCGTCTTTGTCGAACTCGAGGCGCGCTTGCGATCGCTCGGACGCCGCATCCCGGCGTCCGCAATCAACGAGTTACGGGTTGCCGACGTCGTGCTCGACCTCGCGACGAGACGGGTCACGCGCGCGGGCAGGCCGATCGACCTCACGACGCGCGATACGGCATATCTCGAATACATGATGCGCAATGCCGGACTACTGTTGACGCAGCGGATGATCGAAGACGCCGTCTGGGAGCGCGACAGCGAAAACGTTTCCAACGTGATCGCCGTGTACGTCCGGCGCTTGCGCGCAAAGCTTTCGGCCGCCGGCGAAGCACCGCTCATCGCAACGGTGCGTGGCGCCGGATATCGCTTCGGACCCGATGCGGATGCTTGATCCACAGACCCTGCGCGGACGGCTGACCCTTTCGTACGCCCTCGCGCTCGTCGTCTCGCTAGCGTTTTTCGGGGCGCTCGCGCTAGCCGTCGTCGATCACGCTCAACGGACCGCGCTCGACGCGCAACTGACGACGAGCGCGCGCGCAATCCTCGCGACCGTCGAGAGTCAACACGGGCGCGTTACGCTCGACGAGGCCGATAGCGTTCAGCTGAGCGACATCCTTGGGGCGAAAGCAAACGGAGTCGTTTGGCAGCAGGACGGACAGGTCGCGGCGAGCGCCGGACGCGGCACGCTGCCAGGTCTGCGAAAGCTCGCGCTCGCTGCAACGCAAGCCCGGATCGCGTCGCTGCGCGCGGGTAACGAGGACGTACGCGCGTACGTGGCGCCAATCTTGTCCAGAAGCACGCGCATCGGCGAGCTTGCGATCTGGCGAGAAACGGACACGATTACCGAACTCGATAAAGTCCTCGCGCTCGCTTTCGGCTTTGCGATCCCGGTACTGGCCGCGCTCGCGGTGCTCTCCGGCAGTGCGATCGCGCGTCGGGCGCTGACCCCGCTCGGGCGGATCGCGACGCTCGCCTCCGAAATCGAAGCGAGCGATCTCTCCGCCCGCCTCGCGCTACCGTCGTCCCGCGACGAACTCGGGCGGCTGGCGGCGACCTTCGACCGAATGCTCGAACGACTGCAGAATGCCTTCGAGCGCGAACGGCGCTTTACGGGTGACGCTTCGCACGAACTGCGAGCACCGCTGTCCGTGATTCGCGCCGAAGCGGATCTCGCGCTGCGGCGCGAGCGCTCGGGTGACGAATACCGCGAAGCGCTGCGCACCATTGCGGAACGCGCCGACGCACTCGAAGCGATCACGCGCGATCTGCTCGGAGCAGCTCGCGCGGAGGCGGAGAGCGGCGGCAACGCAATCGTCCATCTCGATGCGATCGCGCGCGAAGCGGCGGCGCTGATGGCGGTGCTCGCGGCCAAGCGCGGACTGACGATTACGGTTTCCGCGGACGAGGACGCGCGCGTTCGCGCGGGACGCGATGCGTTATCGCGCGCCGTCGTCGCCGTGCTGCATAACGCGCTCAAGTACGCGCGCGACGGAGGCTACGTCCGGCTCGACGTGGTTCGTGACGGCACGTTCGTCGAACTTCGGGTTACCGACGACGGTACCGGTTTCAGTGCCGATGCGTTAGAGCATGGTTTCGATCGCTTTTGGCGAGGCGTCGATGCGCGTACGCTCGACGGCAGCGGCCTTGGGCTCGCTATCGCGCGCTCGATCGTGCTCGCGAGCGGCGGCAGCGTCGCGCTCGCGAACGCCCCGGACGGCGGGGCAGTCGTTCGCATCCGCTTTCCCGCCGTTAGCCGAGGCGGTGACGCTCCGTGCCTTCACCAAGATAGGCTGCGGTAATTTCCTCGCGGCCGAGCAAATCGGCGCCGCGTCCCTCGAGCGAGATCGTGCCCCGTTCGAGCACGTACGCGTAATCCGCGAGCGCAAGCGCTTTCCGCGCGTTCTGCTCGACGAGTAAGATCGCCGTCCCGCGCGCGCGTTCCGCGGCGATGATCTCGAAAATGCGCTCGACGAGTTTAGGTGCGAGGCCCATCGACGGTTCGTCCAGCAGCAGCGCTTTGGGATTCGCAATCAGCGCCCGCGCGAGCGCGAGCATCTGCTGTTCGCCGCCCGAAAGCGAACCCGCGGGCAGCGCGCGTCGCTCGCCGAGGATCGGAAAACGCTCGTACGTTGCTGCGAGTCCGGCGCGCAGCGCTGCTCCCCGAAGCGATCCGGCGGCGACGAGCAAGTTCTCTGCAACGCTAAGGGTCGCGAGCATACGTCGACCTTCCGGAACGTGCGACAGACCGGCGCGCACGACCGCATGCGACGACGCGTAGGTAATGTCGCGACCGTCGAATACGACGCGGCCCGCGCGCGCCGCCAGCAGCCGCGACAGCGCCATCAACAACGTCGTTTTGCCGGCGCCGTTCGCGCCGACGATCGCGCACAGGCTGTCGGCCTCGAGGCGCAGGGAAATGCCGTGCAGCACTTCGATGCGACCGTAGCCCGCGCGCAACCCGTCGACTTCGAGCAGACTCACGCTTCGGTACCGAGATACGCTTCGATGACGGCGGGGTCGCGTGCAATTTCGGCCGGCGAGCCTGCGGCGATCACCGCACCGAAATTGAGTACGACGACGCGGTCGCACACCGCACCGACGAGCGACATGTCGTGCTCGACGAGCAACACCGCGGCTCCAGCGCGCGCGACGTCGCGAATAACGCCGCGCAAAGCGAGCGACTCGCTCGGATTCATGCCGGCCGCCGGTTCGTCCAAAAGCACGAGCGACGGCTGCGCTGCGAGCGCCCGCGCGATCTCGAGCCGCCGCTGTTCGCCGTAGGGTAGCGTACCCGCGCGTCGCGCGAGGTTGCGCTCCCGGGTGCCCGTGCGCTCGAGCAACTCCACGACCTCGCCGTCGCTTAACGCATGCGTGCGGCGATAAGCGCCCGCGCGCACGTTGTCGGCCACGCCGAGTTGCGCGAAGAGGCGAATGTTTTGATATGTCCGTGCTACTCCGGCACGCGCCACCCGATGCTGTGAGAGGCGGTCGAGACGAACGCCGTCGAGCGCGATCGTTCCGCTATCGGGTGCGCGCACGCCCGTGACCGCGTTGATGACCGTCGTTTTACCCGCGCCGTTAGGACCGATGAGGCCGACTACGCCGCCCGAGGGAACCGCGAGACTGACGTCGGCAAGCGCGATCACGCCGCCATACCGCACGCCCAGCGCGGAGACGGCGAGCCCGCTCTCCGACGTCACGCGCGCTTCTTCCATAAACCCGCGATGCCGTCCGGCGCGAACAGGACGATGCCGAGCAGAATCGCCCCGGTCGACACTTCGCGATAGTCGGCGAGAAACCGCACGAATTCCGGGAGCAACGTCACGAGCAGCGCCCCCAAAACCGCTCCAAACGAACTCGTCACGCCGCCGATGACGCACGACACGAGAATCTGCTCCATGCGCGGAAAACCGAAGTCGCTCGGCGTGATGAAGAAATTCGCGTGCGCGTAGAGCGCGCCCGCGAGGCCCGCTATCGCCGCCCCGGCGACGAGCGTTCCGAATCGGACGCGCGTTACGTCGACGCCGACGCCGCGCGCTGCGTTTTCGTCCTCGCGCGTGAGCGCGACGGCGAGCGCGGCTTTCGTACGCGACGCTGCGCTCAGCAGCGCGCCGACCAGTAACAGCGTGCCATAGATCCAAGCGGTATTTGCGTCGTTCGGAATATTCGAAAAACCCTCGGCGCCGCCCGTAACCGGAGCGTTGATTTCGACGATGCGCGCGATTTCGCCGAATCCGATCGTCGCGATCGCGAGGAACACGCCGCGCAGCCGTCCGAGCGGCAGCGCGAGCAGCGCGCCGACGAGCGCGGCGCACACGGCGCCGGCGAACATCGAGAGCGGCAAATTCCAACCCGCTGCGGTCGCTCCGACGGCGCTGACGTACGCGGCGATGCCCATGAACGCCGCTTGCGCGAGCGCCAGCTGGCCCGCGCGCAGCGACACGGAGAGCGATAGCGCGAGCAGCGCGTTGATGCCGATCTGATCGATCAGCTTCGAGTGCGCGGCGAGGAACGCGAACACCCGAGCTTACGCCGCGCGCAGGGCGCGTTTTCCGAACAGGCCGGTCGGACGAAGCACGAGGATCGCGAACATCACGCCGAACGCTACGGCGTCGCGGTAACTCGAGGAAACGTACGCGATCGACAGCGTTTCGACGGCGCCCAAGATGAAGGCACCGACGACCGCCCCGGTTATGCTGCCCATGCCTCCGAGAATGATGATGGCGAGGCCCTTGAGTTCGATGCGCGAGCCCATCTCGAGGCTCACGCTATCGTACTGCAGGCCGATGAGAATGCCGGCCGCGCCGCCGAGCGCCGATGCGATGAAGAACGTAATGGCGATCGTGCGCTCGAGATCGAGCCCGAGCAACGCTGCTGCAATCCGGTCGTCGGCGACGGCGCGAATCGCGCGCCCGAGCGGCGTCGCCCGGATGACGAAACTGAGCAGCAGCATCAGCGCCAAGGACAGGCCGAGGATCGCGAGATCGAGCGCTCCGAACGTCAAGCCGGCAACGTGTACTTGCCCCGAGCCGAGCGCCCCGAGCGTCCCTTCGGGGAAGCGGTGTTCGCCCGGACCGTAGAGCCCGCGCACCACGCCGCCGATCACGATCGCCACGCCGATCGACGAAATCAGCGGCACGAGCGTGCCCGCATTACGCTTGCGCAGTGGGGCGAAGGCGACGCGGTCGAGCGCGATGCCGAGCAACCCCGCGAAGATCGTCGCAAGCAGCGCCGCGCCCCATAGCGGAACGCCCGCCGCGACGAGTGCGAGCGCGGCGAAGGCCGCGGCCATGAAAATCGCCGCATGCGCGAGATTGAGGATGTCGAGCACGCCGAAAACGAGCGTGTAGCCGATCGCAAAGAGCGCGTAGACCGCTCCCAAAAACAGCCCGTTGACGAGTTGCTGGAACAGCAACTGTTAGCCCGCCGCTAAAAGAACGTGAACGCACCCTTCGCCACTTGCACGATGGCGCTCGCCGCCTTTACGTCGCGCGAGGGTTGAAAGTTGACGGGCCCGAGCACCGACTGAACGACGTTCAACTTCTTGAACTGACCGCAAAATTGCTCCGGGGTCGCCGCGCCGCTCTTGACGGCCGCCGCGATAATCTGCGCCGCCGCATATGCTTGGGCCGCGAACTGATCGGGACCGCTGCCGAACTTCGCCTTGTAACGTTCGACGAACGCTTTGTTGCCGCTGTAATTATTGCCGAGATAGTACGCCGCTCCGATCACGACGCCGTCGGCCGCATCGCCGGCGAGTTGCATAAATTTCGGCGAGTTCAAGCCGTTCCCGCCGATCGTGTGCGCGCGCAGGCCTACTTGCTTCGCTTGGACGACGATCTTGACCGCCTCTTCGAGCAGCGCTCCGACTACCAGCATGTCCGGCTTCTTCGATGCGATTTTCGTCAGCTGCGCTTTAAAATCGACGTCGCCCTTATGATACGTCTCGACGTCGACGAGCGTCACGCGTTCCTTTTCAAGTGCGCTCTTGAATAGGTCGAAATCGGTCTTCGTAAACTGGTCGTCGTCGCCGTAAATGATGGCGGCGGTTTTTGGTTTCCATTTGCGCACCGCTTTGGCGACGGCCTCGGGAACGACTTGTTCTTCAGCGAGCGCATTGCGAAAGACGCACGGGCCCATCGACGTGATCCCTTGCGCCGTGTTGGAGGTCGCGAGAATCGTAAGGTTCGCCTTCACGGCGATCGGATCGGCTTTCTTCGCTTCGCCCGATAGCGTCGGACCGACCAAGAGCGCGGTGCCGTCGGACGTGAACTTCTGCATTAACGTGACGACTTGCGCCGGATCGCTCGCGGAATCTTGGACGTCGAAGCTCACCGTCGCGCCGCCGGCATCTAGCCGCCCGGCTCTGAAATCCTCGGCCGCGAGATCGTACGCGTTCTTTTGCGACGTGCCGTACGCGCCGGCGGAGCCGGTAATGTCCGCGATTACGCCGACCTTGACGGTCTTGCCCGACATCGGAGCATTCGCGGCAAGCGCCGTGCCCATGGCGAACGTCAGGCCGAGACCTGCGAACAGCACCGATCGTACGCGCATAAAAAGAACTCCCTGCAAACACGGCGATGACGACGCGCTTTGACGCCACGACCGGGGGTCCTGTGCGTGCCCGGGCGACCGAGACCGCTCGCGCCGCCGCCTTACGGCGCAGTCGAGCGATAGACGAACATCGCGTCCCCGAAGGAGTAAAAGCGATAGCGCTCGATAATTGCCGTTCGATACGCGTCGAGCGTGCGTTCGTAGCCGCCGAACGCGCTGACGAGGACCAGTAGGGTCGACGCCGGCAAATGGAAGTTCGTCAGCAACGCGTCGACGACGCGGAACGGAAATCCAGGCGTAATGAATAGCGTCGCCTCCCGATCGCCCGCTGCCACGGCTCCATCGTTGTCGGCGGCCGAGGCCTCGAGCGCTCGCAGGGTCGTCGTTCCGGCGGCAATAACGCGCCGCCCTTCGCGCTTAGCCGAATTGACGGCGCGCGCCGTCGCCTCGGAAATAAAGTAACGTTCGGCATGTATGACGTGCTCGTCGAGCAGCGGCGCTTCCATCGGCTTGAACGTACCGAGTCCGACGTCGAGAACGAGGGGCGCGATCGTCGTTCCGCGCGCGCGAATGGCCGCAATCACACGCGGCGTGAAGTGGAGCGACGCGGTCGGTGCGGCCACGCTACCCGGCACGCGCGCGAAGATTGTTTGATAGCGCTGCGCACGCGCAGCATTTCCGTTGCCGACATACGGCGGGAGCGGCAGCTCGCCATAGCGCTCCATAACGAAATCCAAGGCCGCACCTTCGAAGCGCACCGTTCGCGAACCGTCGGGCCACACGTGCACGATCTCCGCGGCAGCCTCGCCGCCGAAGTGCACGCGCGCTCCAAGCGGTAAACGACGACCCGGTTTTACGAGCGCGCGCCATTCGCGCACGCTCGAATCGAACGGGCCCGCGGCGGCGGGGCGCAGCAGCAGAATCTCCGCCGCCCCGCCGCCGGGCGCGCGCGTACCGCTCAAGCGCGCGCGAACGACGCGCGTTTCGTTAATGACTAAAACGTCGTCCGAACGCAAGAGCTCCGGAAAGTCGAGGAACGCGCGGTGGCGCAGGGGCCCCGCGCCGACGACCATCAGCCGCGCGGCGTCCGCCGGCTCCGCCGGGACCGTTGCGATTAAGCCCGGCGGCAAGGCGTAGCGGTAACTCTCCGTTCGACGTGGCCCTGGGGCGCAAGCGCCGTCAACCACGTCCAAAGGCGGTTCCGGGAAAATAAAAGGCGACGATGTCGAGCGGCGTGTGACCGCGCTCGCCCATCACGCGCGCACCCCACTGACACATGCCGACGCCGTGGCCCCGGCCCGTGCCGCTCAGGGCGAGCGACGTGCCGGCGCGCTGCAGCACGGCGCCTCGCACGAACGCACTGCGTACGACGCTAGGCCCGAGCGACGCGCGAAAGGCGCTCGGGGTCGTTGCGAAGGTCGAGTTCGAGCCGACGAAATCGATCGAACGGGGCCGGCCACCGGGGTCGTCCGAGTGAATCTCGACCGCGCGCAGCGAGCCGATGCCCGCGAACTGAGCGCGATACGCGCCCACGACGGCATCCACGCCGATATCCGTTTGCCATTCGAACGACGGCGTGCCGGCGCAATACGGATCGGCGATGCTCGTCAAATAGGCATAGGGCGTATTCCACACATCGCCTGCATCGGCAGTCCGCCCGCCGCAGCACGCGCTATACACGATGCGCGCCGGCAGATCACCATACGTCGCGATGATCCCGCCCGTCGCATCCACTGCAGCGCGGCCCTCGACGGTTTCGCTCTCGATGCCGCCGTATGCCTGATCGATTTCGCCCGCCACGATGTCGAAGGGTTTTGCCGGGCGCAGCTTCCCGAGCGCGTACGTGCGCGATGCGATCGCCTGCGCTTGCTGCGCGGCGGCGGGCCACGAAGCCGAGACTTCTTTGCTGAGCACGCCGTATAAGTATGCGTCGAGGGGCAGCGTGTTCACGAGCGCTTGGCGCCCATCGGGCAGGGGTACACCGGCAAACGTCCCGCGATACGTGCGACCGCTCCACACGAAATGCCAAGCGTCGAGTTGGCGGGCGGAAGCGAAGCTTCCGGTCGCCAGCAGAACGCGCATGTTGTGTTGCGTGGCGGAATCGGCGATGTCCCGACCGCCGGTCGCCCGCGCCGGCCGCCGCGACGCGACCAGTGCGGCGGCCGTAGCGCCGATGAACGCTCGTCGTTTCATTAACGTGCGTTTTCGGCAGCGCGGCGCCAAGAGACCTTCGTTACTTAGTCGCCGTGATCGCCGCGTTCGCCGCCATTATCGCGATCGTCGCGATCGTGGCCGTGGTGCTCTTTGCGCTGGCCATAATGGTGCCCGCGGTCGTGATCCTCGTCACGGTCGCGATCCCAATTTTGGCCGCGGTTTGCATACGTCCGGGCAGGATGATACGCAACCGGCTGCGCGCCACAGCGCTCGCCATAGCCATTCACATACGAACAGACCCGGCCGTTGCCGTTACTCGTGTACAGTACGTTACCGTTCGGATAGACGATGCGGCCGTCGGCGTAGACGACGCCGCCGTCGTTTGTCCGCCCGACGATCGTGTTGTGGGCGATTTGCTTGTGGTGAATGTTGTTGTAGATAACGATACCGGCAACGGCAGCGGCGGCGCCTAAAACGATGTTTCGGGTGCTTGCCGCCCCATCGGCGCGCGCCGGCGCCGGCGTGCTCGCGGCGAAGAGCGCCATCAGCGCGAACATCGCGACCATCGCGCGCGAGCGAAACGACAGAAGCGAAAAGTTAAATGAAAACGTCATGAAAATACCTCCGTTACTCAAACGCGCTCGTCGCCGCACCGGTTCCCAAGGCGGCTCCGGAGAACCGGTTGCCGCATGGTACGCTCCGGCGTTTAGAAGAGGCGCTGCTGCCCCAAAGATTCGGCCGGCGCACTGAGGCCGAGGTGTTCGTAGGCGAGCGAAGTTACCTTGCGCCCGCTGGCAGTGCGCACGACAAAACCGATTTTGAGAAGGTACGGTTCGACGACGTCTTCGAGCGTCTCGTCGTCTTCGGTTAAGGTCGCGGCGATGGCGCCGATACCGACCGGACCTCCGCGGTATTGCTCGGCGATCGTCCGCAAAAAAGCTCGATCTAAGCGGTCCAAACCGCGTGCGTCCACGCCTTCCCGTCGCAACGCTTCGTCCGCGACGGCTTCGCTGATCGTGCCGCCCGCGCGAACTTCGGCGTAGTCGCGCACGCGGCGCAGAAGCCGGTTCGCGATGCGCGGCGTACCGCGGCTGCGCCCAGCGATCGTACGCGCGCCCGCTTCTTCGATCGGAATTTCAAGGACCGCGGCGCTGCGGGTCACGATACGCTGCAGTTCTTCATCGCTGTAGTAATCGAGGTGACACATCAACCCGAAGCGCTCGCGTAGCGGCGCCGACAACATGCCCGCGCGCGTCGTCGCGCCGATCAGCGTGAAGTGCTCGACCGGAATCTTGTACGTCTTCGCATAAGCGCCGCTGTCCATGACGATGTCGACGCGGAAGTCTTCCATCGCCGGGTAGAGAAATTCTTCCACGACGCCTCCGAGGCGATGAATCTCGTCGATGAACATGACGTCGCCGGCTTGCAGCGACGTGAGGATGCCGACGAGGTCCTTCGGTTTATCGAGCGTGGGCCCCGACGTGGTGCGAAGCGCGCGTCCCATGTCGCGCGCGATGAGCGCCGCGAGCGTCGTTTTTCCAAGCCCGGGGGGTCCGTAAAACAGTATGTGTTCGAGCGGTTCGCCGCGTCGCTTGGCCGCATCGATCGCGATCTTCAAGTTGTCGACGACGTTGATCTGCCCGACGTACTCGTCGAAAGACCGGGGGCGCAGCGAAACGCCGCGCGCTTCTTCCTCGCCCGGTTCCTCGGGCGCGAGCAGCCGCGCCGCGTCCTGCGGCCCGAGAACGACTTTGCGCTTCGACTCGCGAGGCTCGCCGCTCACGCGGCCCCGGCGCCGAGCGACTCGGGTCGGTTTTTACGACGATACACTTCCGCTAAAAGCGTTTCCGCGTCCGCAACGTGCGGTAGCGCTTTGAGCGTGTCGCCGATCATTGCCTCCGCTTCCGGGCGCTTGTACTCGAGCTGCAGCAGCACGAGCAGCGCTTCCTCCGCGAAGCCCGACATGTCTTGCGATCCGCGCGGTTCGGCATCTTGGATCAACAGAAACTTCGTAACTTTACCTTGCAACTTGGCGACGATGTCGCGCGCTTTCTGCTGGCCGATTCCGGGAAGCTTCACGAGAAAGCCGTGATCGCCCGCATCGATCGCTTTCGCAATGCGGCCCATCGGCAGCGTGAACGCGCGCGCTGCGGTCTTGGGGCCGATGCTCGCAACCGAAACAAGCGCTTCGAAAAATTCGCGCTCGACGGCGTTCGTGAATCCGAAGAACGTGAAGCGGCCGCTGTTGCCTTCGAGGTTGAACGTCGGATGAATTTCGAGAGTCACTCGTTCGCCCACGTGCGTGGGAATTTTCTCGGCGACGCATGGCGGCAGCACGATCTCGTACGCGAGTCCGCCGACGTCGAGCAGCACGGCAGCGTCGCCGCGTTCAAGCAAAGCGCCCGTAATTCGTGAAAACATTAGCGCGCGCGGTCGGTCACGCGATGCCGAGCCGGCCGAAGTTCGCTTCGGCTCGTTCGATGTTCGCAAGCGCGAGCGCCAGAGCGAGCGCGTCGGAGACGTCGTCGGGCTCGGGAGTCGTCACGAGACCCAGTTGCAGCATCACCATACGCTTTACTTGTTCTTTGCGCGCGGCGCCGGAACCGGTCAGCGCGCGCTTGACGCGCGAGTGCACGAGATGCCTCACGCGTACTCCGTGCGTGTCGGCGGCCAGGCACAAGACGCCGCGCGCGTGACCCATCAACACCGCCGTCGTCGGATTTTTGTAAGCACTCCACAACTCTTCGACGACCATCACGTCGGGCCGCGTCGCGGCAAGCACGACGCTCAGCTCCGCATGCAATTCGCCGAGACGCCGTTCGAGCGGCGCGCGTGGATCCGGCGTCAGGATGCCGGCCTCGACGAGCCGAGCCTCGGTACCGACGCAGTCGATCGCGCCGTACCCCGTGATGCGCAAGCCCGGATCTACGCCTAAAATGCGCACCCTTTACTGGGAGTTATCGGTCGACACGCCGCTGACGTACAGCGTGATCGTCGCACCGGCGTGCTCGGGTGACTTGGCGGCGGGCTCGGTTCGCGCGACGGTGCCTTCCGTGCCCTCTTGCGTGTAGGCGGTGTTGCCGATGCGGTAACCGTCGCGCGTCAGTATGGCGCGCGCTTCCGCGATACTCTTACCGGCGACGTCCGGCACTAGGCCGTCCACCGCGACGTTGAGCGTTACGCTCGAACCCTTCGGAATCTGCTTTCCGGGCGGCGGGTCTTGACCCATGACGCTCGCCGGCGGCGCGCTCGCGTCCTCGAGATACACGATGCGTACTTCCAGTCCGGCGGCTTCGAGGGAGCTCGTCGCTTCGTCGACTTGCCGGCCCGAAAAATCGGGGACCGCAACCGGTTGCGGTCCGCTGCTTACGATGACCGAGACGCTCGAGCCCGGCGATAGCGAGGTTCCGGGCGCCGGATCTTGACTCGCAATCGTATTGGCGGCGATCTGGTCGCTCGGGTCGCGTTCGGTTATCGTCAAGCGCAGCTGCCGCTTCTGCAGCGCCGCCCGCGCAGCATCCAGCGGGAGCGACACGATTTCGGGCACGCTGACGGGTTTGGGACCTTGGGACACCACGAGCGTTACGGCGGTATGAATGTGGACGCTGGAACCGCCCGCGGGCTTTTGCGAGAGCACCGTACCGGCCTTCGCATCGTCGTACACGGAAACGATTTTGGCGACCAAACGCTGCCCGCGCAAAAAGCGCTGAGCGTCGTCGCTCGACATCTGACGTACGTCGAGCATCTGCATCGTCGGCAGACCCGTGCTGACGGAAAGCTGTACGACAGCGCCGCGCGGTACGCTCGTACCGGCAACCGGATCTTCTTTGACGATGCGATTTTCCGCGACCGATTCGCTCGCAACGGGCACGAGCGCATATTTGAGTCCAAGCGCCTCTAGTTTTGCCTCGGCTTCGCTAACTTTTAAACCGCTCAAGCGTCCTAGAACGACGGGTTTGGGCGCGAACAAGCTCGCCGGTTTATACGTAAGGTAAAAACCGGCCACGATCGCCGTCACGAGAGCGGCGACGGCCGCAACTATCGCCGCGCCGCTGATGCCGCGAGCGCCTTCGAACGCGACCTCGCGCGCGACGCTCGGCGGCCGGTCGGGAAACTTTGACGGGCGCGGTTTAGGATTGGGAATCGTGCGCGGGCCGGAGTGTGCGCCGTCCGGCGCGCCGTTTCGCGAGACGACCTCGAACGGCGCCGTCTCGGCCGGACGCTCGCGCGCCTCGCGCAGAGCGCGTGCTACCTCGACGGCAGACGAAAAGCGATCCGCCGGATTCTTTTGCATCAGTTTTCGCACGATGGCGGCAATCGCCGGACTGATCGACGGATCGTCCTCGTCGACCGCGGGAATCGGGCTCGACACGTGTTTGAGCGCCACCGTGACCGGCGACTCGCCCGTGTACGGCAGCTTCGCCGTCAACATTTGGTAGAAGACGATTCCGAGGCTGTACAGATCGCTCGTCTCGTGCAGCTCGTGGCCTTGCGCCTGTTCGGGCGAAAGGTAATACACGCTGCCCATGATCATGCCCGGCTGCGTGACCGTCATCGTCTGCGTCGTTACGGCACGGGCGATACCGAAGTCGGAA
The DNA here is from genome assembly GCA_030853925.1 of Vulcanimicrobiota bacterium. Taxonomy (GTDB): domain Bacteria; phylum Vulcanimicrobiota; class Vulcanimicrobiia; order Vulcanimicrobiales; family Vulcanimicrobiaceae; genus JALYUE01. The sequence continues at coordinate 2,803 of JALYUE010000119.1, read as the reverse complement.
AGTTTGACGACGTCGTCTTTCGTAATAAGAATGTTGGCGGGCTTGATGTCGCGATGCAGCAGCCCTTGCCGATGCGCGTAGGCGAGCGCTTCGCACGTTTGCGTCGCGAAGTCGATCGCGACGGGTTCCGGTAAGCGGCCTTTCTCGATCAATTCGGCTAGCGTCGCGCCTTCGACGAGTTCCATGACGATGTAATAGTCTTCGCCCTCGCGCCCGACGTCGTAAATATTGACGATGTTCGGGTGCGAGAGCTTAGCCGCGTGCTGCGCTTCGGAATAAAAGCGCGCGACGAAGTCGGCGTCGGCGGCGAGTTGCGGGCGCAGCACCTTGATCGCCACCCGCCGCCGCAACACGGTATCGACGCCCGCGTACACGACCGCCATTCCGCCTTGCCCGATGCGTCCTTCCAGCCGATACCGCTCGGAAAGATTCCGTTCGGTCACGTCACGCGCCGCTCGAACGTCAGCTGCGCGAGTGCGCGAGGGCGGCCGCGATCACGCGCCGCGCGATGGGTGCGGCGATGTCTCCCCCGTAGCCCGCGTTCTCCACGACGATCGCGACCGCGACGCGGGGCGCATCGGCGGGCGCGAACGCAACGAACCATGCGTGCGACCTTCCCGCCGGATTCGTCGCGGTCCCGGTTTTGCCGGCCACGCGGATTCCGGGCAACGCCGCGGCGGTTCCCGTGCCGCGCGCGACGACGGCGACCATCATCGTACGCACGTCGCTTGCCACCTGCGCCGACACGGGTTCGCCGCGAGACTCGGGACGGGCGCTGGAAATGATATGGTTGCCTTCGCGAACCGCACGTACCAGATAGGGGCGAAATTGCTCGCCGCGCGCCGCGATCGTGGCGGTCACGATTGCCATCCGCAGCGGAGTAACGAGCAGATTCGCCTGGCCGAAAGCGAGCTGCGCGAGGATGCTCGGAGTCACGGAAGAGCGCGCCGGAAGCCGATCGCGTTCGGCCGGCAGCGTAAAGCGGGGAGCCTCGCCGAGTTTCCAGCGAGCCGCAGCATCATACCAACCGGGAACGCCGAGCCTTAAAGCGATCTGCGCGAAATCGACGTTGCTCGAAAGGGCGAAGGCGCCCGTCAAGTCTTGATAACCCGTCGCTTCGCCCTCGTTATCGTGGACGACGAAGTCGCCGACGGCGTAGGCGCCCGGGTCGTCGAACGTCGATTCCAAGGTCACCGTTCCGGCTGCGAGCGCGGCCGCGGCGGTAAAGATCTTGAACGTCGAGCCCGGCGGATACAGCCCCGCGAGCGCGCGATCGAGCAGCGGACTTCCCGGCCGCGCGGCGACACTCGGAAATATTGCGGAGATACGGGCCGGATCGAAGCTCGGGACGCTCGCGAGCGCGAGCACTTCGCCGGTACGCGGGTCGAGCGCTACGCCCGCTGCGCGCGGATAGGCTTCGAGCGCGGCGTACAGGGCGCGCTGAACGGCGGGTTCGATCGTCGTCACGACGGTCGCGCCGCGCAACGCGGGCGCGGGCTTGCGGCGCTCGACGAGCTGCACGATCTGCCCGATCGGGTCGTTACCTAAGGGACGCGCGGCGAGGTCGGCGTCGTACGCCGCTTCGATACCCGACGTTCCATAACGCGACGAAGCGTAGCCGACCGCGTGAGCGAGCGCCGGCCCGAGCGCGTAAACTCGCCCCTGCGGCGTCGAGTGCGCGAGCAGCGAACCGTCGCGCGCCACGATATCGCCGCGATACGGGCCGAGTAAGGCCGTCCGCGGATTGTGCGTGTCGTGCATCAAGCGCGGACCGGCGATGACCTGTACGTAAAATTGACGGACCAGCAGCAAGCAGTACGCTATGACGAAGAGCCGAACGATGCGAGCGATCGCGCGATTGATGTTCACGCTCGGACTACGTCGCGACGGTCGCCGGACGTTCCCGTAGCAGCGTCAGCCCTTCATCGGTTCGAACAGCTAAGTAAGCCGCGTCGTTCGCGTCGCCGATCGCGAGGTTGACGAGTTGGCGCATGCGATCTTCAGGTAATCCCGCGACGGCCAACACCGGTTCGACGTCGAGATCGGCAAGCAGACCGGGCGCGACGTACGCCGCGCGCGGAAGCGTCTCGAAAAACCGCTCTTCGTATGCATTTTCGCGCCATGGACCGCGCTTGCCGAAAACGGTCGCATGATAGTCCCAAGCGCAGAGCCGGCGTTCGTTCCAAACGAAATGATCGCGTACGCACATGCGCCGGCACACGGCGCATTGCGTCAGGGTTTCGAGCGGACGATCGACGCCGTCGATCACGTCCTCGGGGACGTCGCCCGCATTGACGAGAATCGCTTCCGTCAAGCGTTCCGGTATCTCCGCATGCCAACCCACGCGCAGCAAGATCTCTAAGTCGCGGAGCGGCGTCACGAACGCGCGCTCGTCTTCGGGCGGGAACGTTTGATCGACCCAACCGCCGATATTGTCCGCGGCGATCGAGACGCGCTGCCAACCGTCGCCGAGTGCGACGCCGACCGGAGTCCACGCGATCGGCACGAGCCACGCGGTGACCTGTCCTTTATCGGGACGCAGCGACGAAACGAAGGCGAGCGTGCTCCCATTGCCGCCGAGAACGTAGACGCAACCTTGCTGCGGAGTGGGAGCGTTCGAATGCGCGCGTTCCATGTCGGCGGTTGGTTACGTCACGACGATACTTCAGCCTTCGTCGTTCCTCCGACTCTAGTGCGATACGGCCGAGGCGCTTGCTCGTACGACGCATTATGAGCCGCTGCGGCGTGCGGGTCGCACCGCCGCAGCAATGGAAACAAAACTGCGTCGCGATGTCCCCGGCAC
>JALYUE010000086.1 GCA_030853925.1 Vulcanimicrobiota bacterium | reverse complement strand
GCCAACGGCAGCGCCCTCGTTCGCTACGGCGAGACCAACGTCGTTCTCGCCGCCGTCACCGCCTCGGAGAAACCCCGCGAAGGCATCGATTTTTTCCCGCTCACGTGTGACTTCGAAGAAAAGATGTACGCCGCGGGCAAAATTCCGGGCGGCTTCATCAAACGCGAAGGCCGACCGTCGGAACACGGAGTGCTGAGCGCGCGCCAAATCGACCGTCCCATCCGTCCGCTTTTTCCGGACGGTTTTCGCAACGATGTGCAAATCATTACGACCGTTCTGTCGGTCGATTCGGAGTTGGATGCCGACGTGCTGGCGGTGTGCGCCGCAGGTGCCGCGCTTGCCGTTTCGGATATTCCTTTCGAGAAGACGGTCGCCGCGGTGCGCGTCGGACGCGATGAGTCCAAGAACTACGTCTGCAATCCGACCATGCCCGAATACGAAACGGGCGGCATGGATATCGTGATAGCCGGCACCGCCGACGCCGTCATGATGGTCGAGGGCGGCGGCAACGAAATTTCGGAAGAAGAGTTTCTCGGCGCGGTCGCCTTCGGACACGAAGAGATCAAGAAGATCGTCGCCGCGCTCGACGAGTTGGCGCGCAAAGCCGGCAAGACGAAGCGCGTGTTCCCGACGCAGCAGAGCGATCCCGCGTTTACGGCGTGGGTCGAAAAAAACTTCAAGAAAGACGTTGCGACGGCCATGCGCGTCGTCGAAAAAGGCGAGCGAAACGAAGCGTTCGCCAAACTGACGCGCTCCGCGGCGCTCGAGCGTCTGACGAAAAAAGACGACGCGTTCAAAGTAAAACTCGAGTCGTCGAACGACAAAGACTTTGAAAAGATCATCAAGGCGATGGAAGAGCAAGAGCTGCGCGTCATGGTGGTCGACGATCGTATTCGGCCCGATGGCCGCAAGCCCGACGAAATTCGAGCGATTTGGTCCAAGGTGCATTACGTGCCGCGCGTGCACGGCACGGGCGTTTTCCAGCGCGGACAAACGCAGGTCTTCAGCGCCGCGACTTTGGGATCGATCAGCGACGAGCAGCGCTTGGACGGCATCATGGCGATTCCGAACAAACGCTACATGCATTATTACAACTTCCCGCCGTACTCTACGGGCGAAACGCGTCCCATGCGCGCGCCGGGACGCCGCGAAATCGGCCACGGAGCGCTCGCCGAACGCGCGCTCGTGCCGGTGCTGCCGCCGGTCGACGAGTTTCCCTACACGCTGCGCGTCATCAGCGAAGTGCTCGAATCCAACGGTTCTTCGTCGATGGCGTCGGTCTGCGGCTCGACGCTCGCGCTCATGGATGCGGGCGTGCCGATCAAAAAGCACGTTGCGGGCGTCGCGATGGGGCTCGTGCTGCACGGCAAGAAACATGCGATCCTAACCGACATCCAGGGCCTCGAAGACTCGCTCGGCGAGATGGACTTCAAGGTCGCGGGAACGGTCGACGGCATCACGGCGATTCAGATGGACATCAAAGTCGCCGGCATCACGATCGATATCATGCGCGAAGCGATGATCGAGGCGAAGAAATCGCGCTTGTTCATCATCGACAAGCTCAAGGAAACGATCGCCGCTCCGCGCACCGAACTCTCGAAGTTCGCACCGCGGATGATCGTGCTCACGATCAACCCGGACAAGATCAAAGACGTGATCGGCCCCGGCGGCAAGATCATCAACAAGATCATCGCCGACACGGGCGTCAAAATCGACATCGAAAACGACGGCCGCGTGTTCATCGCATCGCCCGACGGCGAAGGCGCGGAAAAAGCGAAGAAAATGGTCGAAGCGCTCACCAAAGACGTCGTCGTCGGCGAGAGCTATATGGGTACGGTCACGCGGCTCATGAATTTCGGCGTGTTCGTCGCCGTCCTGCCCGGTAAAGAAGGGCTCGTGCATATCAGCCAGCTCGCGCCGGGACGCGTCGAGAAGGTTGAAGACGTCGTGAAAGTCGGGGACGAGATCATGGTGAAGGTCGTCGAGATCGACTCGCAAGGCCGCATCAATCTCAGCCGCAAGGCCGTGCTCGGCGGCGGTTCGGACGACGGTGATTACACGCCGCGTCCGCCGCGCGGTAACGGCGAGTTCCGCGAACGTTCGGGCGGAGGCGGCGGCCGGCGCCGTCAGTAACCCCCCGTAGGGTCGTTCACAAACGATAGGAGGTGCTGCAAGGCGCCTCCTTCGCGCTACAAGGCGCCGACTTGCGGCGCCTTGTAGCGGTATAAGAAAGAAACGATGGCATTCGATTCTTTAGGACAGTTCGTCGCCGCGCTGCGGCGCGCGGGCGAACTCGCCGAGGTGCGCGCGCGCGTCAGCCCGCACCTCGAAATTTCGGAGATTACGGACCGCACCGTTAAATCGGGCGGCCCCGCGCTGCTCTTCAGCGACGTCGAAGGCTCGCCGTATCCCGTGCTCACGAATCAATTCGGCACCGAACGCCGCATGGCGCTCGCGTTCGGCGCGCGCTCGCTTGACGAACTCGCGAACCGCGTTCGCAACGCGGTGCAACTCGGCATCCCGCGCACGGCGGGCGGAAAAGTCGCGAAGTTCGTCTCGTTCGGTTCCGCGGCGTTCGCCGTGCCGCTGACGGTAAGCGATGCTCCGGTCCAAGAGGTTGTCGAAAGCGGCGACGACGTCGATCTCGAGAGGCTTCCGGTGTTGACCACCTGGCCGCTCGACGGCGGCCCTTTCGTCACGCTGCCGCTCGTGATCACCAAAGACCCGGAAAGCGGTACGCAAAACGTCGGCATGTATCGCATGCAGCGGTACGGCAAAACGACGACGGGGATGCACTGGCAGAAGCACAAACAAGGCCGGGCGCACGCCGCGAAGTGGGGACGACGGGTTCCGGTAGCGGTCGTCATCGGAGCGGATCCGGCCGTCACGTACGCGGCGACGGCACCGCTGCCGCCGATCGTCGATGAGATTTCGCTCGCCGGTTTTTTACGCGGGCGCTCGATACGGCTCGTGAAGTGCAAAACGCTCGACCTCAAAGTTCCGGCCGACGCGGAGTTCGTTCTCGAAGGCTACGTCGACAACGAAGACGTTCGCACGGAGGGTCCCTTCGGCGACCATACCGGAGTGTATAGTCTCGCCGACGGCTACCCGACGTTCCACGTGCAATGCGTCACGCACCGGCGCGACCCGATCTACGGCGCGACCGTGGTCGGCAAGCCGCCGATGGAAGACGCATGGCTCGGAAAAGCGACCGAGCGCATCTTTCTTCCCGTCTTACAGATGGTCGTTCCGGAAATCGTCGATTACAACTTACCGGTCGAAGGCGGCTTTCACAATCTGTGCATCGTTTCGATCAAGAAATCGTATCCCGGACAAGCGAAAAAAGTTATGAACGCCTTGTGGGGCCTCGGGCACATGCTGATGTTGACGCGCTGCATCGTCGTCGTAGACCACGACGTCGACGTGCACGACACACGCGCGGTCGCCTGGTTCGTGCTGAACAACATGGATCCGGCGCGGGATCTCGTGGTCATGCCGGGACCGGTCGACGATCTCGATCACAGCGGTTCGTATCTCATGTCGGTCGGACACAAGCTCGGCGTCGACGCAACGCGCAAACGCGCGGATGAAGGGTACGAGCGCACGTGGCCGCCCGACATCGTCATGGATACTGCGACGCGCGATCTCGTGACGCGCCGCTGGGCCGAGTACGGTTTGGGACGCATGCGTTCGCACGCGGACGCGTGGTCGGGCCAAGGGCCCGCGGCCCTCAAACGGCTGCTCGCGAGCGTCGCGCAGACGTGAGCGTCAGCCGCGCGACGTCGCCGCCCGCAATCGCGCAGCTCGTCCTACGCGAGATCCGCCCGGCGCACACGTTGTTCGCGCTGCCGTTCGCGTACGTCGGCGCGGTATTTGCAGCGCGCGGCTTGCCTTCGTTGCAGGCGTTTTTGTGGATCACGCTGGCCGTGGCGGGAGCCCGAACCGCCGCCATGGCCGCCAATCGCTACATCGACCGTGACATCGACGCGCGCAACCCGCGCACGGCGCGGCGCGCGCTCGCGAACGGGGCGCTCGCGCCGGGCGTTATGCTCGCGACGACAGCCGGTGGTCTCGTGCTGCTCGCCGTCGCGGCCTTCGCGCTCAATCCACTGTGCGTGCGGCTGCTGCCCTTGGCGGCGCTCGGCATTCTCGCCTATCCGTTTTGCAAGCGCTTTACGTGGGGCGTGCACTTCGTTCTCGGCGCGGTCGACGGGTGTGCGCCGCTCGGCGCGTTCGTCGCGATCGCCGGGACGGTAAGCTGGCCCGCCGTTTTGCTGTTCGTCGCGGTCACGATCTGGGTCGCCGGCTTCGACATCATCTACGCGTTGATGGACCGAGACGTCGATCTCGAGCAAAATCTTCGCTCGATTCCCGCGCGTTTCGGTGCTGCGAGCGGACGCGCGCTGCCCATCGCCATGCACGGCGTGATGGCGGCGCTTCTCGCGTTGGCGGGCGTGCTCGCCTCGGTCGGGCCGCTCTACTACGCAGGCGTGGTATTCGCGCTTGGGCTCGCATGTTACGAAAACGGGCTGTTCGACCGGGCGAAGAACGTCTTCGTCTTGAACGAACGCGTCTTCGTGAGCAACATGGTTTTTTCGATCGCCTTTCTCGCCGCGACCCTGGGAGGCTTTTTGTGGCGCACGTGAAGATCGCTCGCCGCTCGTTCCTCGCCGGCGGCGCGGCCGTCGCTGCGGCCGCCGCAGCGCCGATGCCCGCGGGCGCAGTGTACGGCGATACGCCGCTTGCCGGAGCGGTATCGCTCGCGGTCGTGGCGCCTTTCACCGGCGACTCGCAGCGCTTGGGCGAGCAGATCGGCAACGGCGTGCGCGCGGCGATCGACGACGCGAACCGCTTTCGCGGAACGCTCGACAAAGCGTACGTCATGCGGACGTTCGACGATCAGAATCTGCTCGCATCGGGTTTGGTTAATGCCGATTTCGCATGCGACGACGCAAACACGATCGCGGTGATCGGCCATTTGAGCGGGCGCATCACGGAAGCCGCGCTCCAGACGTACGTGAACAATAAGATGCCGGTGATCTGCCCCGCGTCGAGTTACGATCGCCTCACGGCGCACGGCTACGGCAATATCTTGCGGCTCACGACGAAGGACTCGGTCGAAGGGCATTTAGCAGCGGCGTATCTCAAGCGAACTTTGAAGCCGAAGACGGTCGTATCGCTCTATCAAGACGGCGACTACGGGCCCGACGTGGCCGCCGGCTTTCAGGACGAAATGCTTGCCGATAAAATCGCGGCGAGTACCATTTCGTTTTCATGGGACAAGCCGGACTTCGCGGGCGTCGCGAAAGCCGCCGCGAACGCCAAGCCCGATGTCGTGTACCTTGCCGGCCTCACCAAAGACATGGGCGGCGTCATCGCCAAGCTGCGCGACGCGGGCTATACCGGGCCGCTGTACGCTTCGCAAGGTTTCTTCGACCGAGCCGTGATCCAAAAGTACGGCGCGCAAGTCGAAGGGCTTACGGTTTCGAGCCCGATGCCGCCCCTCGCAATCGCGCCGGGTGCCTTCCGGATTAAAAACGACTTCGAACGGCGCTATGGCGCGTTGACGCCGCTGTCCGCGTTCTCATATGCCGCCGCGCAAATCGTCATCTCCGTCGTCCGGCGTACGCGCGCGAGCGACCGCATCGGCGTACAGCGGGCGCTCGCTGCGAATTCCGCGTTCGACACGGTGGTCGGGTCCATCCAATTCCTCAACAACGGCGATCCCCAAAATCCCAATACGTACTTTTACACGGTTAAAGACGGTAAATGGAAGTTCGTTCAGTCGGCCTTGCCGAGTAGTTTCATCGTTAAGTAATCGTTCGAAGAAGCGTCCGTCCGGGCGCCGAGAGGACCAGCATGGCCGCCGCGCCCGTCGTTTTTGAAGGTACGTCGCCGCTCGAGACCTTAACCGAGCCGGCGCTGCGGCCGGAACTCAAAGCGGCATTGGAAGCCGCGTTTCCCGCGCAAGCACTGAAATTCGACGAGATTTACCGCGGGGTGTACGGCCGGGACGGATCGTACTTCGAATATCATCCGCAAGCCGTCGTGCGCGTCGCCTCGGTGGCCGACGTGCAGCGCTTACTACGCATCGGCGCGGCGCTCGGCGTGCCGATCACGCTACGCGCCGGCGGCAGCTCGCTTTCGGGTCAAACCGTCGGAACCGGGATCGTCGCGGATCAGCGCTTCTTCTTTCGCCGCAGTGAACTGCGCGACGACGGCCGCAAAGTGTGGTTCGAGCCCGGCTTAACGGTGCTGCAACTCAATCACTTCCTCAAGCCCGCCGGAAAGAAAGTCGGACCGGATCCCGCTTCGAGCCAAGTCGCGATGATGGGCGGCGTGCTCGCCAACAACTCGAGCGGCATGCAAGCCGGTACCAAATACAGCGCGTATACGACGCTCGCTTCGATCGACTTCGTGCTGCCGAACGGCAACCGCTACGATACGGCGAGTGCGGACGACCGCGCGCGATTCGCTCGCCACGAACGCGCAATCCACGCCGGGCTCGCCGCGTTGCGCGATGAAGTTCGCGGCGATGCCGACCTGAACGCGCGCATTCGGCGCAAGTACGAAATCAAAAACGTTTCGGGTTACGCAATCAACGCGTTTCTCGATCACGACGAACCGCTCGAAATACTCGCTCGTCTCCTGATCGGTTCCGAAGGAACGCTCGCCTACATCGCGTCGGCCGAACTGTTCACGCTTCCGGTCAGCGCCGAACAGTCGAGCACGCTGCTCTTCTTTCACAACGTAGTCGACGCGGCGGCCGCGGTACCGGCGGTCGTCGCAACTAAAGCCGCTGCCGTCGAAATGATGGACATCGCGTCACTGCGATCGACGCTCGGCCGGCCGGGCGTACCGGAGATCGTGGCGTCTCTGCCCGACGGCGCCGCTGCGCTGCTGGTCGATTATCATGCCGCGGATGCGGACGAACTCGCGGCGACGCAAGCCCGTGCGACGGAGACGATCCGAGCGCTGCCGTTGCTCGCGCAGCTGCCGTTCAGTACGTCGCTTGCGGAACGAGCGTTGCTGTGGACGGTGCGCGACGGCATCTTCGCAAGCGTCGGCGGCGCGCGCAAACCGGGTACGACCATCATCCTCGAAGACGTCGCCGTCCCGGTCGACAGCCTCGACAAGCTGATTCTCGGCTTGCAGCAGCTTTTCGCAACATACGGTTACGACGGAGCGATCTTCGGTCACGCGAGCGTCGGCAACATCCATTTCCTCGTAACCGACGACATGAGCGACGGCGCGCGCGTCGCCCACTTCGGCCGTTTCATGAACGATGTGGTCGCGCTCGTGCTCGCGTACGACGGGTCGCTCAAAGCCGAGCACGGTACCGGTCGCGCGATGGCGCCGTTTATCGAGACGGAATGGGGCGCGCACGCATACGGCATCATGAAGCGCCTGAAAACGCTGATCGATCCGGCGAACATGATGAATCCGGGCGTCATCATCAACGACGACCCGAACGTGCACTTGGCGCACATCAAAGGCATGCCGCTGCTCGGCGATCCCGTCGCCGATCGCTGCATCGAATGCGGTTTCTGCGAGTGGGTGTGCCCCACACGCTACTCGACGCTAACTCCGCGCCAGCGCATTCAAGCGCACCGCGTGCGGCTCTCGCTCGAACGCGCGGGCGAACGGGGGCGCGCAAGAACGATCGCGCGGCAGTACGCATACGAGGGTCGCGATTCGTGCATCGCGGACGGCATGTGTCAGACCGTTTGCCCCGTCGGCATCAGCACCGCGTACATTACGGACAACGATCGCGCCGAAGCGGCGCCCAAACTCGTTCGCGCGCTGATGGCGGCCGCCGCGAAACATTTCATCGTTCTGGAGAACGCGGCGCGCACGGCGCTCACGGTCGGCACGATCGTGCAAGCGATCTTCGGCCGCGGCGCGATGCCGCGGGTGACCGCAGCTCTCGCGAAGCTGCTGCCCGGCTTCCCGCAGTGGTCGCCCCACATGGGCAGAGCGCCAGGCCGACCGTTTAGCAAGCCCGCGAACGCCGATATCGTCTATTTCCCGTCGTGCGTTACGCGCATGATGGGCTCGCCCGCGCGCGGCAAGGACGATGCGATGCGCACGCTCTTACGGGTTGCGAAGCGGGCCGGCATTGAAGTATATCTTCCGAAAGATTCGCGAGGCTTGTGCTGCTCGCAAATCTTCGCGCATCAAGGCTTTGCGCGAGCGCAGCGCATCATGGCAAACCGTACGGTCGAGGCCATGTACGCGTGGAGCGACGGCGGACGACTGCCCGTGTTGTGCGACGTCACGTCCTGCGCGCGAACGCTGCTGCTCGAAATGGAAACGGGAATGTGGGGTTCTCGACCGCGCGTTCTTTCGGACGAAAACCAGAAGAAGTACAAGCTACTAAGATTTATCGATGTCGCGGAATGGCTGCACGACGACGCGCTGCCTCGCCTGGGCGTCACGAAGCCCAAGCGTTCGATCGTATTGCATCCGACTTGCGCGTGTCGCGAGCTCGGCCTCGACGCGAAGATCGCTGCCATAGGGAGAACTTGCGCGAGCGAGAGCTACGTGCCGTTCAACGCCGGTTGTTGCGGCGCGGGCGGCGACCGCGGCTTCCGCTATCCCGAAGGCACCGAGTCGGCGCTGCGCGATGAACGTACCGAGGTCGCCGGGCGCAGCTTCGACGGCGCCTACTCTTTTGCGAAAAGCTGCGAAATCGTCCTAAGCGACCGTATCTCGCTCGACTTCGAGTCGATCGTCCACCTCGTCGACGAAACGACTTCGCCCTAGCCCAGCGCGCAGCTCGCTACCGAGCGCTCAGAGATCGCCGCACGCGACGTACGATTTCAATGCGGCGGCCGATTTATGCACGTTGATCGCATAATGTCCCTTCTTGACCATGCCGAACGTGAAGCCGTGGACGGTCGTCACGGATTTACCATTCGTGACGGGCTTAAGCGGAAATGCCGGAACGGGATCGAGCTTGGCGCACGTGCCTTTATGAATGTGGGCCGGTTCCGCCATTTTCGACGCATGATCGAGATCTAACGTCACTTGCATGTCGTTCCCAACTTGCTTGAGGGAGGCGTGGCCGGTTTGCCCCGAGCCGTTCTGCTCGCCGATGGCAATTTTGCGAGCGTGCAAACCAACGACCGCACCGTGTGCGGGCTCAGTTAGCCCAACCGACGTCGTAAAAACGACGAGTGCTCCGAGGCTTGCGATAAATGCGGAAAATTGCATGCGATCTGACTCCTAATGAAACGGTTTAGTAGTCACCAAACCCCTGTGCGCGTACCCGTTTTCGAGCTTTCTCAGACGCATACGTCGAAACGGACTCGTGCGTTTATAGGCTGCTAGTCGGAACCACGTTTCGTCCGCCTTATAGGTTCGGCTGGCACGACTGCTTGGCTTGCGAGTATTCTTCTTGAAGGAAGTAAGGATCGGTTCCGATGACGAGATTGGCAGTAAATTGCGTGTTGATGGGCACCCCAAAACTAAAGATACATATATCGCCGACTTCGCCGTTTCGTTCGTCGTACCACGCGTTGAGAAGAGGATCCGTAACCATCTCGGTTTGCTCGTGCGAAAGGTTGAGAATCGAGCCGTCCGAGTCGGTGTCGTTGTTTGGCGACAGTCCGAACGGCACATTACAACCGTTTACCGAACCTACGTAAGGGATAAAAGCGTACGGGTATTGCGCTATCTGCGAACCAAAACCGTAGTCGAACGCACTGTGATACGCGCTGAAAGGGACTGTGGGCAAGGCGTCCTTTGCCGTCATCACAAAAAACTGAGCGTTAATGCCTGGCTTCCAGCGGTTTGCAGAAACCGCTTTGAGCACTTCGATCTGCAGATCCGCGTCCGTGATTCGGTGAGTCGGATACGCCGACGTATCGATCCAGCTTCCGCCGAACCGTGACGAATTTAAGACTCGACCGTTTGCGCCATAATATTCTGTAGCCATTCCGTAGATCGCGCTCCCGCCGACGTCTGCAAGAAAGCGGTCGATCAAGGGCCGATACGTTCTGCTCATATACGTTCCGGGCGGTCGCCAGTAAATAGCGTAGCTCACGGTCGACGTTTGGACGGGGCCGCCGTGAAAGCGCAGATCAAAATGCGGAAGATTTCCGCTGACTGCGGCCGCATCGGTCGAAAGATCGGGTTGCGCGTGATGGATGCCCGGTCCATCGTAATGGATGGGATAGCTGTGCTGATAGGCCGACGCAGGCGCAGCGGCCGCCACCATCGGCGCGAAGGCGAGCGAAGCCCACAACGTGCCGAAAACTAATACTTTCACAAAGCCACCTCAAAACACGACGGCAAGCGCTCCGGGCATGCGGAGTGCCCGATGGCGCATAATCGCGTCCTCTCCCAGAAGCATGCAGACGGAACCAACGACCTTCCTGCAAAACTCGTTTGAGCGCGTCGCGAATCGGATGCGTATACGACGTTGTGAGCGCTCGACGGCGATGCTGCGGCGCGCCGCCCCCGCGCCGTCATCGTCAATTGCATGAACCGCGATCGAATCTGTCGCGCGGTCGAAGCGGGTCGCCCAACCGGACCGCCAACCGCAATGTCCGAGGCGCCTGGACGAAGAAATTCGCACGTAAGGAAGTCGCAATGTTTTTCAAGCGGACGGCTCTCGCGCGATACCGCCGAATCTTCGTACTTGCGCTCGTGTTCGCGTCGGCATCGCCTCACCACATGGCGGATGCCGCCTCGCGGCCGAGCGACCAGATCGGCGCGCTCGAGGCGGCCGAAACCTTCGGATACGCCTGGGCGAGCCGCGATGCCAAAATCGGTGCCGCTATGGTCGACTTTGGTCGAGGTGAGGGCAGCCCTTCGCCGGACGCGATCCGCTCCTACTTCATCGGCCTCTCATCGCCGCATCACACCGCGTTTGCGGTCGAACGCATCGATCGGATGCGAGATGGCGGTTACGCGTGCACGATGACGCTGTACGAATACTTATATGCCGGACACGGACATGGCGACTACACCGGAACGAGGGTAATAATCAGATTTACAAGGAAAACGGTGCGTGGAAAATTACCGCCGTACCGGGGCTGTACGGGTCGTAGGACGAGCGGCCCAGGCTGCTACATTTCCGTGGCGTCTGCGGGCGGTTGAATATCGTTAGATCGGTTGAAGTCGGTGAAGTAAGCCCAGCTTCCCGTAGACTTGTGCACTTGCGAAGGTAAGTGGTCGGGTTGGATCCACACCCATCCGTGATCGGCGCTCGCACTGCCACGGCGAAATTCATATTAGTGGCCGACGCGTGGTGTCACGCCGCGGTCGCCGATATGGTAGTCATTCGTTCCGCCGGTGAGAAAGATGGCACGGTAAACGTCGAGCTTTTGAAGGATTGCCCGACCGGTGCCGCGCGGCAGATGCTTCCATCCACGCCTTTGCAACGTCCACGCATCGTCGCCGATGACCACGGCATTCAAGTGATTGGAGTCGACCCTGTACCGATTTGGCGCTTCGTATTCGATGTTCCAGCTCGCGCCGGGCACCGTGGCATGCACGCGCATGCTGTGGACTGCGCGATAGGTCGCGAGCATTCGATCTACTTCTTCGCTTGCACCGGCCGCTGCGATTCCGATAGTCGTTAGGGCGCAACCGAAGATGGCGATAAGGTACGTGCCCGCCCCGACGGCGAGGCGCACCGCATTGGCCCCGCCACGATTCATCGCTCACAGCTCGTGCGCACTCTCAAGCTCGGGTCGGTGATCGGATAGCGCACTCCAACATCGCGCAAGCCGCCGGCATGCGGGTCGATTTGCAACGGGAATTTATCGGGTTTGGAAAGATCGGGACTATCGATCGTGCCGCTCGGGAAATAATAATGTAGTTGCGCGGTATAGGAACCGCCTTGGGGAATCGGCCGAAAAACCGTTCCCTGAAAATCACCGATATCGAGCTCGAGCGTGTTTCCGTCCACGGTAACCAGTTCGACGCCGGTGCCGTTGCCGCTGATGCCCGAGTTGGCTAACGAAAGAGTTCGGTGCGAACCATTACGAAATTGCACTTTAAGCGCGTAGCCCGGCGTTCCGGGATCGCCCGAAAACGGTCGATGCGCGCTTTGAACGTCGTCGACTCTCAGGCGCCAGATGCCGTCGAAGAGCGTCTGCCCGGTGCAGCCTTCAATCGAGTCGTTCTGGTTTGCGCCGCCGGCGATCGGTTTTGCGTCCAAAGCGACACGCGCGAAAGGCGCTGTGACGAGCGCCAAGCCGATGGTGAGGCTGATAAGCGTACGGATCATGTGCTGTCGCTCCTGCGCACGACTCCACCGCCAAAGTCAGTGCATAGTTGGCCTACAGGCTGTGTGTCGAGTATCCGCAATCGGAACTCGCTTCTTTAGAACGCGTGGACGGGGCAGCGTTGTGGTGATTTCCGCGTACGGTCGCGGACGCGAGAGAGCGGGCCAAGAAATCGGAATTCTGCGACACATTACAAACGTGTCTTTAGGTAAGGTCTTCGCTGCAAAGCCTCGCTTCTTAAAAGCGACGTCAAAGTATTGGGTAGCGCGGCGCAATCTGTCTCTCGTCAGTTTAACGAGCCACCGTCGCCTCAAGATGTGCCGTGCAGGTTACGACGCGGGGCTAAGTGCCGCTTCACGCGAAGCGCACGACATGCTCGCCCGTCCCCGTCGCGCTCCGTACGCCGAGCGACTACGCGCCCACGAAGCGCTGCTCGGCCGCGGTGCGCGTCGACTCGTTGAAATCTGTGCCGCGTTCGCGGACGTACGCGCCGTGTATGCGTTTGGCTCGTACGCGACGGGAGTTGTGCGGCTCCGCAGCGACCTCGACGCGCTCGTCATTCGCGAGACGGTCCTGCGGCGCGCCGACCGCGATCTCGACATCCGCAAAGCGTTCGACGCGCCGGTCGCGCTGGACCTCATCGTCGTAACGCCCGACGAATTCGAACGAGATCTTCCGTCTTCGAGCTTCGGCCAGACGATCTTGAAGACGGCGAAACGACTCGATGCAGCCGAATAAAGCCGTCCTTGCCGCAGAGTGGCGGGCGACTGCGGAAGAAGACTTGCGCGTCGCTATGCTCCTGGCGGATGAGTCGCCGAGTATCGCCGCCTTCCACGCGCAACAGGCTGCTGAGAAAGCCGTGAAGGCTGCTTGCGTCATGCTTGTCGACGATGCGCCACGCACGCACGTCGTCAATTTTCTGCTCGACGAGCTTGCCGAAAATGGAGTTACCGTCGATGACGATGTTCGCGATGCGGCGCGCATCCTCGAGCGCTACTACGCGCCGACGCGATACCCGGATGCGCTCGGTGGTATCTCGCCCAACCGCATTTACCGGAGCACCGACGCCGCCGATGCGATCGCACGCGCGCACATCGTCCTCGCGTTCGCCGCGCGCATTATGGCCGATGATACCGCTTAAATTGCAACATTACGACAGCAGTGCCCGAGTTCGGCCTCGAAACGTTCCGCGCGTTCGGCCGTTGCGTCAGCGTTCGAAATTTGCGAACAGAGCGCAGTTCGCTACGTATTCAGACGCCGCTTTGTAGAGAAGGGTGCGATGCTGTGGCGGCGGAGGCGGTACGGTCGTCGGATCGCCGTCAGCGGCGAGGCGGGCGATCTCGGGTTCGTTACAGAACGCCGCGAGACGTTCGAGTGCCGCGTCCGCAAATCGTCCGCCGGCGACCCGCAGGCCGACGCTCGGATTTTGTGCCGGCACGTTAAGATTCTCGCCTTGAAAGAACGAAAGGACGGTGCCCGTAAAGACCGGTGCCGCCGAATCCGTGTGCGTGACCGTCGTAGCTTCTTGCGTTCTCGCGACCGTCGTCGTCGTTCGGCTAAGCGTCAAAAAGGTAGCGAGCGACGCGAGGGTACCGAGCGTCCAGGCATCCTCGTGCGCCTTCCCGGTAATCCCCTGTTGACTCCACAAACTTAAGGGCGACGTCGCCGAGTTATGATCTTCCGTGCCGCAGCCGAGCATTTCGACCGACGCCGAGACGTTGCTGAAGTTTGCAACGATCAGCAAATAGTTGTGCCGGTAGGTCTCCGGAATGCTCGTCTGAATGATCAACGCGCCGCGCGTGTTCGGATCGAGCCGACATTGCGACGTAAAGTCCGACGTGGCCGTCCAGTCTGCGCGCCCGACTACCCGCACGTCATCGTTCGCGTCCGGCTCGACCTGCGGGGGCCGGACGCGCACCGCTTTGCGTCGTACCTGCGTTAAGCGGTCGACCAGCGCTCGAATCAAGACTGCTGCCGCCGTCGTATCGGCCGCACCCGTGGCGAAGACGTAAAACGTCGGGCGAGCGGCGATGCTCGGCGGAGGCGATTCCGTCGCTCCCGGCGTCGGAAGCGTACTGAGATACGTCCAGTAAGCGAAACATTTACCGAGCCGCGCATAGAGTGCGAAGCGATTGGATTCGAGCGTCGCTGCCGGCGGCCGCAAGCAAACGGGTGAAGGAGTCGCACTCGGCGTCGGATAGGGCACCGCCGGAATCCAGTACGGTGTGGGCGTGGGAGCGGGCGCGTGCGAGAGGGCGGCACGAATCTCGCGGGAACACTCGACGATACGCCCCTGCAAAAATGCGATTTGGTCCCGTTTGGTGCGAGGTTCGGACAAATCCGGAAAGACATCCGCGATATTCGAGGTGTCGCAGATTCCCGGCATTGGCGTTATGACGTAGGCACCGGGGCCACTCTTCGAACGTGCATCGCTGCTCTCGGCCCCGAAGACGTCGCCGCCGACGATGGTTGCGACCAAGCCTGCGACGAGCCAGCAGCTACGTAGTGCGCTGCTGATACCGCAGCCCGTCTCGCGCGCACGGCCACGTCTCCGCTGCTTCACGTCGACGGCCGTTGCGCCTTGCGAGTTATTTCTTGACGCAGTTTCCCTGCGCGTCTTTAGTTCCGGAGCACTGGACGTTCGCGCCGTTAACGTTATATGTTCCAGTATTTTTATTATACGTCCCGGAGCTATGCCGTCCGCTATATGCCGCGGAATTTTTGCCGTTGTATCCCGAACCGTGCGGTCCGCTATGGGCGTTCGAACCGTTTGCGCTCTGGGCGGCGGTACGTTTGCCGTTGCGTCCTACGACCGCTTTCCCGCCGCGCGCATTTTGATACACGGTTGCGACCGGCGACGGTTGTGCGGCCGCAGGCAAAGTCGTCGCGGCGATCGCGATCGCAATAAATAAGGCACCGTACTTCTTTTGCATGTTGAGCGTCTCCAATAGCGCACGATCGAAGGATCAGAGCGCGAGCGAACTTCTGCAACGAACACGTCG
>JALYUE010000080.1 GCA_030853925.1 Vulcanimicrobiota bacterium | reverse complement strand
GCCCCATACGGCGCCGAGTAAACCCAGCGCCGAACCGCGCCGTTCGAGCGGTACCCGGTCGGCGATCGCCGCGGTCGCAACGGGAAAGATGCCGCCCGCGCCCGCCGCTTGAATCGCGCGCGCTGCGAGGAACACCGGAAAGCTTTGCGCCACGATTGCAAGGACGCTGCCCACGGCGAAAATGGCGACGCACAGCGTATAGATCGCGCGCCGGCCGACGACGTCGGACAACTTCGTCATGATCGGAATGCTGACGACATTTGCGAAGAGGTACAGTGTGAACGTCCACGCCACGTCGCGCGGCGCTACGCCGAAACTTTGCGCGATCGACGGCAGAGCGGGCGACAACACGCCGAGATCGAGCGCGCCTGCGAACACGCCGAGTCCGAGCGTTAAGAGCAGCGGTAGGTGCGACCGGTCGAACGCGTGACCGGCCACTTTGGTTGCGGAGGCGCTCACGAAACTATCGAATGATGCGATCGACGACCATGGCGACGCACATCAACGCAAGGTACAGCAGTGAATATTTGAAGAGCGCGCGCGCGAGCGGCATCGTCGGGCCGTGCAGCATCTTCCATGCGTCCCAGATGAAGACGGCACCGAGGATCGTCGCGGGTACGAAATACCAGAGCCCCATGACGCCGAGCGGGGTCAACGCGAGCGACGCCGCGACGAGCACTAGCGTGTATGCGAAGATCTCACGCTTCGTGCGTTCGGGGCCGCGCACGTTGGGAAGCATCGGAATGTTCGCTTTGTGGTAGTCGTTCTTGGCCATCAGCGCCAGCGCCCAAAAGTGCGGCGGCGTCCAAAGAAAGATCAATGCGAACAATCCGAGCGCGGGCGCGCCGACGGAATGTGCGACGGCCGCCCAGCCGACGAGCGGAGGCACCGCACCCGCGGCGCCGCCGATGACGATGTTCAACGTCGTGGTGCGCTTGAGCCACAGCGTGTACACCAATACGTAATACGCGTTGCCCGCGAGCGACAGCCAAGCCGCGAGCGGAACGACGAAGCGATACAGCACGACGAACGACGCGATGCCGAGCAGCGTCGCAAAACACAACCCCGCGCGTGCCGATATGCGGCCCGCTGCGACCGGGCGCGTCATCGTGCGCACCATCAAACGGTCGATGTCGCGATCGATCACGCAGTTGAAGGCACCTGCCGAACCCGCTGCGAGCGCTCCGCCGAAGAGCGTGACGAGCGTCAGCGCGAGCGGCGGCATGCCGCGCGCCGCCATCAGCATCGCGGCAAAGGTGGTCAGCAGCAGTAAATATGCGATGCGCGGCTTCGTCAGTTCGTAGTAATCCATCAGGACGCCGCGCCAGCCGGGCCGTTCGAGATGGACGTTGCGCTCGAGGCGCGCGAGTGTCGAACTCATCCGAGCCTCATACGGAGGATGCAATTCGGCGCGGCCCCGGCACGTGCCCCACGGTGCGCTCGCGTGCCGGTTGCGGCTCGAGCGCCGCGAGCAGCGCCGCGATCACGAACGCAAGGAACGTGGCGCCGGCATTCGCGGCGTGCAATTCGCGCAAAGTCGCGGGCAGCTGCCAGACGACGTTAGCGGCGCCGAGCGCAATCTGCACGAGCAGTAGGCCGAAGCCCGCAGACGCGTAGCGCTTCACGACGGGCGAGCCGTTCTGCAAGGCGTCGAGCGTCGCATATGCGGCGACGCATGCGAAGACGAGCGCGGCCGCACGGTGCAGCATCTGCGCGACCTGCGCTCCGCCGCTGCCGAGCAGCGTCGGGCCGCACGCCGGAAAAGCCGAGCATGCGAGCCCGGCGTGGCTCGAGCTGACGTAAGCGCCGGCGCACATGGTCGCGAAGGCGCAGCCCGCTGCGATGGCGAGCGTTTTGCCGCCGCGCCGGCCTGCGTTCCGCCCGAGCGGCCGGGGAGCGACGACTGCCACCACGGCCAGGGCTGCAAGCGTAGCCACGAGCGCCATGCCCATCGCCCAATGCAGCGTCACGGAAAGCGGATTATTCGCGAGAAACACGGTCGCCCCGCCGAGCGAGACTTGCAGCAGCAAGATGACGCCGAGAATGCCGAGCGCCGGCGTGACGCCCGCGATCCGCGAGCGTTCGCGCAAGCCCGTAGCGATCGCTCCGAACACGAGGAACATTTCGACGAGCGCAACGAACCGGTGCGACCACTCGAGAACGACGCCACCGTGCAGTGCGGGGATCAGTTGCCCGTGGCACAGCGGCCAATCCGGGCACGTCAGCCCGGCATCGTTGATGCGAACCCAGCTTCCGAGCACGGCGACGGCGAAACCCAAAACGGTGCTGGCCACCGCGAATACTCGGAACAGCTTCACAACAGTCCTAGTCTACGAGCACGAAGTCGTGGGTGGCAACGACTTTGGCGAGCCGCTGCGGGACGCCTTGCTAGGCCATGCGGAACCTCCCGCGAAGCGATCGGCAATGGTGAAAGTCGCGGCGCTCGCGATGCTCGCCGTGCTGCTGTCCGGCTGCCGCGAAGTTCGCGTGAAAGCCTACGCTTCGGGCACGACGACGACGATCGCGGGCGGCAGGCAAATTGCGGTCGTTCGCAGCGCCCACGGCCTGGAAGCGTTCGGCCTCCACGCGCCCGTTCGGTTCAACCACGAGTTCGGGGTGTTGCTGCTGATGGGCCCCCATGCGGAAAGCGGCTGGCACCAAGTCGTCGAATCGATCCGCGCAAATAGCGACCGCATTCGCATCGTCGCGTTCGAACGGGCTCCGGCCGACGGGGGCACGCCGACTGAATCCTACCGAACCTACACGCTTTGGGTCGTGCCGAACTCGGTGTACCGCGCCCATTCGGTTCTCGACGTCGTGACCCCGGAGGGCGATCCGATTGCTTCGACGACGTTACGCTAATCATTTTCGTTGCAGGGCTTGAAGCGGCACGTACTGATGCCGATACTAGTGTTCAGTACCGGTAGTACGTAGTAACTCCGGCAGAAGGCTTACATTGATAGAAACAGGCGCGCTCGCGTCGCTGCCGTTGTCGCTCACGCGCCTCGGCGTCGCTCTCGAGTCCAGCGGCGACGCGAGCGAATACGAAGGGGTGCTCAATCCCGCTTGCACGCGTACGCGCGACGGCAAGTTGCTGCTCTATCCGCGCGTCGTCGCCGCGGGCAACACCTCGCGCATCGGCCTCGTCGAAGCGAGCGGCCCCGTCGGCTCGCCGACGTTCAAGCGTGTCGGTTTCGCGTTGCAGCCCGAAGAGCCGTACGAGATGCGCGACGTTCCCGGCGGTTTCGGCTGCGAAGACCCGCGCGTGACGTTCGTCCCGGCGCTGGACCGTTACATCATGGCCTATACCGCTTTTGGCCCGCTCGGCCCGCGCATCGCCTTCGCTCTTTCGTATGACGGTTACGACTGGCGGCGGCTTGGCCTGGCGGACTTCTCCGCGCCGGGACTGCCCTGCGGCGACGACAAGGACGCCGCGTTCTTCCCGGAACCGGTTTTTTCGCCTAAGGGCGTGCTGAGCTTAGCGTTTTATCACCGGCCGATGCTCCACATTTCGGCCGTCGACGGGCGCGCTGCCGTGCCGATTATCCTAGCCAAGCCGCCGCGCGAGCGGGAGAGTACGCGGATCGCCTACGTGCCGTTCGATGCCGTCCTCGCCGATGAGAAAAATCTTTTGAAGGTGACGGAGAGCGCGCTCGTTCTCGAACCGGCTTCCGAGTGGGGCTCGATCAAGAACGGAGCCGGTACGCCGCCCATCGCGATCGAGGAAGGCTGGCTTTCGTTCTTCCACGGAGTCGACGCCCAGCCGCACCCCGAGCAAGGCTGGTGTGGAATGCGGTACAGTGCCGGGCTCGTCATCCACGATTACCGGCGCCCCGACATCGTACGCTATCGCTCGCCGGAACCGGCCTTCGTACCGGAGACCGCCGACGAACGGCGGGGAATGGTCAACAACGTCGTCTTTCCCACGGCGATCGACGTACCGCCCGGCTCGCCCGCGCGCTGCTACGACGTCTATTATGGAATGGCCGATTCGCGCATCGGGCGAATTCGAGTCGAACTCGGTGCGAGCGAAAACGGCGTGTCCGAATTGCAAGAGAGCGCCGCATAACTGCTGCGCTACTTCGCGCTCGCGTCGCTCATCGTCGTGGCCGCGATTCTCGTCTTATTGGCGTTGCCGCGCGCGTCCGAGCGCCTCTCGAAGGCGCCGCAGTACGGCGGGGCGACCGGGTCACCCGGGCCGCCGCAGCGCGACGACTTCCGTAAGCGAGCGCTTCCAGTCAGCGGAATCGCGCCTTGGGCGCTGTCGGCCTTGCCCGAGTGTTTCCACGAGCTTTTCCGAGCGACGGGGCCTGCGGCGTTTGTTAACGGGAAAATGCCGCCGCGTGCGCTGCGGTTACGGCCGGACGCGACGCTGCGGGTTGCGGATTGCGACCTAACCGTCGGACGCGACGCCGCAGTCGTGACGCGGGGAGAGAACCGGTTGATCGTTCCGCCGCCGGCCCGGCTCTATCTTTCGGCGGGACGCCTCGTGCTCGACCGGCAAGTCGGCCTCAACCGCCGCGACCTCCGGATTTACGCGCTGCGCACGGCGTTTACGCTCTCCTTGCCGTCGCCCGGGGCCAAAGCGTCCCGCACGGGGAAACATTCCGGTCAATGATAGATCACGTGGCCTCTGTGCTCTCCGTAGCGGTCGAGAAGCGGCGAACCTTTGCGATTATCTCGCATCCGGACGCCGGCAAGACGACGCTTACGGAGAAATTGCTGCTCTACGGCGGCGCCATTACGACGGCGGGACAAGTGTCCGCGCGCCGTCGCGCCCGTCAGACGACCTCCGACTGGATGGAACTCGAGCGCGAGCGCGGGATTTCGATCACGTCGACCGTCCTGCAGTTTCCGTATAAAGGCCATACGCTCAATCTGCTCGACACCCCGGGCCACCAAGATTTCGGCGAAGATACGTATCGCACGCTGCTCGCAGCCGACAGCGCGGTGATGCTGATCGACGCCGCCAAAGGCGTCGAACCGCAAACCAAAAAGCTCTTCGCGATCTGCCGCGCGCGGCGCATACCGCTCTTCACGTTCATTAATAAGATGGATCGCCCGAGCCGCGACCCGCTCGAGCTGCTCGACGAACTCGAAAAAGTGCTCGGCATCGGAACGTATCCGATCAACTGGCCGATCGGCAGCGGTCCGACGTTCCGCGGCGTGTACGATCGGCGCTCGCACGACGTGCATCTCTTCGAACGCACGCAGCACGGCGCGAAGCGCGCGCCCGTGCGCGTCACCGACGTCGACGACCCGCAGTTTGCGGCACTGACCGACCAGGGAACGTACGCCGAATTTCGCGACGGTCTCGAGCTGCTCGAAGGCGCGGGCTCCGGTTTCGAGCGCGATTCGCTCCTTGCCGGCGACGTGACGCCGGTGTTTTTCGGAAGCGCGGTAACCAATTTCGGCGTCGCATTATTTCTCGACGGCTTTCTCGACATGGCGCCCGCGCCGCGCGCGCGTTTAGCCGTGCGAGCGGGAACGCTCGAACCGCAAGCCGTTGCCCCGGATTCCGAACAGTTTTCGGGTTTCGTCTTCAAAATTCAAGCGAACATGGATCCGCGGCACCGCGACCGCGTCGCGTTCTTACGGGTCTGCAGCGGAAAATTCGAACGCGACATGACGGTGCATAACGTGCGGACGGGCAAAGATCTGCGCGTCACGCGGGCCATGAAACTCTTTGCAAGCGAGCGAGAAGTCGTCGACGAAGCGTACGCGGGCGACGTCGTCGGACTCGCGAATCCCGGAACTTTTGCGATCGGCGATACGCTATGCACCGGAGCCGACCTCGCGTACGATCGCATTCCGTCGTTCGCCCCGGAGCATTTCGCGAGCGTCCGCAACGCCGATACCGGCTCCTACAAATCGTTTCAGAAGGGCATCGCGCAGCTGGCCGAAGAGGGTGCGATTCAAGTCTTTTACGCGGCGGGGCAAAACAAGAGCGAGCCGATTTTTGCGGCCGTAGGTGAGTTGCAATTCGAAGTGGCGAAATATCGCCTGCAGAGCGAATACAACGTGAAGACCGAGTTTTTTCGCTTACCCTACTCGCTCGCGCGCCGGGTTGCGGGCGACGCGGCGGCGGCGCAGTCCGCGACGTGGCCGTCGAACGCGAAACTCGTCGAGGATGGTGCGGGTAGACTGGTCGCGCTGTTCGAGAGCGATTGGAGTCTGCGGCTCGCGCAAGAGTGGAACGCGAGTTTGCGCTTCGAATCGTTTGCAGAGGATGGCCGTTCGATGGAGGTTGTTGGATGATGCAGCAGGCACGGCCCGTCAAAACTCCCGCCGCAGCAGCGTCGCGCCCGCGTGCGCTGATCGCCATCGTGGCGATCGTCGCGATCGCGCTCGCGATCAGGCTCATTTTCTTTCACGAGAACGGCTTTGAGAAGCGCGCAGATCGCGTGACGAAAGCGATTGCGAGCAACAACATGAGTCCGGTACTCGGCGAATTCAACGCGTTGACCCGCGTGCAGCTTTCGAATCGTGCGAAAGTCGGGCAGTTGTCCGACTTCGTCAATCGGCAGGGTAATTTCAAGCGCACGAAAGAGGACACGCCCAAAGACGCGCAGCCGGGCTTCCACCATTTCCTCGCGGAGTTCGACAAAGGCAATTTGAGCGAAGATATGATGCTCGACGCCGACGGTAAGATCGCAAACTTCCACGTGCGGCCGCTCGGCGCGCAGTAGCGTTGCCCGAGTCCGCGTGCGGCGTCACCTTCGAGGACGTGCTCGCGGCCGCGGAACGGTTACGCGGCGTCGCGCATCGTACGCCCGTCGTGACGTCGCGCACGCTCGACGCACGCACGGGCGCGCGGGCGTTTCTCAAGTGCGAAAACCTGCAGCGTATGGGCGCTTTCAAGTTTCGCGGCGCGTTTAACCGCATCGCCCAACTATCGGCCACCGAGCGGGCGCGCGGCGTCGTCGCTTTCTCGAGCGGTAATCACGCGCAAGGCGTGGCGCTCGCGGCGCGACTCCTAGATGTAGCGGCGACGATCGTCATGCCGAGCGACGCGCCACGCTCGAAGGTCGCGGCGACGCGCGACTATGGAGCGCAAGTCGTCTTGTACGATCGGCATACCATGAATCGCGGCGCCATCGCCGCGGAGATCGCAGCCGAACGCGGCGCGACGATCGTGCCGCCGTACGACGATCCGGCCATCATCGCGGGCCAGGGCACGGCGGTCTTGGAGCTGCTCGAGGACGTTCCGGACATCGACGTGCTGCTCGTGTGCACGGGCGGCGGGGGATTGCTCGCCGGAAGCGCCGTGGCTGCGGTCGCCAAGCGGCCGCACGTCGAAATCTATGGGGTCGAGCCCGAGGCCGGCGACGACTTCGCGCAATCGTTCGTACGCGGCGAGCGCGTCGAAATAGCGGTGCCCGATACTATCGCGGACGGCCAGATGACGACCTCGCCCGGCGAACTGACTTTTCCCATCGTCAAGCGGCTGTGCGCCGGTATCCTGACGGTCAGCGACGACGATCTTCGCGCGGCGATGCGCTTCGCGTTCGAGCGCCTCAAGCTCGTGCTCGAGCCGAGCGGCGCGGCGGCGCTTGCGGCGCTACTCGCAGGCGCGATCGTCGCGCCCGGACGACGGGTCGGCATCACCCTCAGCGGCGGCAATATCGACGCGGCACGCTATGCCGAGATTCTCGCCACGCCTTAGCCCCGTTTCGCCGGGCCTTACTCGAGCGAGGCGAGCGCGCGGCGCAGGAGCACGCAAAGCGCTTCCTGATCGGCCGTTTCTAGGGCGGCGATGGCCGGCGGCGGCGTTTGCATGTCGATTTCGATCCGGTCGCGCAGTTCGCTGCCCGTGGCCGTCAACACGAGTGCCTTGACGCGGCGATCGCGGCCGGTACTGCGACGTTCGACGAAGCCGCGAGACTCAAACTTGTCCACGAGCGACGTGACGTTCGAGGCGTCGCAACCGAGCATCCCGGCGAGTTCGCTCATAGCCAGTGGTCGGGCATTCGATAACTGGCGGAACGCCAGCAGCTGCTGGGGAGTCATATCGAACCGGCTCGCGACCTTTTCCAAGTGCGGTTTGGACGCTTTGAACAGCTCGTACATCAGCTCCCACGCCTCCGCACCGCGACTCGTCTTTGGCGCTGCCTTCACGTCTTGGCTATTCCCCAGAGAGGCACGGCATTATATTGACCATCCATACTATTGGTGTTATAAAGTAAATAGTTCACCAAGTAAAGCTTTTGGGCCTTGGTGGACCAAAAACGAGGTTTTGATAGCGATGAGCGATGGATAATTTGGGCGGCGCCCGGACGCACGACACGGCACTCGTGCAAGCTGCGCGCGCGGGCTCGGGCGATGCGTTTGGGGAACTGGTGGGCCGCTACCGGGCGCCCGTCGTCCGGCTCGCGTATCGGATGACGCACGACGCCGACGAGGCGAAGGATATCGCCCAGGACGCCTTTCTGCGAGCCTATCGGCGGCTTCCCGAGTTCCATGCGGATCGTCCGTTCTCGCGTTGGCTTTTCGTCATCGCGCGCAACGCTTCGCTCGATGCCATCCGGCGGCGCCGGCGGGCGACTGCCCTCGCCGCGAAAGGCGAAGTCCTAGCCGTCGAACCGGGGCCCGAGGATTTGGCATTGCGTAACGACGAGGCGTTGCGCGTTCGCACGGCGCTCGGCGCGCTCTCGCCGAAATACCGCGACGTTCTCGAGTTGTATTACGGGCGCGGATTACGGTATCGCGAAATCGCGGTCGAACTCGACATTCCGATCGGCACCGTCAAAACGTATATCTCGCGCGCCAAGCGCCGTTTACGCGATGAGTTGCTCTCGGACGAAACCATACTCGCCGCTTAGCGGATTCGCCATTTAGCGTCCCATCGCGTAAAACTCGGGATTCGGGCGCATATCGAGCGCGCCGGCCATGCGGTTCGAAAAGCCGAAAAATGCAGCGATCGCCGCGATGTCCCAGACATCGTCGTCACCGAAGCCGGCCGTCCGGAGCGCTTCGATCTCGGCTTCGCTCGCGCTGAAACCCGGTTCGTTGACGCGCGACGCGAAGGCGAGCATCGCCCGCCAACGCGGCGTAAGATCGGCGGTACGCCAGTTAATTGCGATCTGCTCGGCGACGACCGCTTCTTTGCCGACGATGCGGAGCGCCGCGCCGTGCGCGGTGACGCAATACTGACAGCGGTTCTCCGCCGAGACGGCGACGACGATCGCCTCGCGTTCGGCGCGCGATAAGCCGCCCGGCGCCTTCATGAGTACGTCGTGATACTGCATGAAGGCGCGATAATGCTCGGGTCGTTTTGCGTACGCGCGAAACACGTTGGGAACAAACCCGATCTTCGCGCGCTGCTTCGCGTATTCGGCCGCGATGTCGCTCGGAAGATCGGCTTCTTCCGGTTCGCCGAAACGCGACGGACCCGTGTCCCGCGTTACGGAGAGGGCGACGGGCTTGCCATCTTCATCGGATCGCGCGTCATCAACAGCGAAGCGCACGAGACGTACGTGGCCGCTTCGGCGGCGGACTTGTGCACGTTGACCGCATAGCCGCCGGTCGTAAGCTTGGCGAGCGGAACGTTGACGGTCGTCGTCGACGCACCGTTGACGACGGGCGTCAGCGGAAACGCAGGCTTCGGATCGAGTTTCGCACAGGTGCCGAGATGAATGTGCGCGGGCTGCGGGTCGGCGGGCGCGCCTTTGAGCGCGACGGTGACGACGGTCGAGTCGGCGCCCGCGGCTTTGAGCGACACGGTGCCGGTTTCGCCGGAACCGTTCTGCGCGGCGAATTGATACATGTGTCCGGCTTCGACGGAATCGGATTTCATCGCATCGGATTTCGGCGGTGGATCGGCTGCAAAGGCAGGCGATGCGAGCGCGAAGGCTGCGGCGCATACAAGTGTGAGGTGGGATACTTTCATACCGTAGGCTTTTAGACGGAACGAGGCGCGCCTGCAACTGCTCGGACGTCGGCAAGCGCGGCGGCCGCGGCGCGTTTGCCCGGGGCGCCGCTCACGCAGCCGCCGGGATGCGTTCCCGAACCGCATAGATAGAGTCCCGCAAGCGGACCGCGCACGGCGAACCGGTCGTTGAAGATTTGGCCGGGCACGAGCTCGCCGTGAAAGATGTGACCTCCTTCGAGCCCGAAGCGCTCTTCGAGATCCGGCGGCGCGAGAAGCTGTTGCGCTTCGATGGCGCTCGGAACGTTGGGCGCGTAATCGGCGAGTAAGTCGACGATCGTAGCGGCGGCGTCCGCGCGCTTGCCGGCGGTCCACGGACCATCCGCGCGGTCGTACGGAAAATATTGCGCGAAAACCGAAAGCACGTGTTTACCGGGCGGGACCATCTCCGGCTCCGTCGGTGTCTGCATGTAACACTCCAAGAACGGCGCGCGCGATGCGCCGTCGCGTTGCGCATCTTCATACGCCGATTGCATGAAGTCGATATTCGGTGCGACGTGGATCGTCGCGCGATGGTGCGGTGCGATGCCGCGCGCCGGCCGTGCGGTGAACTGCGGCAGCTCGCCGAGCGCGAGGTTGAGTTTGAGCGCGGGACCGTTGGTCTGCCAGCCGGCGAGCTTCGCGCGCAGCGCCGCGTCGACGTGCTCGGCGTCCAGAAGACTCAAATACGTCGTCTTCGGGCCGGCGTTCGACAGCACGAACCGCGCGTCGATCTGCGTGCCGTCGGACAAGACGACGCCGCTCGCACGCCGGTTCGCTACCACGATTTTCGTTACCGTCGCATTCGTGCGAATTTCGACTCCGGCAAGGCGTGCGGCGCCCTCGATGGCGCGCGAGATCGCGCCCATGCCGCCGCGCACGAAGCCCCATACGCCGCTCGAGTCGAACGCGTGACCCGAGAGATGGTGCGCCATCACGTAGCCCGTCCCGGCATCGCGCGGACCGCGATTCGTTCCGGTGATGCCGTCGCTTGCGATCATTGCCTGCAGCACGGGCGTTTCGACGTACCGCTCCGCGAAGTCGGCAACGGATCCGTCGAAAACGGCGCGCGTGGCTGCATCGAAATGCGCGAGTGACGGCGCACCGTCGAGGTAGGTCGCGAACACGGCGTCGCCGATACGCTCGGCTTCTCGCGAGTAGGCGCGGTAGCCCGCGACGTCGCGCCGCGAGAACGAAGCGATTTCCGACTCGGTCGCGGCGACGTCGCTCGACACGAGTAATGAACGTCCATCGGGCAACGGTGTAAACGACGAAGGGTCTTTGCGGTACGCCGAGTAGCCGTGCGCCGCCAGGTCGAGTTCGGCGATGATCTGCGGATGCAGCATGCTGCACACGTACGAAGCGGTCGACACCGTCCAACCGGGCCACGGTGTTTCGCTCACGGCCGCGCCGCCGACGAGTTCGCGTCGCTCGAGCACGAGCGTCTTGAGACCGGCACGCGCGAGGTACGCTGCGGCGGTCAGGCCGTTGTGGCCGGCCCCGATCACGATTGCGTCGTAGCTCATCGCGGCGCTGCGCGCGTGGCGGCGAGCAGGGCCGTATCGCGTTCGTACGCGTGGCGCGCTGCAAGAAAAAGCGCGCGAATGTGGGCGGCTTCCGTTCGGTGCGCACCCGACGGCGGGCTTTGCGATAACGACACGTCCGTCAGTAACGTTTGTAAACGTTCGCGCAGACCATCTGCGAATAAAAGCTGATCCTCGCTGTTCACCGGGCCGGAAGTGAAGCGTGCATAAGCGCGTTTCCTGCGTCGTTCGAGTGCGGCGTCGCGGTGCGCGGCGAGTCGCAGGCCGAGCGCATCTAACGCGTTGAGCGTCCTGTCGACGTACGACATCTCACCGTACAGCGCGCGTAGAAAATCGCGTCGTTCGGTCATCTCGGCGCGCGTCCAATGCGAGCGGGGGTCCGGCAGCACGGCGATGGAAGCGCGTTGCGATGGGGCGCGGTCCGCCAACAACGAAACGGTGAAAAGGCCCGGAACGACTTCCGGACCGCTGCTCGGACCGCGGTTCCACGAGCGCGCGGCAAGCCACGGTTCCGGTGCGTCTTCGGTAAGGTTCCAAACGATGCGGTTGATCCCGGCGGAGCCCGTGCCGAGCATGCGCCGAACGATGTGCCCGCCCGCGTCTTTGAGTTCGATGACGGGGCGCGCGCGCGATGCGTGCGTTAAATAATACGAGAGTATCGCACCGGCCGGCGGATTTTTACCGACGGCCTCACCGGGCGCGACGCAGCATGCATCCGCTTGTACGCCGTAATCGTAGCCGGCGGCGAAACGGTAGGCGCGTCGCGGCGTGAAGAGCGTCGGCTGCGTGCGCGCGAGCGCGTAGCTCCATTGCTGCAGCGGCGTCAGGTCGTCGAGAATGTAGAAGCCGCGGCCGTGCGTCGCTAGAACCAGATCGTTCGCACGCGGCTGGACGCGCAGGTCGTGAACGGCGACGGGCGGCATGTCGAGCCGCAAACCGCTCCACGAAGTCCCGCCGTCAAAGCTGATCCGGACGCCTTGTTCGAAGCCGGCGTAGAGTACGCTCGGATTGCGTCGATCTTCCCGAATGACGTGCGCCGGCTCACCGTTCGGCAGATTCGCGCGAAGCGACCGCCAGTGTTTGCCATAATCTTGCGTGACGAAGAGGTAGGGCGCGAAGTCTCCCGAGAGATGCCGGTCGATCGCGACGTAAGCGCGGCCTGCGAATACGTGCGAAGGTTCGACGGTTTCCACGCGCCCGTACGGCGCGACGTCCGCGACGGAAACGTTCTTCCAGTGCCGGCCGCCGTCGCGCGTGAGTTGCACGAGACCGTCGTCCGTGCCCACCCAGATCTGGCCTGCCGCGCGCGGCGATGGAGCGATGTCGAGCGTGGTATCGTAGAATTCGGCGCCCGAAACGTCCGGATTGATCGGTCCGCCTGCGATCTGCAAATGGGCGGGATCGTTCAGCGTCAAGTCGGCGCTGATACGGCGC
>JALYUE010000075.1 GCA_030853925.1 Vulcanimicrobiota bacterium | reverse complement strand
CGGCCGATCTCGCGCGAGGCGTCCGCGGGATCGTAGACGACGACGTCCTCGCCGGAGCCTGCCGCCGGGAAAAATCCGTATGCGACGCGTGGCGAGATGAGCGGCTCGCGCTCGGCGAGCGCCTCATACCGCTTCAGGCGCGGGTCGAACTCGTCGCGCACCAGCCGCTCCCACATTTCACCTTTCGCGCTCGCGCCGCCCCACGAGAGCCGGTAGAGACTGCGCAGATCGAAGAACGGCCACAGCTCTTTCGGCTCGACGTGCTCGATCGTACGCGCGCCAAAAAACGGCGCTCGCGGCGGGGCGACGCGCGTCAAATGCTCGCGCGCGGTACGCCCGTTCGCCGACACGCGAACTGGAGCCGTCGACGCAGCCTTCCGCGAGCGTTCGGCGTCCTCGCGGATTTTCAGGGTGAAGCCGTCGCGCCGCGCCGCATCCGACGTGAGGAAGTCCATGATTTCGAGACCTTCGAACGCGTCCTTCGCATAATACACGCCCGGTTCGAAGTAGCGCGCGCCCTCGTCGAGAAATCCGATGCGTCGCCCGAAATCGCGGTTGATCGCCGCGCCGCCGATCAAAATCGGAAACGTCAAACTGCGCGAATCTTGTTCCGCGACGCACACCGGCATCTGCTTCGACGTCGAAACGAGCAGCGCGGAAAGCCCGATCGCATCGGCGTCGACTTCGACCGCCTTCTCGAGAATCGCGTTCATCGGAACCTGTTTCCCGAGATCGAACACCGTGTAGCCGTTGTTCGTCAAAATGGTGTTAACTAGGTTCTTACCGATATCGTGCACGTCGCCGAAGACGGTCGCGAGCACGACCTTGCCCTTCGTGACGCCCTCTTTCTTTTCGAGAAACTGCTCGAGATGAGCGACCGCCTTCTTCATTACTTCGGCCGATTGAAGCACGAAAGGTAAGATCAATTCACCCGAACCGAACTTGTCGCCGACCTCTTTCATCGCCGGAAGCAGCACGTTGTTAAGTACGTCGACGGGATCGCGGCGCGCGAGCACCTCGTCCACCTTCGCCTCGATCCCATCCTTGCGACGGCGCAGGATGGCGTTGTGAGTTCTCACCTCCGCGGTCGCGCCGGCGTCGTCGTCGAGCGCGCTCGCTTCCCGCGTTTGCGCGGAACCCGTCTGCTCGAAATGCTCGATCAGCAGCTGCAGGGCATCGGGGCGGCGATTTAGGACGAGGTCGTCGCAAAGCTCGCGTTCGGCCGCGTCGATTTCGCCGTACGGCTGAATCTCTTTCGCGTGAACGAGCGCCATGTCGAGCCCCGCATTAACGCAGTGATGCAGCATGACCGAGTTGAGCGCGGCGCGAGCCGCGGGCTTGAGCCCGAACGAGACGTTCGAGACGCCGAGCGACGTCAAGACGTCCGGTAAACGCTCCTTGATGAGCCGGATGCCTTCGATCGTTTCGACCGCGGAGGAAAAAAATTCCGGGTCGCCCGTCGCGAGCGTAAAGGTCAACGCGTCGAAGATCAGGGCGCCCGGCGGAATTCCATATTCCGTGACGACGATGTCGTAGATGCGCTGCGCCACTTCGAGTTTGCGGTCGGCGGTCTTCGCCATGCCCGCTTCGTCGATCGTCAGCGCGACGACGGCGGCGCCGCTCTCTTTGACGAGCGGGAGAACCGTATCGATCTTGACTCGGCCGTTTTCCAGATTCACCGAGTTGACGATGGCGCGACCCGCATAGGTCTTCAGAGCCGCTTCGATCACTTTTGCTTCGGTCGAATCGATCATCAGCGGCGTCTCCACCGACTGCGCGAGCCGTTTGACGATCGTCGCCATCTGCACGTCTTCGTCGACGCGTTCGGTCAGCGCCGTGCACAGATCGAGGACGTGCGCGCCGCCTTCGACTTGTTCGCGCGCGACCAGCACGATGTCGTCGTAATTTTCTTCGAGCAGCAGCCGTTTGATGCGGCGCGAGCCTTGAGCGTTGATGCGCTCGCCGACGAGCAGCGGACTGCCGTCCTGTTTGAGTGCAGTCGCCGTCATCGAGGAAGCCGCAAATTGCAGCGCTTTCGCTTCGGGCGCCCGGCCGCGCTTGCCGGCTACGGCGGCGACGAATTGCTCGATGTGCGCGGGCGTCGTGCCGCAGCATCCGCCGATGGCGTTGACGCCGAAATCGTCGACGAACGCGCCCAATTCGCGCGCCATTTCCGCCGGCGATTCGGGATAGATCGTCTCGCCCTTGGGGCCCATCAGCGGCAAACCCGCATTGGGAATCACCGCGACGAAGCAGCGCGAATTCTCGACGAGATAGCGGACGGCGTCGCGCATGTGCGTCGGTCCGGTCGAACAATTGAGGCCGATGACGTCGATCGGCAGCGCGTCGAGCGTCGCAGTGACGGCGCGAATGTCCGTTCCGAGCAGCATGCGGCCGCTGACGTCGAGCGTCGCTTGCGCCTGAATGGGAACGCGCCGCAAGCCGCGCGCGAACTCGCGCGTGATGCCCGCGATCGAGGCTTTCATCTCGAGGAGATCTTGACTCGTCTCGATCAGCAGCAGATCGACGCCGCCCTCGACGAGATACCGCGCCTGTTCGCCATATAGTTGCGCGAGTTCGTCGAACGTGATCTTGGAAAGCGTTGGGTCCGACGACGAGATCAGCATGCCGGTCGGTCCGAGCGACCCTGCCACGAACCGGGGCTTGCACGGCGTCGTGACGGCGTCGCAAGCGGCACGGGCGAGCTGAGCCGCGGTGCGATTGACGTCCGCCGTCCGGTCGCCGAGGCCGTACTCGTCGAGCTTCAGCCGCGAACCCATGAACGAATCGGTCTCGAGCACGTCGGCGCCCGCGGCGAGATATGCGTCGTGGACGCGCCGGATGAGGTTCGGGCGGCTGAGCACGAGGGCTTCGTTGCAGCCATGGTAACGCACTCCGCCAAAATCGTCCGCCGTCAACCCGGCGTCCATCAGCTCGGTGCCCATGGCGCCGTCGAACACGACGACGCGCTGCGAAAGAGCCTCCAAGTACGACTGCATGACGCTTGCTTCGGCGCCCATCGTCCCATGCCGACAAGCTTGTGTCCACGATAACTCGATTTAGCGTATAATGGACATATGGATGCGTCGCGACGGTTCGAGCGACTGCGGGTCCTCGTGGATTCGATGTCTGCGGGCGGCGATGTGCGGCCGATTGGGAGTTCGGGACGTACCGCCGACCCGCTCTTCCTGGATGAGATTGGCGCCTCGATACGACTGGCCGGCGCACCCTTGCTCGCACACGAGCTTGCCGCTCTCGTCGACCGCGGATTCACTTCCGGAACCCGGCGCCTCGACGAGTATGTGCTGGCCGCCGACTATACCGCCGCCGCGAACTTCGTTCGAAGCGCGGCTCCGGCAGGACGCCGCCGCCCGTTGCTCGCGTTGCACGAAGTCATCGAGTTACACGCGTTGACGGTGCGGCGCAGTCTAGGGGACCGGCCGGGCACCTGGCGCACGACGACGAGCCGGCCGTTTCCGAACGGCATGATCGCGCCGCCGGCATGGCGCGTGCCACAGGCGATCGCGGCACTCGCCGATCGCATCTCGACGGGACCCGGAACCAGCGCCGCGCCGCTCTTCTGGGTTGCCGAGAACCACGAGCGGTTTCGCCGCATCCAGCCTTTTACGACGGCGAACGGCCGAGTCGGGCGGCTCGTGACGAACTTGCTGTTACGGCGCCTCGGCTATCCTTCGCTCATCATCGGCGCGCGCGAAGCTCCCGAGTATTCGAGCGCGCTCGCGAGTGCAGATTCCGGCGACCCGTGGCCGCTCGCAGTCGTCGTCGCGCGCGGCATGCTGGCGAGCTTGACCCGCATGCGCGCCGCGGCGCACGCGGACGACGAATTGCGTCCACTCGCCGCGCTCGCGACTTCGCGCGAGCGTGCCGCGCTCTACAAAGCGGCGCAGCGCGGCAGCCTGCCGTCGCTGCGACGCGCTGGACGGTTGCTCACGACCCGCACTTGGATCGACGCGTATCGCCGCGAACGAACGACGGCGGCGAGCGCCGAAGGCGGCGCGGCCTGACGAACGAAGGAAACCGCGATGGCGACGATTCTCGCAACGCGCGGCCTCACGAAGTCGTTTTCGGGCTACCGGGCCATCGACGACGTTTCGCTTGCGATCGAAGATGGGGCCATCCACGCGATCATCGGCCCCAACGGTGCCGGCAAGACGACGTTTTTCAACTTACTTTCGGGTTTCGTAACTCCGACGTCGGGCTCGATCGCTTTGCGCGAGCGCGACATTACGGGACTAGAACCGCATGCCGTCGCGCGCCTCGGCATCGTGCGGAGTTTCCAAATCAACAGCATCTTCACGCATCTCAGCGTGCTCGACAACGTCAAGGTGTCGCTCGAAGCGAAAACTGATTTGCCGGGGCGCTTTTGGCTTTCCGGCCGCGCGACGCGGCGTCTCGACGCACGCGCCCTCGAACTTCTCGCCGACGTCGGACTCGCGGCCGAACGTGATTTGCTCGCGGCCCAACTCTCCTACGGGCGAAAGCGCGCGCTCGAACTCGCCATCTCGCTGGCGCAAGATCCGCAAATTCTCTTGCTCGACGAACCGACGGCGGGCATGGGCACCGAAGACGTCGGACGCATTTCGCAGTTGATCGGCCGCATCAAAGCCGGCCGTACGATCGTGCTCGTCGAGCACAATCTCAGCGTCGTCGCGGACCTTTCCGATCGCATTACCGTGTTGCAGCGCGGAACGGTTCTCGTGGAAGGCAGCTACGCCGAGGTACGAGCCGATCGGCGCGTGATCGACGCGTATCTCGGCGGGAGCGCGGCGCATGCTTGAGACGCGCGACCTCAACGCCTTTTACGACGAGAGCCACGTCTTGCGCGGCGTCGACTTGAATGTGGGCAAAGGCGAAGTCGTGACGCTCGTCGGCCGCAACGGCGCCGGTAAGAGCACGACCCTCAAGTCGATCATGGGCGTCGTGCGCAAGCGCACGGGTCAGATCGACTTCGAGGGAAAGCCGATTCTCGGCTTGACGTCCGACAAGATCGCGCGACGCGGTATCGGTTTCGTGCCCGAAGAGCGCGGCATCTACGCGTCGCTCAGCGTTACGGAAAATTTGACGCTGCCGCCGGTCACGAGCGCCGCGCAAGCGTGGCCGCTGGACCGCATTTACGAGCTGTTTCCGATTCTGCGCGAACGCGGCAGCGCGATGGGCACGATGCTTTCGGGCGGCGAGCAGCAAATGCTCGCAATCGCACGGGTATTGCGCAGCGGCGCGCGCCTGATCTTGCTCGACGAGCCGACGGAGGGGCTCGCACCCGTCATCGTGGACGCGATCGGCAACGTCATACTCGAAATCAAGCGATCCGGCGTGACGATTCTTTTGGTCGAACAGAACTTGCGCTTCGCGACGCGCGTAGCGGACCGCCATTATCTGATGGTGCACGGCAAGATCGTCGAATCGATGAGCAACGCCGAAGTGATCGAACGCGAAAGCGACTTGCTCGCCCATCTTGGCGTTTAGCGAGGATTCCATATGGCAGATCCGGTCGTGTATTTCGAAATCGTCGGCAACGATGCACCGGCGCTGCGAGCGTTCTATAGCGCGGCGTTCGGGTGGCAGATCGGCGAGCGCATGCCGGGCGCCGGTATTGCGGATTACACGTTGATCGAACCGGCCCGGGGCGGCGTCGCGGGCGGAATCGGCGCCGCTCCGAACGGATACGACGGCCACATAACGTTTTACGTCGCCGTCGCGGACGTCGCGCGCGCTCTCGAGGCGATTGAAAAGAGCGGTGGCAAACGGATGATGGGCCCCGAGCGAGTTCCCGGCGGTCCCATCATCGCGTTGTTCCGCGATCCGGAAGGACGCGTGGTCGGCCTGACGCAGAGCGAGTCGACGTAACCGCCCGACCGGGCATACGCCGCGATCTGCGTCTCGTTCTTCGTGAATTGCGAGACCCAAGACGAAGTCGACGAACTGTGGGAGGAATTGTCGGAAGGCGGCGAACGGCAGCGCTGCGGCTGGCTCAAAGATAGATTCGGGCTCTCCTGGCAGATGGTCCCATCCATCTTGGGCGACTTACTGAACGACGATGATGACGAGAAATCCGGCCGAGTTGTGGCGGCCATGCTTCAAATGGAAAAGTTCGACATACGACGCCTCACCGAAGCAGCGTCGATGCCGACGTGAATCCGTATCGCTCGCGTAGGCTAAACGGCGGTGCCGCTCGCATCCGGGACGAGGCGGTCGGGAGCTTCTTCGTCTTCGACGAATCGCGGGCGTCCGGCGAACAGACGATGGAGCAGTTCGCCCACGATACCGCGCCGCGCGACGAGGATGACGACGGCGAAGATGAGACCCATGACGATGTTCGTCTTATCGCCTATCGGCGTTTTCGAGACGAAGAAATCGAGCGATTGGTAGACCGCCGCTCCCACGATCGGACCGAAGATCGTGCCGATGCCCCCGAGGATCGTCATGATCACGATGGCGCCGGACGTATGCCAATCGACACCGTCTAAACCCGAGAGTTTATTGCCGAGCGCGAACAGCGAGCC
Source organism: Vulcanimicrobiota bacterium (assembly GCA_030853925.1). Taxonomy (GTDB): domain Bacteria; phylum Vulcanimicrobiota; class Vulcanimicrobiia; order Vulcanimicrobiales; family Vulcanimicrobiaceae; genus JALYUE01. Next base: position 3,028 of record JALYUE010000075.1, on the reverse strand, counting down.
TGCGAGACCCGCGAGCGTGCCGGACATGACGAACGCGCCGAGCTTGAAGCGCGTCGTATCGTAACCGATGCTCTTAGCCCGATTTTCGTTCTCGCGCATCGCCGCAAGCACCGCTCCGAAGGGCGACGTCACGATGCGCACCGCAAGCGCCGTCCCGAGCGCGGCGATCGCCAGTACCAGATAATAATACACGAAATTATTTTCGAGCGACAAGCCGAACAGGTTGCCGCGCGTAGGCACGTTCAGACCGTTCTCGCCGCCCGTGAAATCCACGAGTTGGAACGCGAGGAAATACTGAATCTCCCCGATCGCAAGTGTGATCATCGCGAAATAAATTCCGCTACGCCGCACGGCGATCGCTCCAACGAGCGCTGAAAGTATCAGAGCGTAGAGGACGCCGAGCAGCACTGCGAGCGGAAACGACGTCACCCCGTGCGCGACCGCAATCGTGGCGGCGTAACCCGCGCCGCCCCAAAACAGGGCGTGCCCAAAGGACAGCAAGCCCGTGAAACCGAGCAGCATGTCGAAAGCGACCGCGACGAGCGCGAAGCACACGAGGTCGATCGCGAAGACGACATACACGCCGGGCAGGAGCGGCAGCACGATACCGAACGCGAGCAGCAGCGCGCCAACGAGCGCGCCGCGCCGGCCCGAGATGAGCGCCAGATTCACGCGGCGCGTTCCGTCGTGCCGAACAGACCGGCCGGCCGGAACATAATGACGAGCACCATTACGATGAAGATAAGCGTGTTGGAAATGGGCGGGTAAAACACCGCACCGAGCGTCGCGAGCAGCCCGAGCGCGAAACCGGTGATAACCGAACCGACGATCGAGCCGAGCCCGCCGATGACGACGATCGCAAACGTGTTGATGATAATGGCGTCGCCCATCGTCGGCGTCACGTTGGTGTTGGGAGCGTTGAGGACCCCCGCGAGCGCGGCGAGCGCCACGCCGAACGCGAAGACTCCGCTCACGAGCCGACTCGTGTTGATGCCGAACGCGCGGGTCAGTTCCGGCTTCTCCGTGGCGGCGCGGATGCGCGCACCGAGCGGCGAGCGTTCTACTAGAAAGTAGACGCTCGCGCACACCACGACGCAGACGACGAAGACGAACAGCTTGTAGGTCGGATACTCGGCAATGCCGATATTGGTCGCTCCGGCCAAGATCGCCGGCGTTTCATACGGCGAGCCGAGCGCGCCTGCCGTGAGCCGCATCGCGTCTTCGATAACGAGCACGAGCGCGAATGTGAACAGCAGATTATAGAGCGGATCGAGCTCGTAGAGCCGGCGCAGCAGCGTCACTTCGATGAGCAGCCCGAACGCCCCGACGACGAGCGGCGCCACGAGTAGCGCCGCGAAGAACGGTAAGTGGAAGAGCTGCGCGCCGTAGTACGCGACGAACGCGCCGAGCATATACATCGCACCGTGTGCGAAATTGACGATACGCAGCATGCCGAAGATGATGGAGAGCCCGAGCGCGAGCAGCGCGTAGAATCCTCCGTTTACAAAACCGTTAAAAACTTGAGTCGCAAGGTAGTCGGGCGAAAGTGGCGGCACGGTCCCTCCAAAGAGCGCTCGAGCTTACCAGTCCTTCTTGCAGACCGACTGCGATTCTGGACGGAACGCGCGGCTCGGCGGAATCGTCTGCACGATCTTATACCAAGCGTGGGGTTCTTTGATCTGTTCTTTGCTGAGCACGTCGACCACGTACATGTCGTGGGTCACCCGATGATCGCGGGCGCGCCACTGGGCGTTCCTCGCGTAAAAATCGTTGAACTTGCGTCCGTCGAGATACTTCTGCACTTTGTCGGCATCCACGGAACCGACCGCTTTGACGGCGTCGAGCCATTGCGTGGCCGCAGAGTAATCCGCCGCTTGGATCGACGTCGGACGTAGACCGCCGCCGAGCCGCTTCGTGTATTTGTCGGCCCACGCGCGCGCCGTTTTGTCCTCGTCCCAGTACCACGAGTCGGTGATACGAGAGCCGGAAAAGACGTCCGGCAGCGCGTCGACGTCGGTCAGAAACATCAGGCCGACCGCGATCTTCATTTGCTTGTCCAGCCCGAATTGCTTGACGCCCTTCATCGTGTTGACCGTGTCGGCGCCGGCGTTGAGGATGCCGAGCACGTCGGGCTTCGCGTTCTTCGCCGCCAGCAAGTACGATGAAAAGTCTGTGTTTCCGAGCGGAATCACGTCCTCGTGGATAAAGGTGCCGCCTTCGGGTTTGATCGCCGCGGTGAAGTCCGCGAGCATTTGCTGACCGAACGCGTAATTCGGTACGATGCCATACCATTTTTTGCCGCCGGACTTCGCGATGTTATAGCCGGTCGACGATGCGAGCGAGTAGGTATCGTATGCGTAGTGATACGTATACTTGTCGCAATCGGTGCCCGTGAGCGCCGACGTCCCGCCGCCCGTCACGATCGCGAGCTTGTGCTTCTCTTTTGCGACGCCGGAAACCGCAATAGCGGTCGCGGAGTTCGTCATATCGAGCGCGAGTTCGGCGCCGTTATCGAACGCCTCGCGAGCTTTGGTCGCAGCTTCCGGAGCGTTATTGCGATGATCGATGCCGTCGACGACGACGTCGCGCCCGAGCACCTTACCGCCGAAGTCCTCGACCGCCATCTTCGTCGCTTCGACCGCGCCTCGACCCGAAAGCGCCGAGTAGACCCCCGACAAGTCGGTAATGACCGCGATATGGATCGGGCCTTCGGCACCGCCGGGCAGCGGCGCGGCGAGCGGCATAGCGAGAGACAGAGTGACGGCAAGCGCCGCGGGTAAGCGAAGATGCTTCACGAGGAACCTCTCAACTGGTATGATTCCGCACTCGATTCACCCAGGTGGGGCAAATTCCCGCGAATGACGGCCCAGTTCGCCGCAAGAGTGCTACCATAACGAGCAGCCCTCGACGCTACAGGAGCTTCGCATCTATGTTTATCGAGTATCGCGGCAAAACGCCGCAAGTCGCCGCGTCCGCGTTCGTCGCGCCGACGGCCGTGTTGATCGGAGATGTGGTCGTCGGAGAGAAC
>JALYUE010000072.1 GCA_030853925.1 Vulcanimicrobiota bacterium | reverse complement strand
ATCGGGCGCGAGCCGACGTGCTGCTTTCCGTCGCAAGCGCCGCCGCGCAGCGGGCGGCGCAGGCGATAAACTCCATCACGAACATGCAGGTCTAGCGCGTGAACGCCGCCGTGCTCTTCGCGCGCTGGGAAGCGCTGCCGCGATCGGCTCGGATCGTGGCGGGAACACTCGCCGCCGCGCTGCTTCTCGTGATGGTGCTTGCCGGAGTGTTCGCGCATACGTCAGGCGTCGCGCTGTTTGCAAATCCGCTGCAGCCGGATCAACTAAACGAAGTGCAGGAACAGCTCGCCGGTTGGAACAGCGCGTTTACGCCGACCGCCGACAACGTGATCGTCGCTCAGAAAGACCGCAACGAACTGCTGCTGCGCCTTTCGCTTGCCGGCGTGCCACACGCGCAAATTCAAAGCTCGAGCGAACTGCTGGGCAAGGTCGGGGCGCTCACGCCCCAGGCTGTCGTCGACGCACAAACGCGTGACGGGCTGGCGGGCGACATCGAACTCGGTCTGCGAGGTATGGACGGGATCGAAGACGCGCGCGTGATCGTAGCCCCGGCGAAACGGGGCTACTTTGCCGACGAACGTTCCTACGACGCGAGTGCAAGCGTGCGCGTGAAGGCGCGCGCCGGCATGCGGCTTTCACGCGAAGCGGTGGCCGGTATTCGCGCGTTCGTAGCGGCAAGCGTTCCTGGACTCGACCGCGCGCGGGTGACGATCGTCGACGATCGAGGGGTTGCGCTGGGCAGCGGTGGCGATAGTTCGAGTGATGCAAACGACTTGCAGACCTCGCTGCAGAGCGCGCTCGATTTGTCTTTGGGCGCCGGTGCTTCAATCGTTCGCGTACGAACCGAATTCGACGACCGTTCGCAGCAAAGCCGGTTCGTCCGGCAAACGCCGCTGACGGCGCCGCCCGTCACGTCGACGACTGAAAACGAACGCTACAGCACGGCGGGTAAACGATACGACCGAACGCAAGCGCAAGTGCAACGCGGCACCGAAACCAGCGACGTGTCGACTTCGACGCAACCGGGAAGGCTCGCCCGCATTTCCGTTGCGATCTTCGTCGATGCGAGCCGTCAGATCGATCTGTATAAGGTGCGCGCACTCGCCTCTGGCGCCGCCGGTTTGGATGCGCGGCGAGGCGACAGCATTACCGTGCAGGCGATTCCGTTCTCGCGCGCGCGATCCGAAAGGAAAGATGGCTGGTGGCTGGCATACGGGGCGATCGTTCCGCTTCTCCCAACGGTTGCGATTGCCGTCGCGCTTTTGGTGGCCGTTCGCTGGATGGCCGATCCGCTCGCGCAATTTGCGAAAAGCATTACGGCGCGCGTCAGTATCGCTCGAACGACGGCTGCCGTGTCGGGCATTGGGCCCGCGCAAGTGCGCGGCGCGCTACTCGGGGAGCCGCCGCACGCGGCCGCTGCAATAATCAGCGCGTTGCCGGCCGCTACCGCAGCGGCAGTTCTCGACATGTACCCCGAGCACGAGCGCACGGCGATCGTGCAACGCATGCAGCGCCAAACCTCGCCGCTCGTCGGCGATGCGGAGCAGTTCATTGAAAACGCCTGAACCGTTCCTTAGCCTCGAATCGCTTCTGCGGCCGGCGCCGAAACCGCCCGACCGAATCGACGAACCTGAAGTGCCGCAGTCGGAATCGCTACGCGCGCACGAATCGTACGAACATGCAGCCCGGGACGTGCGCCTGTTTCGAGCAAGGTTGCGCGAAGCGCTCGACGGCGCGCTGCAGACGCTCATCGCCGATATCGCGTCGGACGTGCTTGCGCGCGAACTGCAACTCGCGCCATGCGACGTTGCGGCGATCGTCGAGCGCGCAACCGCCCGATACGCGTCCGAAATGCTCGTTAGCGTTCGCGTACATCCCGCGGACGCTCCAACGATCCTCGCTAGCGATTTGCACGTGATCGGCGATTCGACGCTGCGGCGCGGGGACGCGATCCTTGCATGCGCCGCGGGAGAAATCGATGCGTCGCTCGGAGTTCATTTGGGGGCGGTTCTGCGCTCCTTCGAAGCATGATCGCCCAGGGAACGATTACGGGCTGCGCGGGCGGCGTGCTGTTCGCGCGCCTTCCCGCGGCCGCGCTTGGCGACGGCGTTGCCATCACGACCAGGACCGGTGTGGCGTACGGAACGCTCACGGCACTGCACGCTTCGCATGCAGTGATCACGCCGCACGGCTCGATCGACGGCGCGGCAGTCGGCAATCGCGTGTGCGCCGACGCTTCCGCGCTTTCGCTTCCGCTCGGGATGACGGCGCTCGGGCGCGCGTTCGATCCTTACGGTCAAGCGCTGGACCGCGGAAAAGCGCTGCGAGGAAGACGCGTGACGATCGAGTGCGGCGCACCCTCCGCCGCGGATCGGCGTGCCGTCACCGAACCGCTTTGGACCGGCGTGCGCGCGATCGACGGCCTTCTCACGATCGGACGCGGAGCGCGCGTCGGCGTATTCGGCGCGCCCGGGGTTGGGAAGTCGATGCTCTTGGAGGC
>JALYUE010000058.1 GCA_030853925.1 Vulcanimicrobiota bacterium | reverse complement strand
GCGCCGTCGGCGGCCCAGGTGAACGTCGTATCGACTTGGACGTTGCCTGCATCGTCCAGGATTTAGGTCTTCATGTGTCCGCCGCCGTGACAGTAGAGTGGGAAAGCCGCGGATGCAGCACCGACGGATTGCGTCTTACCCGATTAAGGCTTCATTTGCGCCAAAGCGACGACGGAAGTCAAACTGACGGTGCCGGCAGCGACGAGCACCAAAGCGGAAAGCGAGCGGAAAGAATGATTCATGGTATTTCAATCTCCGTTACCCGCGGCAAATGCGGGCAGCGGAGTCACCGTAGCACCGGGCCGTCGGGCCACCGTCGAGCTGCCCACATTCCAGCGTTGGCAACGCCCTTAAGTCTGGCGGCGCAACCCTAAGCGTTGTAATGGCGAGCTTGCGTATTAATCTTGACTCGGTCTTGCGGCGCGATTCGCGGATAACACATCGTGGCCGGGCGATCTTGAAGGGGAAACGCGGACGTCCTCCTTCGCCTGCACCCTCAAATACTTCAACAACGCTTTGCCGCCCACGATGCAGTGGAACGCCGAGGCCAATTGCTGGTTCGGCGTTGCTAAGTTGGAGCGACTAACGACGGATCCGGAGTTTAGGGTTGCCCTCACGCTAGTGGAAGCCGCGCCTAGCTCAGCGAACAAATTTTCATCGCGCTAAGGCGCTGCGGGATTCACGCTGATGCGCAGCGACCACATGTTGCGGCACGCAGAAATGAGACTGCTATGCATCCCTTCGATCGTCGCGATAGACGCGAAGCTGAGAAGCGGGCCGGTCCCTCGGCACCGCAGGCCGCGGACATAGCATCTCTCGAGCCGATCGCATCGAACCGCCACTTCGTGTCATTCTCTGCCGTTTGCCTCGTCATAACGTTCATCGGCGTCAGCACGCAACTCCAACTGGCTCATGGCACCTCACCGAGTGCGCACCAGAGCGTCGTTCCGCTTTACCTCTCCACGATGATCGGGGAATGGTTCCTGCTCTACTTTGTTTGGCGGGGCGTGCGGAAACACGGCGACGACCTGTTTGCCTTTTCCGGCCGCTGGAAGGCGCCGCTCGCAGCCGTCACCGACTTAACGTTGGGAGTCATCGCGGCATTCGGTCTTCTATGGCTCGACGCGCTGGTGCAGCATTTGCTCGGCGCGAATCCGGCGACGTCTATCGATCGAGTACTGCCGACAGGTCCACTTGAGATCACGCTGTGGATTGCATTATCGATCACGGCGGGGGTCGTCGAAGAACTCGTGTATCGCGCTTATCTTATGAGGCAGCTTGCAGCTCGTTTCAGAAGTCTTCCCTTCGCAGTCGTAGCTCAAGGTGTGTGGTTCGCAGCGATGCACGCATACGAAGGCCTCAACAACGTCCTCTCGATCGTCACCATTGGGATTGCCCTAGGTCTCATCGCAATCTGGCGCAAACAATTGCGAACCAACATCGTAGCGCACACCTGTTTAGACCTCGTGGGCGGGCTCGCACCGAACCTGATACGCTTCTAGCATCGAAGCGCCGTTATCCACCGCGCAGCGCGTCACGCGCCGTGAGGTAATCGGGCGGAACGTCCGCTTCCAAAGCCAGCCTGTCATTCGTCAGCGGATGCGGAAAACTCAAGCGCCACGCATGAAGCGCCTGCCCCGGCAGATCGACGCGCGGGTCGATTTTCCCGTACACCGGGTCGTTGAGCAGCGCGTGTCCGAAGGTCGCCATATGGACGCGAATTTGATGCGTGCGCCCCGTTTCGAGCTCGAACTCGAGTTCGCTCGCATTGCCGAAACGTTCGCGCAGCGCGTAGTGCGTGACGGCGGGTTTTCCGTCGGCTACGACGGCGTAGCGCAGCCGGTTATGCGGATCGCGTCCGAGTGCCCCGTCGATCGTGCCTTTGGGGTGCTCGGGCGTGCCGCTGACGAGGCCGAGATACGTGCGCCCGATGGCGCGGCGCATCATGGCCTTGCCGAGTGCGCGCAGCGCCGCTTCCGTTTTGGCAACGACGAGTAGACCGCTCGTGTCGCGATCGAGGCGGTGCACGAGTCCCGCGCGCAACGGATCGCCTGGCAAGCCGCTCGTGTGGGCGAGCAGTGCGTTGACGAGCGTTCCGCTGCGCGCGCCGTGCGCGGGATGCGTCACCATGCCGGCCGGCTTATTGACCACGAGCAGCGCGTCGTCTTCGTACACGATGTCGAGCGCCACGTCTTCGGGCAACGCTCCGAGCGGCACGACCGGCGCGATTTCGAATTCTAAGACGTCGCCTTCGGCAACCGGCGTCGCTTGCTTCGGCACCGTACCATTGAGGCGCACGTGGCCCGCCCGAATCGCGAGTGCGACGGCATTGCGGGAGGCGCCCGTCACCCGCGCGAGCGCGACGTCGCAGCGGGCGCCCGACTCGGCGCCGGTGACGGTGTGCGCGTTCAGGACGCGCGCGCGCGCCGGCGGTCGTGCAGGAGCGACGTCACGATCAGCAGCCCGACGCCCGTCGTTATGCACGAGTCGGCCACGTTGAAGACGGGCCACCAGCGCAAGTCGATGAAGTCGACCACGTATCCGTAATGGAAGCGGTCGACGATGTTGCCGATCGCGCCGCCGACGATCGCTCCAAATGCGACTTGCACGAGCGCCGAGCGCGACGCGGTGTCGCGGAAGGCAAAGAAGAACACCGCGAGCACGCAGAGCGCCATGCCGACGAGTAAGATCGGCGACGACCCGAAGAGGCCGAACGCGCCGCGCCGATTTTGCACGTACGTCCAGAAGAGCAGGTGCGGGATCGCAAGCCGGCTTTCGCCGAGTCCAAAGTTTGCGACGACCGCATACTTCGTGTACTGATCGAGGACGAGCGCCGCAGCTGCGGCGAGCCACAAGCGCCAAGTCGAAGCGATCACAAGCTCGGCGCTTTCACATATTGATAGAAGAAACCGGCGATCCGCGTAAACTGATCGGTGATGACGATCAAGCCCGTTCCAACGAGAATCGCGCCCGACGTCGCCTCGATCGCCGGCAGAAACCGTTTGATGCGTCCGAGCGCTCCCAGCGACTGCGTGATCGCCGCGGCGGTGATCAGAAACGGAACGGCAAGACCCATGGAATAGACGAACAGCAAGAACGTCGCTTGGGCCAATTTCTCTTGCGCCGCGAGATAGATGATCCCCGATAAGATCGGGCCGATACAGGGCGACCAGCCCGCCGCGAACCCGAGCCCGACCAGCAGCGACATCCAATACGACGGTTTGCGCGGCCCGAGGTGAATGCGTTTATCCATCATGAGCGCCGGGACGCGTAAGATTCCCATCATCTGTAAACCGAGCGCGATGATGATCGCACCACCGACGATCTGTACGACGCGCTTATTATTTGCGAAGATGCTGCCGATCGCACTCGCCGACAGCCCGATCGCGATGAACACGAGCGTGAAGCCGGCGATAAACGCAAGGGCGTGCAGCATCACGTGCAAGCGCGCGGGACCGGCCGTCTCGCTCTTGAGATCTTCCAGGCTCGTCCCGGTTAGGAACGAGAGATAGCTCGGCACCAGCGGCAGCACGCACGGCGATACGAAGGACAACAGGCCGGCCAAAAATGCCGTCGCGAGGTTGAGGTGGGGCACGCTACATTTCTACGACGGTTTCGAAGGAGAAGCCCCCGGTCCGCCTTGCGCCCGTTCGAGCCGTGCAGGCGCCGAGCCGGTGAACCATGCCTCAACGCGGTCAATACGATATAACGCTAACGTCGAACCGCGGGGGTAGGCTGCGAGGGCACGCTTCGGCGGTCCCGAACGAAACGTCGTCGTGATGATGTGTTAAGATTCGTTTCATTCGCGGGAGCCAAGCTCGGGCTCGCATCCGGCGAGCCTGACCGTCGCGCGATTTTCCACGCATAGGTGCCCGTGCAGCACTGGTTCACCTATCCCAACCTCGATCCGGTGGCGCTTCACCTCGGACCGCTGAGCGTTCGCTGGTACGGGCTTTCGTATCTCTTCGGCTTTCTCGCCGTGGGCGCATGGATGGCGCGGCCGGCCGGTCGCAGGCGTCTTGGGTTGACGACGGACGGCGTCTTAGATTTTCTGTTCTATGCGCTGCTCGGCGTGCTGCTGGGCGGCCGGATTTTCTTCGTGATTGCGGACATCGTTACGAAACACGACGCGGACGTATACTTCGGCCACATGCCGGGCAGCCTCGTCAACATCGTCGCCGTCTGGAACGGGGGGATGGGGTTCTTCGGCGGGTTGCTCGGCGTGATCGCCGCGATCGTCTTCTTCGTGCGCAAGCATCCGTGGCTGCGCTTCAGCGTGCTCGCGGACGAAGTCGTCGTGCTGCTGCCGCTCGGTCTCGCATCGACGCGCATCGTCAACTTCATCAACGACGAACTGGTCGGCAACCTGTGCGTCCCCGATCGCCCGTGGTGTCTGAAATTCCCGAGCGCCGACGGCTATCGCTATCCGTCGCAAATCTTCGAAGCGCTGCTCGACATCGCCGTTCTTCCCATCGTGTATGCGATCTACCGGCGGCGTCCGCCCGACGGCGTCGTAGCGTGGACGTGGTTTACGTGCTACGGCATCACACGCTCCCTCGCGGAGATGTGGCGGCAAACCGATCTCGCCGTCGGACCCTTCACGGGCGGCCAGCTGTTGGCGCTTCCGATGATCGTCGTCGGCGTCACGCTCGTGGTAATGGCCGTACGTCGCAATCATCGCACCGACGTTGCGCCGGGTGCGCCACTCATCGCGACTAGGGAAGTCCGCCGCGTTAACGGAAGATAAGTCTCCCATGAAGCTCGAGGTCGGAGCCGCATCCGGCGGCGCCCCGAATTCGCTTGCAGGGCGGATCGCGAGTATGCGCGAGCTGATAGCCGTTGCCGCGCGTCAGGCGGGCCGGCTGCCGAGTGACATTACGCTCGTCGGCGTAACCAAGAAACAACCGCGCGAAGCGGTGCTCGCGGCGATCGAAGGCGGTTTGAGCGACGTGGGCGAGAACTACGAGCAGGAAGCCCGGCAAAAATACGCGGGATTACCGGTCCGCAAACACTTCATCGGCCACGTCCAGACGAACAAGGCGAAAGCGATCGTCGCGGCTTTCGACGTCGTGCAGTCCGTCGACCGGCTTGAAGCCGGCCGTGCGGTCGCGAAGGCTTCGCGAGCGCTCGGTAAGCCGATACGTACGTTGCTGCAGGTTAACATCTCGCCCGTCGAGCGTTACGGCGTCCTACCGCAGGACGCGGTCGCGCTTGCGACGCGTTTACGCGACGACGAAGGCTTAGCCGTCGACGGCGTGATGGCGATCGGTCCCGACACGAGCGATCGCGCCGCGATCGCGCAAGCTTTCGAACAGGCGGCCCGAACGCTGCGGGACGTTGGCGGCGAAGTGCTATCGATCGGCATGTCGGGCGATTGGCGGGAAGCCATCGGCAGCGGTTCTACGATGCTTCGCATCGGTACAGCAATCTTTGGAGCGCGATAACATGATGAATCAAGAATCCGTCCAAGATCCGCGCGGCGGCAAACCGAGCGTTCTGCACAAGATCGGTTCGTTTTTCTCCTTACACGAGGACGATGACGAAACGGGCGACGCGTACGAAGAAGGCGCTCCCCCGCCTAAACGCAACGTGGTCGCCTTTTCGGCGCGGGAGAAGCGGCCGAACACGACCGGGCAGGTCAGCGTCTTCGCTCCGCGCGCATTCTCGGACGTTACGACGATCGCCGACGCGCTGCGCTCGCGCCAGGTCGTGATCATCAATTTGCAGGGGGTCGATCGCGGCTTGCTGCAGCGCGTCGTCGACTTTACGAGCGGCGTTGCGTACACGCTCGACGGAAAAATTCAGAAACTTGCCGACGCCATGTATCTGGTCGTTCCGCCCGGAACGCCGGTCAACTCCGAAGGCATTCGCGAGACGCTCGCGGCCGACCCGTCCTTCGACTTCATGAATAACAGGGCGTAAGACGTGGCGAAAATTACGATCGTCGACATTCAGCACAAGCAGTTCAAGAAGAAGATGACCGGTTACGATCCGGCCGACGTCGACCAATTCTTGGACGAAATCATCGAAACGTTGGAAGACGAGGCGCATCAGCGGGCGGCGCTCGAGGCCGATATGAGCGACCTGCGCGAACGCATCAGCCATTTCAAAGCGATGGAAGAGTCGCTGCAAAACACGCTTCTGCTCGCGCAGCGCACGGCCGACGAAGTTAAGGCCAGCGCTCACAAGCAGGCCGACTTAATCCGCGCCGAAGCCCGCTTGTCGATCGAGAAAGAGATCGCATCGTACGGCGACAGCGTGATCGAAGCGCGCCGCGAGCATCAGCGCGCCGTCGAAACGGCCGAGAAAGCGAAGAGCGAACTGCGCAGCCTGCTCATGACGCATCTGTCGTTACTCGACCGCACGGAATTCGGGAAGACCGCCGTCGCACAGAGCAGCAACGGTAACGGCAACGGTCAGACGCACGCCGAGGCGTAGCACGCCGTAACGTCGGTAAGCCGAAGGGCTCGCGCCGCCGATGTGTGAAGCACGTTATCGATGGCGCAGGGAACCCCGACGCGCAACGTTCCGACAGTCGAGCCGCGGGTCGCCCCCGCCGGACGCGCGGTGCTCTTGCTCGCCGTGTGCGCGCCGCTCGTCGCCGGACGCCGGCTCGTTATCGAGGGTCGCCGCATCCAAGCCGTTCGGTTCGGACGGCTGGCGCTACTGATTTCTTTTACGGAACGCGGCGCATACGACGCCGGCCAAGTGGAACGCAAACGCGGCGATGCGTCGTCGCTGGCCGCGGAAGCGAGACTGCTCGAGACCGCAGTCGAACGCATCGCAGCCGGTTTCGCCGTCCTGCCGATGCGCCTCTTGACGACTTTCGAGCATAGCGGCGCTTTGGAAGAAGCGGCGCGTAAGCACTATACGCGGTGGTTGCGTGCGTTGTCCCGGCTCGGCACCAAGCGCGAATGTTTGGTCCATCTCTACGCGGGTCCGCATACGCCGCCCGGCGGCGAACCGTATATCGTTCGAGTGACGCAGCATGCGAATCGCTCGATGCGGCCGCCGGCGTTGCGCGGCACGCCCGCGCGAGAGCACGCGCAACAGGTATGGCGCGATTGCGCGGCGCTGGCGCTGTCCGCTCGGCGCGTACCGACCGGCGGCAGAAGAGGCGCGCTATGGTCGGCGGCGCTGCTGATCGCGCAGACCGACGTCGCCGCGCTCGGCGCCGTGCTCGAGCGATCGGTCGAGGCGGGTGCGCCGCTCGGCGTCACCGCATATCTCGAAGCGGCGCGCGTTCCTTTCAGTTTTATTTAACGCGTGCCCTTAATCGCAGTGCTGCCGGGCGACGGCATCGGCGTCGAGGTTACGGACGTCGCCGAGCGCGTTTTGCGACGCGTCCGCCCCGATCTCGAATGCGAGCGCGGCGTCGTCGGTGCGAGCGCGCTCGAACGCGATGGAACCGCTTATCCCGAAGCCGTACACTCGCTGTGCGCGCGCAGCGATGCGATTCTCTTCGGCGCCGTCGGCGATCCCAAGTACGATGCGGCCCCGCCCGGCAAACGTCCCGAGTTCGCTATCCTGCAGTTGCGCAAACGCTTCGATCTCTTCGCGAACCTGCGTCCCGCCAAGACGATCGCGGGACTCGAGGAAGCATCGAGCTTACGGCCGGAGTTCTTGCTGGGACTCGATCTGCTCGTCGTTCGCGAAACGACGTCGGGATTGTACTTCGGGTCGCCGAAGTATTGTCGCGTGGAAGACGGCGTCGAAACTGCGGTCGACACGCTCGTCTATCGCGCGCCGGAAATCGAACGGGTCGCGCGCGTCGCCTTCGAGCTCGCGCGAACGCGGCGCGGCCGCGTTACCTCGGTCGACAAGCAGAACGTACTGGAAAGCGGGCGGCTCTGGCGGCGAGTGGTCGTCGCCCTGCATGCGGCCGAATTTGCCGACATCGCGCTCGATCATCTGCTCGTCGACAACGCCGCCATGCAGCTCGTGCGCGACCCGCAACGTTTCGACGTTATTCTCACGGAAAATACGTTCGGCGATATTTTGAGCGATCAAGCCGGAATGTTGACGGGATCCCTCGGAAATTTGCCGAGCGCTACGCTCGGGCGGCCGGGTGCCGGTAGCACGCGCTTCGGTCTCTACGAACCGATTAGCGGTTCCGCACCGGACATTGCGGGCCAAGGCATCGCGAATCCGATCGGCGCGGTGCTTTCGGCGGCGCTGTTGTGCCGCTATAGTCTCGGCGACGAGCGTTCGGCAGCAAGAATAGAACATGCGGTGCAAAGCGCTATCTCGTCGGGCGCGCGGACGCGCGATCTCGCGCGCGGCGCCGAGCCGGTCAGCGACAGCGCGGCCTTCGGCGCGCTCGTCTTAGCTGGATTGTAACGCTACGCCTCAACGCGGCGGCCGCGCACCGCGCGCGACCCCGGCGACCAGCACGACGGCTAGGCCTCCGAACAATGCGTAACCGCGTTCGAGCGGCGTCGCTACTCCGGCGTGCGAAGCGCCCGCAAACACCAGTAGCCAGAGCGCTAGGGCCAGTGCGAACCAGCGATCTTCGACAAAAAGGCCGGCAAGTTCGCCGACTAGCGAGCGTAATGCGTTCACGGCCGCTCGCTCGCGAGCGCAGGGCGCATGCGTCGCGCAACGAGATACGCCACGCCCGACACGATCACGAATCCGGAGATTAGCCCGAGAAGCGCGACGTCGTTGCCGGGCCAATCTGCGTGCAGACCTTCGCCCGTCCAAAAGGTTCCGAACGCCGAGAGCATGATGCCGACGACGAATTTTAAACTGTTCTCGGGAACCTTTGCCAGTGGCCGGTGCAGCGCCGCGCCGCCGACGATAACGAAAAGACCCGCGGCGGCCGCGCCGATGCTCGCCGGCACGAGCGCGCCCGCGGTCGTGCCGAGTGCGATCACGATGAATACGACCTCGAGACCCTCAAGGGCCACCGCTTGAAACGCAGTTGCGAACCCCATCGCGTCGATTCGCGAGCCCGATGCAGGCCCGTTTGCCAGCGCGCGAACTTGCTTCGCATAAATCGACGCCTCGTCGTGCAGTGCGATGACGCCCGCGTAGCGCAACACCGCTTTGCGCAACCAGCGCATGCCGAAGAAGAGCAGCAGTACGCCGACGACGAGCTGGAGCAGCGACAGCGGCACGCGCCCGAGCGCGGGGCCGAATGCGAGGATGGTGAGCGCCAGTGCGACCGTCGCGCCAAGCGCTCCGAGTATGGCCGAACGCCAGCCGCGCGTTGCGCCTACGGCGAGTACGATCGTGAGCGCCTCGACGAACTCGACGATCGACGCCAGAAACGCCGGCAGCGCCGCCGCGAACAATTGCGTCATCGCTCGGCTCCCGCGCTCGCCGTCGCGTTCGCAAGCGCTCCGCTACGGATGAGCGCGCGTGCGTTTTCGATATCGGCGTGCTGCGCGCGATCGTTCTCGAGCGGCGCGATGCGCTCGCGGGCGGTGTCGTACGCCGCTTGCGATCCCACGCCGCTGCGCAGCGGCCGCCGAAAATCCGTTGCGGCGAGCGCACACAATAACTCGCAGGCGAGCGCGCCTTCGACGTTGTCGAGAATCGCATCGAGCGTGCGCGCGGCGATCGTGCCCATCGACACGTGATCCTCTTGCCCGGCCGAAGTCGGAATCGAATCGACTGACGACGGCGCCGCGAGGCCTTTACTTTCGCTGACCAGCGCAGCCGCAGTGTATTGCACGATCATCAAGCCCGACTCGAGCCCCGGGCGGCGCGAAAGAAAAAGCGGCAGCCCTCGTTCTTCGCCGTTGAGTAAGAGATACGAACGCCGCTCGCTCATCGATGCGACTTCGACCATGACCGCTTTGAGGAAGTCGCACACGATGCCGACGGGCTGTCCGTGAAAGTTGCCGCCCGTCAGGAATTCGTCGTCGTCCGGAAAGACGAGCGGATTGTCGGTCACCGAGATCGCTTCGATTTCGAGAACGCTGCGTACGTGCGCCGCCGCGTCTTGCGCCGCTCCGTGCACGACGGGAATGCAGCGGAACGAATACGGGTCTTGCACGCGGCCGCAGTCGCGATGCGAATGCATCACTTCGGAACCCGAAACGAGCGCTCGCAGATGGTCGGCGACGCGCACTTGGCCCGGATGCGGCCGCAGTGCGTTGATACGCCGGTCGAATACGTGGTCCGTCGCTAAGAACGCTTCGATCGAAAGCGCGCCGATAATATCGGCGGCTTGCAACAGACGTTCCGCGCGCAATAAACTCAGCGCGGCGATGCCCGTCATGAGCTCGGTGCCGTTGATGAGCGAGAGCCCTTCTTTGGCGGCCAAGCGCAGCGGCCGCAGCCCGGCTCGCGCGAGCGCATCGGCGCTCGGCATACGCTCGCCACGATAGGTTGCTTCGCCTTCGCCGATCAGCGTTAGCGTCATGTGAGCGAGCGGCGCGAGATCCCCGCTCGCGCCGACGGAACCTTGCGCTGGTACGATCGGCGTAACGCCGCGGTTGAGAATCTCGATGAGTAGTTCCAACGTTTCCGAGCGGATGCCCGAGTGCCCCGCCGCAAGCGAGCTGACGCGCAAAACGCCGGCCGCGCGCACGAATTCGTCGCGTAGCGGCTTACCCGTGCCGGCAGAATGGCTGCGCACGAGATTCTGCTGGAGAACGTCGACATCTTCGCGTGCGATCACGACGTTCGCCATGCGGCCGAATCCGGTCGTGACGCCGTAGATAATTGCTCCGCTTGCGAATTGCCGCTCGACGCAGGCCCGGGCTGCCTTGACGCGTTCGAACGCTTCGGCCGAAACGCTCGCTCGAGCGCCATGCAGCGCGATCGCTTCGATGCTTTCGAGCGCGAGCTCGCGGCCGTTGAGTACGATGTTCGCCATACCCGGTGGTCGCTAGCGAGCCCGGCAGAACCCTGCCGTCAGACTCCGGAGACGAGCCTTAGCCGGTCTTGCGACGCAGACCGTACCCAGCTTCGCGCAACGTCCAGGCGAGTTTTTCTTCGGCTGCGCTGTCGAGAAATGCGGCCAAGGCGTGTTCGATAACGCTACTTTCGCTCAAACGGTGGTTGAAGGCGAAAAACCGCAATCGCTCGGCGATTTGCTCGTCCAACGTATGGCTTATCGTGCGGAGCTTGCTGCCGGACGTGGCGTTGCCGGCAGTCATCTTGGAAACAGTGGACATCGTAAAAAGTTAACCACCCCTCGATTTGACGTCTGTTCGTTGTCAAACATACCGCGGAAAATCCATGCACTGTAAACGGCGTCAAGCCAACACGTTCGCCGGCAGGCTATACTCATACACGCTACGAACGGCCCGAGTGACGACTCGACGTCTTTGCGTCGATCCTTTGCGGCCCTTCTCCATAGATACGCCGGCCCGCCACTGAGTCGCTTCCCGCTCGCCGGCTTTCTATAC
>JALYUE010000048.1 GCA_030853925.1 Vulcanimicrobiota bacterium | reverse complement strand
ATTCCGTCCGGGCTCGTCGCACAAACGGACGCGTACCTGCATGATTCGAGCGGCGCGCTGCTGACGGCGCGCCGCTACGATCACGCGCACTCGATCTCGAACGTGGAACTGGCCGAAATCAAAGCTTGGTTCGACGAGCGCGAGTAGCCGTTTGCCGCGCGAGAAGGCGGGCCATCTCCGGCGTTTGGTCTAAAGGTGCCGCATGAAAATGCATGCCGCTCGCGTTCCCTCCGCCGATGCGGGACGACTCGAACTCACTGAAATCGAGGTCCGCGAGCCCGCTCGCGGCGAGGTGCGCGTTCGCGTCGAAGCTTGCGGGGTCTGTCACAGCGACTCGATTACCGTACACAACGTATTTCCCGGCATTACGTTTCCGCGCGTTCCCGGGCACGAAATTGCCGGCACGATCGACGTGCTCGGAGAGGGCGTCGTCGGATGGCAAAGCGGGGACCGCGTCGGCGTCGGTTGGCACGGTGGACATTGTGGCTACTGCGATCGCTGCATGCGCGGTGATTTCATTACGTGTCGCCGGCTCAAGACACCCGGCATGGCGTACGACGGCGGGTATGCGGAGTACGCCGTCGTGCCCGCAGTCGCACTCGCGCGCATCCCTTCGGAACTCTCGGCCGAAGAAGCCGCGCCGTTGATGTGCGCCGGGGTTACGACGTTCAATTCTCTGCGCCGCAGCGCCGCGGGGCCGGGCGATCTCGTTGCGATTCTCGGCATCGGCGGACTCGGACATCTCGGCGTTCAGTTCGCCGCCAAGATGGGCTTCGAGACGGTCGCGATCGCGCGCGGTGCCGAAAAAGGGGAAACTGCAAAACAGCTGGGCGCTCGTCATTATATCGATAGCGAAGCGGGCAATGTGGGCTCGGCGCTGCGCAAGCTCGGCGGCGCGAAGGTCGTGCTCGCCACGGCCACCGCCGCCAAGGCGATGGCCGCGACGCTGCCCGGTCTTGGAACCGATGGACAGCTGCTGATCGTCGGTGCGTCGCAGGAGCCGCTTGAATTAAAGACTGCAGGCATGATCGGCGGCCGTCAATCGGTCAAGGCGTGGCCGTCGGGAACGTCGGCCGACTCCGAAGACACGATGAAGTTCTGTGTGCTGACGGGCATTCGCGCCGTGATCGAAACTGCGCCGTTGCAAGGCGCGCTGGAAGCGTACGAGCGCATGATGAGCGGCAAAGCGCGATATCGCATGGTGCTTAAAGCGTAAACGCGCGGTCGGGCGGTCAGCGTTGCCAACGGAACCACGTTCGACCGCCGTCCGCGTCGAACCACCACTCGAGGTGGCTGAGTAAATCCGTTCCGATGATGCCGTCGATCGGGAATTCCGCGTCGAAGCGCGTCGTGTGCGTTTGCATGTCGGCGCTCTCGGTCGAAAAACGTTGACCGCCTAGGATCAACGAACGCAAAGCGGCGCGCTCGACGTCGATCGGGCCTTCGAGAAAGCGTATCGTACGCGCGCCGCCGAGCGCGCTCGCATCGAGATCGGCGAAAACGCGATGCGCGCGACGGAGCGTTCCGTCGAGGATCACGATTCTCGCAGAACCCGTGTCCAGCACGAAACGCGTGCTCGCAACGTCGCCGACGCGCGCCGGCACGACCGGCATGCCTTCGTCGAAGGGACTTTCGAGCGTTCGGGCGTCGCTTGGCGCAGTGAAGCTTTCGCGCGGTAGAGTTTCTACCCGCGCATGTTCGTAGTCGATGTGAACGATGCGCCCGGCAAAGAAATCGTAACCGAGAATACCTTGCACCCAATTTTCTCCGACGACGCCCGCCGGTACCGAGCGTGCGGCAAGATCGCCGACGGCAACGTCACGTAGCGTCGTATGGCCGAGAACGACTCGCTTGTGAAGTTTTCGCGCCGTAGCCTCGCCGACAACTATCTGTGGAGTTCCCGTGTCGAGCAGTAGGCGCAACGGCGTGCCTTCCACATTCGCCGTCACGAAGATACGATCGTGATCGAACGTGCTCGGGACGTTTTGAGCTCGTACCGGATGTGGAAACGTATCCGTTGCCGAGTGGGGCAACGCAGCGGCAGCGGCTTCGACGCGCTGCGGTTCGACGGCGGTGACGTGCACGTCGAGCGCGCCGCCCGGGCCGTCCACGTGCCAATGAAACGGCCGCGTGACGCCGTTAACCGCGCGCGCATCGTCGAACGTCGTCGTTTCGACGCGGCGGCCTTCGCGGGTTATCTCTCGTACGATCGCGCCGCTTCGTTCGTCGACGTAGAACCAGTGTGGTATGTCGCCTTCGCGCCGGTCGAGTAGCACCCACGCAGCCGGGCTTTGAGTTTCGCCCGCGACGATGCATCGTGCCGAGAGCGGCAACGCGGCGGTCGGCCAGCGGTCGAGGTCGTCGCCCTGGACGTCGCTTCGCACGAGGTGCACGAGTCCGCGCGGAGTTTGACGCCAATGGTTTCCGCCCGAGCGTCCGAAGCTGTACGTTTCGCCGTCGATCGTCGCGCGGACTGCGAAGTCGTCGCCGTGCACGGTCGACACGGCGTCGAACGTTATGCCGTTCGCCGAGACTGCGTAGCGTTCGACACGGTCGGCGTAGTCGACGGTCGAAGCGCCGGCATAGTCGCGCGCTTTGGCGAAGACCGTTGCGAGCGGCGTGTCGCTCGGGTGGATGCCGGGCGGCTCCCAGTATCCGTTCTCCGCATCTGCCGCGCCGCGACCGCCGAGCAATGCAAGCGCGAGTATAAGAGCGCCAGCGACGCGGTGCGGGTGGAAACGAACACGAAGCGAGTCCTTCGTCGCACAAAGCGCGCGCATGAGCCGGTGGTTCCGATCTAACGGCAGGGGCTACAGAAACGTACTACTGAACCGTACCGGCAGTCGCCCCGGCCCGCCTCTTTGCTTTACTGAGGCGCGGTAGCCGCCGCGGCGCAAGGAGTTCTGCGACATGGCGACCCAGCCCGCGTTCGCGTCGATTCCGCATCCGCCGCAGAAACCGATCCTCGGTAATATTCTCGACCTCGACCGGAATGCGCCCGTGCAGAGTCTTATCGCGATGGCGCGCGAGCAGGGCCCGATCTTCGCGCTCAATATGATGGGCAAGCCGCTGACCGTCGTCTCGGGCTTCTCGCTCGTCGACGAACTGTGCGATGAAAAACGTTTCGACAAGTCCGTGCGGGGCGCGCTGCACAAAGTGCGCGCGATCTCGGGCGACGGATTGTTCACCGCATACACGAGCGAGCCGAACTGGTCGAAAGCGCACAACATCCTGCTGCCGAATTTCGGCAGCAGGGCGATGCAAGGCTACTTTCCGATCATGCTCGACGTCGCCGAAGAGCTGATGTTGAAGTGGCAGCGGCTCAATCCCGAGGACGAGATCGACGTCGGCCGCGACATGACGGCGCTCACGCTCGATACGATCGGCATCTGCGGTTTCGGTTATCGCTTCAACTCGTTCTATCGCGAGCAATTCCATCCGTTCGTGATCGCGATGGTCGAAGCGCTCGGCATCGTGATGAGCGAGCGCGGGCTGCCCTTCGAAGAGCGCTTTAACAAGCGCAAACGGCTCAAACTGCAGGCGGACGCGGCGGCGATGAACGCGATCGTCGATCGCATCATCAGCGACCGGAAAAACGAACCGGCCTCGGGCGACGGAGCCAAGAGCGACCTGCTCGACTACATGCTTTCCGGCGTCGACAAGAAAACGGGCGAGCGGCTCGACGATACGAACATCCGCTACCAGATCATTACGTTTCTCATCGCCGGACACGAGACGACGAGCGGCCTGCTCGCGTTCGCCGTCTACTTTCTTCTCAATAACCCGGCCGTCCTCAAGCGAGCGTACGAAGAAGTGGATCGCGTTCTCGGAACGGATCCTTCGCAAAAACCGACGCTCAAGCAGGTCAACGCGCTAACCTACATCGGCCAAATTCTCAAAGAATCGCTGCGCTTGTGGCCGACCGCGCCGGCCTTCGGTCTCTTGCCGTATCGCGACGAAGTGATCGGCGGCCGTTATCCGCTTAAGGACCGCTCGCAGGTTCTCGTATTGTTGCCCATGCTGCATCGCGACCGGTCGGTGTGGGGCGAGCGCGCGGAGTTGTTCGACCCAGAGAACTTTTCGCCCGAGGCTGAAGCCGCGCGACCGCCCAACGCGTACAAGCCGTTCGGCAACGGGCAACGCGCCTGCATCGGCCGGCAGTTCGCGTTGCAAGAAGCGACGCTCGTCATCGGTATGATGCTTCAGCGCTTCGAGTTGATCGATCACGAACGCTATCCGCTGCGGCTCAAAGAAACGCTCACGCTCAAACTCGAAGGGTTGAAGATCAAAGCTCGCCCCCGCGTTCTCGCGCAAGCGTCCGCGACGGCCGTCGCTGCAGCCGCCGTGCGTGCGCCGGACGCTGCGGCGGTGCAGACGAACGGCGTCTCCCGCGTCGCGGCGAGCGTCGCCGAGCGGCCGCGGCATGGCACGCCGTTGCTCGTGTTGTTCGGCTCGAACCTCGGCACGGCCGAAGAAGTCGCGCGGCAGGTCGGCGAAACGTCGCGCGCGCTCGGCTTCGAGGTCCGCGTCGGGTGGCTCGACGACTTCGTGGGCGCGCTTCCAACCGACGGCGCGGTGCTGATCGTGTGCGCTTCGTACAATGGTGCGCCGCCCGACAACGCGGCCGCTTTTTATAAATGGCTGCAGAGCGGCGTTACGGCGAATTCGCTTTCCGGCGTACGCTACGCGGTATTCGGCTGCGGCAATCGGAATTGGGCGTCGACCTATCAGTCCGTTCCGCGTTTCATCGACGAGCGTCTCGCCGCGGCCGGGGCGCAGCGCCTGT
>JALYUE010000027.1 GCA_030853925.1 Vulcanimicrobiota bacterium | reverse complement strand
TCGTCGTCGCCATGTCTACCGCGACGCTGGATAGCCTGCTCAACGCCACCTCGCCCAGCCGCTATTCATACGGGTGGTACGCGGGCAAAGCCGAGACGGTCATAACGGCGAGCGTCGTGCTCGCCGTATTATTAGCCGAAGTGACCGGGTTGTACCGACGGCTTTCCGACATGGCGATGGTCGATACGTTGACGCACTTATTTAACAGGCGCGCGCTCGAAGCACACATGCAGCTCGTTATCCGCCACGCAAAACGCCACTCGTCCGGCCTTGGATTGTTAATGGTGGACGTCGACTTCTTCAAAGGCTATAACGACGCTTACGGCCATGCCGCAGGCGACGAGTGTTTACGCAGGGTGGCTGCCGTTCTCAAAGCCGCGGCGCCGCGTCCGTTGGACCACGTCTCGCGCTACGGCGGCGAAGAATTCGTCGTACTCCTGCCCGAGACGCCGCGCGAGGGCGCCGTTGCCGTAGCTCGGCGTATCCTCGGACGCATCGAAGATGCCGCCATTCCATACGCGCGTTACGGGCGCGGCCACATCACGGTATCGGTCGGCGTCGGCTTCGTAGCCGACGCCCGTGACGTGGACGAAGTTGCGCTCTTCAGCTGCGCGGACCTTGCGTTATACGAAGCGAAAGACCGCGGACGTAACGCGTTCGTGATCGCGGATTATACGTCGACGCCGGTACGAGTGGAGCCGTTACCTTATGCCGAAACGCAGTCGCTTTCAAGGACGTAGCGGAAGGTCGACGCGAAGCCGCTCGGAATCGACGCAGCATCTTCGATCTACATCGTATGGGCGGTTCGGTCGTCCTCGTCATCTCGCCGCATCCCGACGACGACGTACTCGGCTGCGGCGGAACGTTATCGCGTGCCGCCTCGCAAGGGTGCGACGTTCGCGCTCTATACGTAACGGACGGAAGCGCGAGCCACATTCGGTCGAAGCGGTTTCCGCCGGCGACGGTCGCTCGCATACGAGAACGCGAGGCGGTGATGGCGCTGCGCTCGCTTGGGATCGATCGGTTGCCGCTCTTCCTGCGTGCACCGGACGGCGCGGTCGCCACGCTGCCCGAAGCGGGGACGATGCGCCTGGTTACGACGATAGCCGAGGCGGTGCGGGAAGTCGGCCCCACCGTCATTTTTTCACCGTGGTCGCGGGATCCGCATACCGACCATGTCGCGACGGCGCATCTGGTCGCGCGCGCGTTGCGCCTCGTCGACCATCCTCCGCCCGTCCTCATGTACGCCGTTTGGCTCGGGATATTAGGTACGTACGGTAATGCGCCCGCGGAACGTCGCATCACGACGGTCGACGTAGATTTGAGCGCGCAGGAATTGGCAATGAAGCGGAGAGCGATTTTGGAGCACGTTTCTCAAACGACCCGGCTGATCGACGACGACCCGGACGGGTTTCTCATCGGTCCGGAGTTGCTGGAGAAGTGGCTACTGCCGAAAGAGCGCTTTTTCCGCGTGCTCGAGCGGCGCGCGCGGAGCGTCTCGTGACGACGGCCTTGCGATATTCTGCAACGCTGCCGTATCCGATAGAAGCGAACTTGTTGGCGTATGCAAAAAGCAGCGAGCGGGGCGTTTCGTTCGCGGGGCGCGCGCGCGAAATCGCCGCTTTGCGTGCCGTCGGTTACCGCGATGCGAGTCTCGGCCGCATTTACGAAGGGCACCTCAACGGCGGACAACTCGTCGGACGGTACGGCACGCCCGCCCAGCGAGCGGCGGCCGAGCGCGATGTCGATGCGGGCCGTCTATTCGGGGTCTGGAACACGCAAGACGACGACGGCGTAACGATCGCATCCGCCGGCGACCGGCACGTGCTGCAAGGTTCGAAAACGTGGGCTTCGGGCGCGGGGGCGGTTACGCGGGCCGTCGTAACTGCGGCACGGGCCGGCGGCGGCGTTCAGATGTGCCTCGTGCCATTGGAGCGCGTTGCGGCGACGATCGACGCCGGCGCGTGGCAGCCTCTGGGCATGCACGCATCGCAAAGTTTCCGCGTTTCGTTCGACGGTGTGCGGCTCGAGACGAGCGACCTTATCGGCGGCCCGGACGACTACGAGCGCCAACCGTGGTTCTTCGGCGGCGCTCTACGCTTCGCCGCGGTGCAAACCGGCGTTTGCGAGCGCCTGTTCGCCGAGACTATCGATTACGTGTACTCGCGCGGGCGCCACGAAGATGCATATCAACTCGGACGCATCGCCGATATGCGGATCGCCGTCGAATCGGCTGTGCGTTGGCTCGAGGCCGGGCGCGCGGCGTGGGAAGCGTTCGACGGCGATGCATCGGACGCGCGCGGCGTCGAGGTAATCGACGTCGTCGATATGGTCCGCACCGTCGTCGAACGCGCGGCCCTCTCGACGATCGAACTTGCGGTGCGCAGCGTCGGCGCGCGTGGCTTGCTCGAGCCGCTTCCCTTTGCCAAACTCGTTCGCGACCTCGAAATGTATCTGCGTCAACCGGCGCCGGACGCAGCGACCGTGCGTATCGCAACGTCCGCCGTGCGTCGCAGAATCGCCGCACGCAGCCGCTCGATCGCCGCCTCGACCGCAATCGTTTCGTAGCGGGGAGCGAGAGCCGCACGCATCGCGATCCGTTCGTATGCGATACCGAACGGCAACGACGTATCTAGGGATTCGTACAAGTCGCGTTCGTGCGTTCGGAAGAGCCGGCATGCGAGGGCGACGTCGCTACGGCAGCCCGTACCGCTCCAAAGCCGGCGCAGGGCGGCGCGGGCACAGGCGGTCTCTTCGAGTCGCGCGGGATGCTCGACGAAGATCGTCTCGCGACGCAGCCCGCGCCGATAAAGCTCCCTTCGTTCAGTGCCGAACCCGCCGGCGACGCGCGGCGTACGACGGCCGGACGTCGCCGCTCGTACGTCGAGCGCGAACCGGACTCGCGCGTCGATCCGACGCAGCGCGAACAAAAACGCGCGATCTTCGAGGCGCGGAAGCGGCGGAATGCCGCCCGCGGCGACGTACGTGCCGGCGGCCACGGCGAAGTTCGCGCCGACGAAGTCGCCGTGCCGCGGTGGGAGATCTTCGGGCAGCGGGTCGATGGCCGCTTCGAGTTCCGCGCAAAGACTGCGGAAGGTTGACTCGAGCGCATGTAATCGCCGCACGCCGGCAGGCAGCCGTGCCAGTTCGAGCGCGTCGATGAAGACGTAACCGGCGACCGCGTCGACTCGCCGCGCGGCCTCGAGCAGGCGCGCGGCCCAGTCCGGGTCGACGGTCGTATCGGCATCGACCGAAGCGACGAGTCCGCGCGGCGCGCCCGCTTTGATGAACCGCGTCGCGGCGAAATCCATAACGGTCTTACGGGCGGTTCCGACGTGCGCGGCGCCGCGCGGCAGCGGGCCAACGGCAACGTAGGCCCGTAGTCCGGTATGCGCGGCAATGAAACGAGCGGCGACCTGAGCGGTCGCGTCGGAGCACGAATTCGCGTACACGACGACGTCGAAGACGTTCGGGGCAAGCGGTCCGCCGCAAACGGTTCTTTGCGCCGCAAACGCGCGCAGGCACGCTGCTATCGCTGCCTCCTCGTTTCTCGCCGGAACGATCGCGGTGAGTTTCAGCGCAGATTCGGCTGCGGGAATATATGAGAAAAGTTTAGTCTGCAACGCGCAGCACGTCGATCCGGTACTTTTCGCGACGTGCCGCGCCCACGGCCGTGAAACGCGGGTCGTCGATAAACGCTGCGTGCACCGCATCGCCGTCGCGCACGTACTCTTCGACTTTCGGTAAGAAGTGCACGAGCTGCAGCAAACCGCCCGCACCGAGCTTCGCGATGCGGTCTTTCGCGAGCGACAGGTCGCCGTCCGACCAATAGTATCCGACCTCCGACAGCACGACGAGGTCGAAGTTTCCAGCGGGAAACTCGCCTGGAAACGTCATCTTCTCGATGCGCAGGTTGGCCTGCTCGCCGCAACGCTCGCGCGCCAGGGCGATCGCGCGTTCGCTGATGTCGATCGAGAGCAGACCGTCGCAGCGCGGTGCCAGCATGGCCGTAAGTACGCCGATCGAACAGCCGATCTCGAAAGCTCGCGTGAAGCGCTTCGCACCGAGCGCCGCGAGCGTCGCTACGTACTTGTCGCGTTCGTAGGGACTCGTCGCGAAGTTCCACGGATCGTCGGCCGTGGCATAGAGGCGATCGAAATATGCTTCGTCGAGCGAACGAGATGGCATCACCGGTTCTTACCCGTTTAGAACCGGTCGGTCTTGAGGTCCGTTGTTACTCGCGAGATGAGCGGCGCGCCGTCAGCAGCGCGCCGCTCAATCTCTTCGATGTTCCGCTCTGCAAGGAGCGTGTATTACAGGTAGTTCTGCCAGACCCAAAGTTCGTTACCGCCGCCCGGCTGGCCGGATAGATTGGCGAACGTAAACGAACTTGTCAGCGTATTCGACCCGTCGAGCATCGTTAAATTGTCGAGCGAAAACGGGTACGGGGGGCTTCCGTTATAGTCGAGGCTCGAGAAGCCGAACCACGTGTCCGCAAAGTAACAATCGTGTGCTCCGACGACGCCGAAATCGGCGAGCGCAAACGGAACTCCCGTGTCGTACGAAGACGGCCGCTCCAAGACGAACTCGGCAGTCGATCCGGAAAACGCCGGCGGCCTCGGCAGCGTTCCCCAGTACGAATTGCCCGTCGTTAGATTGTAAATCATGAACCAGACCGAGTCATCGCTCGGCGTCAGGTCGCCGCCGCTGAGCGTCGTGTTGCCGGTTTGGTCGGCGAGAAAGATGTCGACGCTGATCGAATCGCCGGGCGATACCGGAAAGTTCGGGAGCGCGTACGGCGCGTCGGGCAGGCTTTCGATCCAGGCCCAATAGTTCGTGAACGTGACCTCGGTCCCGAAACCGTCGTAGAAGTCCCACGACTCGGAATCGGTTCCCGTCTGCACGAGATCGTTGCCGGCGTTGTCGAGACCGGCCCACACCGCGACTGCTGCGTAGCCGATCGAAGGTGGTACGGGGCCGGCGGACGGCGTCATCCAGTCGTCTTGGATTTCATAGAAGCGAACTTGCGGATTCGACACGACCGCGCCGCTCCAAATCGAACTGTTGTAGTCGAACACCGATTTCGCGCTCGAAGCTGCGGCGCGGCGCTGCGGCACGAGCGAGACCGGCGCGAAGGAAACGTCCCCGCGCCGTACTTTCCGCGGCGCAACGGCCGTAAACGTATGCGACACGATATACGTCCACTTTGCGTATGCGCCGGGCGCCTTGATTTTATCCGGGCGGCGGGGAAAACCGCGGGCCACGAGTTCTCTATCGCTGAGCGTCAGGGCGCTCGGTCCGAGCGGCAGATGCGCGATCCCGGCTGCGGGCATTTTGATTACGCGAGCGTCGGTCAGCGGCGCGCGCGAGTCGGCGCGAAGCGCACTTGCGTACGTAGCGCGACTTCCGTCCTCGCGCGTACAATCAAACGCCAGTTTCATCGCCTGGCGCATGTCCGCGCGAGGTCGTGCGAACACCCGAACGATTCCGAGTTCGTCCGCGTCCAAACGGTGACGGTGGAGGGCGTCACTCCGTCCTTGGGGATGCAAAAAACAGACGGCGCGCGGACTCGTTTGTATGCTGATCTGCGTCTCGACCCCAGGCCGGACGACGCGTTCGTCCGTCGAGCGCACGGATTGCGATCGGGGCGGCGGTAGAGGCAGCGTCGGCGTCGCAGAGGCAGGTGCGGCGGTAACGAGCGCGCCCAAGGAAACGATGCTTGCCATCAGCGACGCGTGAAGAGAATTCTTCGGTTCCATTGTATGACTCCAGTGCAGTATGCGCGCGGCGCGAGAACCGCGAGCGATCGGTTAGGAGCGTACAAAGTACCGGCTGAGCCGTCGCCGTATCGTCGAACGAACGTCCGGCTCAGACTACGATGGAGACAACGGCGAGGAAGCGACAGCCTCGCCGAAGCGGTAACCGGAAATGTGTTTTCCGAGCACGACGTCGGCGTAGTTTCGAACGCCGCGTTCGTGCGGGGCGGCGCCCGCGGCAACGAACAACGGGGCGAGATGATCTTCTTCGGGATGCGCTAAACGCGCGGATGGTGCGTCGAGCCAGCGCTCGAGTAATGCGGCCCGCTGGTCGGGGTCGCCCGTCACCGCCCTCGTCAACCACGCATCGAATGGCCCCGCGTCGCGCCCCTCGCCGTCGAAGAAACGCTCGAGGTTATGAAAGCTCATGCCGCTACCGACGATGAGGACGCCCTCGTTCCGCAGCGGGGCGAGCGCCGCGCCGATGGCCATGTGCCGCGCGGGATCGTAACCCGTTACGAGCGACAGCTGCACGAGCGGAACATCGGCCGCCGGATACATGACGCGGAACGGCACGAAGACGCCGTGATCGAGGCCGCGCGTCGCGTCTGCGGCGCTGGGAACGCCGGCAAGGCCGAGCAAGTGGCGCACGCAAGCGGCGAGCTCCGGCGATCCGGGCACATCGTAGCGCAGCGCGTACGTGTGCGCCGGAAAACCCGTGTAATCGTAGATGAGCGGCGGCTTCGGATGCGCCGTGACGGTCGGAACGCTCTCCTCCCAGTGCGCCGAAACGACGAGCAGCGCGCGCGGCTGCTTCCCGAGTTCCGCCGCAAAACCGCTAAGCGACGCCTGCAACCGCGCGAACGGGTTTCCGCTCGGCCATTCCATGTCGAAGCACGGCCCGCCGCCGTGCGAGATGAAGTACGTCGGTAGCGCGTCGCACGGCGAAAGGCTCATACCCAACGGAAGTAGCGCGCGCTCAGCGCCGTCCCTGCGACCGTCCAGGTGGCTAAGAGCGCAATCCAGCCGCCGTAGTGCGCGAGCGAGTCGCCCTGCATCGCGATGCCGCGGAACGCGTCGATAAATTGTGTCGACGGCAGCATGCGCAGCAGAGCCGTGACGTGTGAGGGAAAGCGATCGATCGGAAAGTATGCATCGCTGACGAAAGCGAGCGGTACGGTCAATACGGAGGCGATGTTGTTCGCGCTTTCGGTCGTGCGCGCGACGGCGCCGATCACGCTGCCGAGCGCCACGAACGTCATCGCGCCGAGTACGAGGATCGCGATGATCTCGAGCGGATTACCGATGACTCGCACGTGGAACACGAGAGTTCCGATGATCGCCAGCACGATCGCTTGCAACGCCAGTAACGTCATGCGATAGAGCACGAGCGACGTGAAGAATACCCACGACGGCAGCGGCGTCAAGTACATCCGCCGCAAGACCTTCTTTTCGCGAAACGTCGCGAGCATCGCGCCGACGCCCCAAAAGCCCGAACTCAATACTTGCGCGCCGATCAATCCCGGAACCAGGAACGTCGACGTTTGCCGCGTCGAGCCGCCGCCGAGCGCGAACGAAAAGACGAACAGAAAGAAGACGGGGAACGCGAGCGACCAAAAGATCATCTCGCCGTCGCGCAGGAAGTACCAGATAAAATTGGCGCGCGTTTGGGCCGCCAGCACCCGCAGGGAATTCACGCGGCCGCTCCCGCGCGTTCGTCGTCGAGTGCTTCACCCGTGATCGCGATGAACGCGTCTTCGAGGCCGGGACGATGCAGGTCGAGTTCGTCGATCGAGACGCCCACAGCGTTTGCGTGCGCGACCACGGCGCCGAGCGCGCGGCCGGGCTCCGTCGCTACCGATAACGACCAGCGCTCCCCATCCTGGGTCCAGCGCCCGAGGCCCTCGAGCGCGGCGTGCGGCCGAAAACCGCGCGCTCGAAAATCGATACAGGCCGCACCGCCGTAGCGGGCGACGAGCGCCGCCGGGGTGTCGCGCGCGACGATGCGGCCGGCCTGCACGATGCAGATTTCGTCGCACAGCCGCTCGGCCTCTTCGATGTAATGCGTCGTCAGGACGAGCGTCTTGCCCGCCGCACGCAAGCGCTCGACCTCGCTCCAGAGAATGCGGCGGCCGAATGCGTCCATGCCCGCGGTCGGTTCGTCGAGAAACAGAACGCTCGGGTCGTGCAAGAGCGCGATCGCGAGGGCCAAACGCTGCTGTTCGCCGCCCGAGAGTTTACCGACGAAACGGTCGAGTTTCCCTCCGAGCCCGACGCGTTCGGCGAGCGCCCGCGTCGCAGGACGCAGGCCATAATAGGCTGCGTAGAGGTCGAGAATTTCCCGAACGCGCGCCTTTTCGGGAAGCGAGGTCGTCTGCAGCTGCACGCCGATGCGGCGGCGTAGTTCGCCAAAATCGCGCCTGCCGGTTGGGTCCAGCCCGAGCACGCGGACGTTCCCGGCAGACGGCTTCGTCAAGCCGATGCAGCACTCGAGCGTCGTCGTCTTTCCTGCGCCGTTGCGACCGAGCAAACCGAAAATCGTGCCGCGCGCTACGTCGAACGACACGTCGTCCACGGCGGCGACGGTTCCGAAGCGCTTGACCAGGCCGCGCACCGCTATCGCCGCTTCCGCCATACCGCACCTAGACGCTCGCCGGGCGCGCAATGTTGCGAGCGAGCGATGCGGGTCCCGGCGGGCCGCCTACGAAGTTGAAGCGCCGTGTTTTACGAGAGCAAACCGTTCGAGGCGTTTACGGTCGGCGATCGGGCTACGTTCACGAAGACGATTGGGGAAGCCGACATCTTACTGTTCGCGGCGATCACGGGCGACAACTATCCGGTCCATGTCGACGCCGAGTACGCGCGCACGACGCGTTTCGGGCGCCGCATCGCGCACGGCATGCTGACCGCAAGCCTGCTGTCGGCGACCAACGGCATGCTGCTACAAAAGCCGGGCGGCATTTCGCTCGCTCAGACGCTGCGCTTCCTGCTGCCCGTCTATCCGGGCGACACCATCACCGCGTGCTCGGAAGTGATCGAGATATTGAGCGACAAACGCCGGCTCCGTTGCCGCACGACCTGTATCAATCAGCGCGGCGAACTCGTCGTCGAAGGCGAAGCGCTCGAGCAGAAGGACCCCGCGTGAAGGCGACGCTGTTCGCCGATGGCGGTTCGCGCGGCAACCCCGGCCCGGCCGCCGCCGGCGCGGTGCTGTTCGATGAAGACGACTGCGTCCTCGCGGAAGTCGGCGAGTATCTCGGCACCGCCACGAACAACGTGGCCGAGTGGCGGGCGCTGCTGGCAGGGCTCGCCAAGGCGCGCGAGCTCGGGGTCGACGATCTCCGCGTGCGGATGGATAGCGAACTCGTCGTCCGTCAGGTGACCGGTGTCTACCGGGTCAAACATGCCGATCTTATTCCCTTGGCCGTGAAGGCGAAGTCGCTGCTGAGGACTTTCCGCTCCTACGACATCGCGCACGTTCCTCGTAAAGAGAACGCGGCGGCGGATGCGGTCGTGAACCAGTATCTGGATGCGGCCGCACGGGGCGTTCGTGACGGTCGCCCGGCCCCGTAGGCCGCTTGCTAAGGGGGCGTTTGTGTCGTCCGAGAGGAACTGTGGCCGGTCGTGCCCCGTAATCCGATTCCGCCGGCGATCCTCATTCTCACGCTCCTGGCGCTGGCGGGCGCATATTTTTGGTACCAGCGGCTCGTACCGCGCTACGCGGCTACCCGCGAAGTTGCGGCCCAGCGCTCCGAAGTGCGCTTGGGTTTAAAAGTTCGCCACGAACGCGGACCGATCGTCGAAGAGGACTACGAGATGTCGAACGCCGACGGCGTTTCGAGCAACATGTTCCGAGCGGCGAATCGCGGCGGCGTGCAGATCACGATTCAAGAGCGCCCGCGCAAGACTTTGGAAGAGGGAACCAACGTCGCGTTTTTCTTTCAAGAGGCCGTTGCCGACGGTATCTGGGACCTGCCGTCGCGCCCCCCGCGCGGCGACACGTCGACGCGTTACGAGATCCACATCTACCAACTAACCGGGGACGCACACGGCTCTCGACGCTTCGCGTTTACCGATCCTGCGTACTGGAAAACCACCGGCGGCCATCAATTTCAGATCAAGCTGGATAAGCGGAAGCCGGTCCCCGACTTGCTGCAGCTCAGGAGTACGGTGCTCGTCGAACCGCGCTACGAGAAGCTGGTTGAAGATTTCCGATCGTTCGGTCCGCCCGCGTTTCGCTCGAAAGTCGCAGCCGCGCGCGTGCGACTGGGAGCGCGCAGTTAGTGCGCAAGTTGCGGTTACCTTTGCTGACGCTGCTCGTGGCGTTCGTGGCATACTTCGGGTACGAAATCGTCGAAGCACCTGCCAACCAATTGTTCGGCAAGACGATCGTGCAAGGCGCGCCTTCCGAACGCGAGGTCGCGCTCACGTTCGACGACGGACCCAATCCGCCGTATACCGACCGCATCCTCGACGTGCTGCGCGACGAACGAGTGAGCGCGACGTTCTTCGTGGTCGGGCGCGCGGCTGCCGCGTATCCGGCGACGTTGCGGCGCATCGTACGAGAAGGTCACGCCGTCGGCAACCACACGTGGGATCACCCGCATTTGATCGTCGAGTCGCCGGCGGCGGTTCGGAGCCAATTGCTGCGCACCGATGCCGTCATCGCCAAGATCACGGGCGTTCACACGCACTTAATGCGCCCGCCCTTCGGTGCGCGCGACTTCGCCGTGATCGGCGAGGCGCATAAGCTCGGATATCGCGTCGTGATGTGGAGCGTCCCGCTGCCCAACGATTGGGAACAGCCGGGCGACGCTACGATCGCCCGGCGCGTGATCGACAACGTCGTGGAAGGCAGCATCATCGTGCTGCACGACGGTAATCGCGGCATGCTCTGCGCGCGCGACCGCCGTTTGACCGCACGCGATTGCGACCGCGGCCAAGACGTCGCGGCGACGCGCGAAATCGTGCGGGCCTTGCGCGCCCGGGGATATCGCTTCGTTACGATCCCGGACCTCGTCGCGGACGCGCAGCGCGCCGCGGCTCGCAAAGTCACGCGTACCGCCTCCCGTTGAAGTCGATGTATCCGCCCGCATGTTCGCCCTGAGGATCGTGGTGCGTCCAGTGCACGAGCGGTCCGTGCGCCGTGCCCGGGATCAGTTCGCCGCATACGGAGATACGGTCGCCGACGGCGACCGGCAAACGCGGGGCCAGCTTAACGTTGTCGACTACCTCGAGCGCGTGCCCGTCATCGCTGCGGCAGCGAAACTCCTCGTGCAGCGCGTGCGTGTTCGTCCCGAAGAAGAAGTGCGGTCGCGACGTTACGGTTGCATCGAAGGTTACTTCGCTCGCAACTCCGGCGGCCAGCCCTGCGCTCAGCGTGTTCATCTCGACGCTCTATCACGCTTCGAAATCAAGGCGGAAAGGGCACGGTCGTGATCGTCCTCGCGGCGGCTCTCTTTATGTCGCTCGGCCTCGCGAATCTTGAGTTCGGAAGGAACTGGATGCGCGGCCAATTGCTGCGCCTCGCCATCGGCTTTCCGATTCTGCTCGCGTACGCGTATTTCGAGATGCCGGCGCTCGTGTTTCCGCAAGCGTTCACGCTCCTGTTGCTGACGCTCGTGCCGAACGCTGCGTACAGCATCCTGCTCGCGACTCGCACGGCGATCGCCTCCCGCCGCATCGTCTCGATTCGCCGCACCTCGGTCTGGCCGTATTTCGTCGCCCTCGCGGTGCTCGCGGCGTTTACCGGGTTTTTGACCGTCGCCCCGTTCATCGACGCGAGCGGTTTGCGCGACGTCGCGGACGTGCAGGTCTCGCGCGAGCTGCCGCCCAGCGCCGACATCCGCCACGTGCGCATCGTGCCGCAAGAAGCCGCGGTCTTTGCCGGCAACAAAGTCGTCGGGCAGCTCGGAGCGTACTACGGCGTCGGCGACTTCAACGTGCAGGTTACCGGCGGCAAACTCGTATGGGTAGCGCCGCTGGAGTTCCACGGGATCGTGCAATGGCTTTCGCGACGCACGAGTCCGGGCGTCATCGTCGTCAGTGCGGAGAACCCCGACGGTCAGCCGGAGCTGCGCCAGCGCGAGGCGCTGCGCTACATTCCGTCGGCGCAGTTGAACGATAATCTGTATCGGCACGTCTACTTCAGGTATGGCGCCGAGCAGATCCTCGAGACGACGCTGCAGCTCGATGCGGCCGGAACGCCGCAGTATCTCTGCACCTTAGGACGCCCGACGATCGGCTGGAGCGGGACGCGCGTGACGGGCGTCGTTATCGTCGATCCGGCGACCGGCGCTATGCGGCGCGTCGACCGCCGCGACTTTGCGTCGCTGCCGGCGTGGGTCAGTCGCGTGTATCCGGCCGATTTGGCGCTCGCATACAACGAGTGGTTCGGAGAGTTCGTGCACGGACTATGGAATTATTTGCTGGTGAAGCGAGACGTGCACGTGCCCGCGCGCCCCGAAGTTTTCGGTTTGCTCGCCGGACCGCATTTCGTGTGGTTCGTCGATCATACGTCGCCCGCGAACGATCAATCGATGACGGGCTTCACCTACATGAACACCGTAACGGGACAAATTACGTACTACACGTCGTCCGGCGGAGAGTTCAATTCGCGTGGCGCGGAAGACGCCGTGGCCTCGAATCCGGTCGTGCGGCAGGGTAAGTTATTTCCCACACAGCCGCTGCTCTATAACGCGTTCGGTCAGAACACGTGGGTCGTGCCGCTCGTCGCGGAAACGGGGAAATTTCAGACGGTGGCGCTGGTCCAAGCGAAGAACGGGCACGTTATCGTAGGCGCGAGTTCTAATCCGTCGCCGCAGGACGATGCGTTTGCGCAGTATGCGGCATTCCTCGGCGGCGGCGCTGCGGCTGCTGCGGTAGCGGCGGGCGGTGAGCGCGTCGTCATGGGGGAAATCGAGCGCGTCGCGACGGCGCCAAACGGCACCGTATATCTGACGCTTCGCGGCGCACGGCGCATCTTCACGCTCGATTCGCGCGATGCTCCGGTCGCGCTGCTCGCGCGCTCGGGTGACCGCGTCCGTTTCAAGACGGTTCCGGGAACGAACGGATCCTTCAATTCTGCGACCGATTTTTCCGATGCGGCGCTCGTACCGTGACGCACCTGAGGACGGAGCGCCTCGAACTCGCGCCGGTCACCTCGGAGAACGCCGCAGTCCTCTGGCGTATTATGCAGACGAGCCGGTTACGCGAATTTCAAGACGTCCCACGTTTCACGCGCGACGACTTCGAGCGCCGGGTCGCCGCGCGTCCGGCGACCTTCGATTCACGCGCGCTGGGCCGCTTCGAGTGGTTGATCGTCGTGCGCGAAACGAATGTGCCGATCGGCTGGGTGTCGCTGCGCATCGGCGACCATGCGCTGCGAACGGCCGAGGTCGGCTACAGTCTGATCGCGGGGCAGCGGGCGCGCGGTTACGCGACGGAAGCGGTCCGCGCGATCGTCGACTACGCGTTCGAAGCGAGCGACCTGCGGCAGCTCGATGCCTGCTGCGTACCGGCGAACGTCGCGTCGCGACGGCTGCTCTCGCGGCTCCGTTTTTCCGAGATACGCGTGCAGCGCAACGGGGCGATCGTGCGCGGCCGCCCGGTCGACATCGTCATCTTCGCGCTCGAGCGCGAAGATTGGAGCTCGGCTCAAGGCGAATCGAGAAATTCGATCGTGATCCCGGCATCGGCCCGGCAGAAATAGCGCCGGCGCCGGTCCGCCAGGTGCGCGAGCAATGGCTCGCGGACCACGGGCACGTGAATGCGGGTTCCGAGTTCGTCACGGGGGACCCAGGCGAGTTCGACAACGTGTGGGTCGCTGCGATCGAGCGCTGCATCGCCTTCGGCATCGACGCCGAAAACGACGGCTATGAAGTGTGTATCCGTATCCCGATCGTACGATTCGCTCACGTACGCGAGCTCCCCGACCGCGACGTGCAGGCCCGTCTCTTCGAGAAATTCGCGACGCAGCGCTTCGTCGAGGAGTTCGCCATGACGCTGGCGTCCGCCCGGAAGATTCCACAGCGCTTGCGGGTGGTTCGCATAGCGCGATGCCGCGAGCAACACGGCGCCTTCGCGCTCGAGAATGCCGGCTACGAGGTGGACGCGCGCCTCGGCTACCTTCAACGCGCAATCGACCGTTCGCGATAAACGCCGGGATGTTCGAGCCGGCGCAGCTGTACGCGCAGAGTTTCGTTGAGTCGGCGCAGTTCGGCCGTGGCCCGCATCGCCGGCGTTCGGCGTCGCACGAACTCTCGATCGAGTGCTGCGAAGTCCGTTGCAAACTCCGCTTCGAGCGCGGCGAGCGTCGCATGCACGACGCGCGGATGCGTACCGCGAAACGGGCGGACGATGGGCGCGCTCGCGAGGTAGATCTCGGGCGTCGCAGTCCGCTCGTCGGGCGGCCGAGCGACGCGATTGCCGAGCTCGAAGTACCGCGAATGCTTGCGCGCGAGCAGCGCGGGAGGCAGCACGTTGCCGTAATGGTGGTAAATGTACGGGAGCACCAGCGCCTTGCCGGCCAAGCCTACGACCGTTTCGTGAACGCGGTTGACCCAGCGCAGTTCCGGGTGGTATCGGTAGAAAACGAAGCGGCGCGCGATATCGCTGATCCAGCGGTACGTGCCGAAGAAGTGATAGGTGTACGCGTCGACGTTCGCAACGTCCGCGCTCAGCTGCGGCAAGATTTCTCGAGCGAGATAACGGAGTTGCTCTCCGTGTACTTCGTCGGCGTCCAGGAACAAGACCCAATCCGGCGGGCGCGTCAGCTCCGCCAGCGCAGCGAACGCGCGATTGCGCATGTCCGCGAAGTCGATGAAAGGATGCGCTGCGATCCGCAATGTGCCCCGCTCCGCAAACGGGCTCGCTTCGAGCGTGGCGCGCGCATCGCTGCGTTGCAGCCCGGAGTTATCGTTGACCACGAGGCTGTCGACGGTCTCCGCAATGCCCGCCAGCGCGGCGGCGAGATACGGTTCGCGGGCCGCTCCGACGCAGAGGGCGCAGGCGATCGTGAACGTTGAAATATTCGGCATAGAGGCTGCGGACGCGATGCGCGAAGCGCTCGCCATCCGAACGAGCGTGTTCGTCGAGGAGCAGGGCGTTCCGCCCGAGGAAGAAATCGACGCGCACGATCGTACCGATGCGTCGGCCGTGCATGCGCTCGCACGCTTGCACGGACGGGCCGTCGGTGCCGGCCGTTATTATATAATTGACGCGGACACCGTTCAGGTCGGCCGGATGGCCGTCCTCGCGGATGCGCGCGGTGCCGGCGTCGGGAGTGCGCTGCTCGCCGCGCTGCTCCGCACGGCGGCCGAACGCGGCTTCACGCGGGCGCATCTGCACGCGCAGCAACACGCGCGAGAGTTCTACGCCAGAGCCGGCTTCGTAGACGATGGAGAAATGTTGTGGGACGCCGGGATTTCGCACCAGCCGATGACCCTGCAAAATTTTTTCGGGAACTAAACCATCTTAGTGTGAAGTGTGTTATAGTGCGCGAAGTCGGCGGGTACTCATGGCGTCACGCCGCCCGACTCGAAACCAGCGCGGTCCGGTAGTTAGCAGCCAGCTCTCCATCAGGTACTCAAGCGGGAACGAAGCACCTGACAGACGCCGAGAAAGACCCTAACCGTGTATACAGACGAAACCCTGAGCTGCGTCGATTGTAACAGCCAGTTTATTTTTAGTTCCGGAGAGCAGCAGTTCTTCGCGAGCAAAGGCTTCCAAAACAAGCCGAATCGTTGTCCGGAATGTCGCACGGCGCGCAAGGCGCAGCGCGGAGCCGGCGGCGGTGCGGGCGGTGGCGCCAGCTTCGGCGGCGGCGGTGGTGGCGGATCTTCGCGCGGCGGAAGCCGCGAGATGTTCCAAACCACGTGCAGCCAATGCGGCCAGACGGCCGAAGTGCCGTTCCAGCCGCGCGGAGACAAGCCGGTGTATTGCCGCGACTGCTTTGCGAGCCGGTCCTCGTCCTACCGGTAAGACGGGTAGGCGGTTCGTTATAACCGCAGGATAGCACTACCGACGGCTCGCGAGCGATCGCGGGCCGTCGGTGCTTGAAAGCCACCGGGCGTGCCCCATGGAGCGGCCGCTTCGATACGAGCGCGTGCGCGCAGAACCGTTGACCCTGGTCGCGCCTGCGGTAGTGCGAGCTTCTTCTGCGCTTGACGCTCGCAGCGGAGCATGCTAACATCGCGTTCCATGCCTGGAGACCGCTTCAGGTGCGTTTTGCATTCCCGCGCGCTTCGTATTGTGAGACTAAGAATTTAATGGCGAAATCAGTCCTTCCCAAGTCGTCTGCTGTCAAGCCGCCGGGGAAGACGACCCGTTCGAAGCGCGCGAAAGGGGACGACGGTGCTCCCGTCTCGCTCCCGGCAGCGGCCGGAGCGTCCTTCTCGCCGGAGACCGAAGCCTTCACCGTCGAGCGCTATGCCGATCCGGGCGCCAAGCGCAAGCGCCACACCTTTGCGAAGATCGCCGACGTCCTGGACCTGCCGGACCTGATCGAACTTCAGAAAGCTTCGTTTCTGTGGTTCATCACGGACGGACTGCGGGAAGCGTTCACATCGATCTCGCCGATCAAGGATTTCACGGGAAACCTGGTCCTGGAATTCGGCGATCACTCGCTCGGCGAGCCGAAGTATACGGTCGAGGAATGCCGCGAACGCGACATGACCTACTCCGCTCCGCTGCGCGTACGCGTGCGCTTGATTACCGCCGAATCGGGCGAGATCAAAGGTATTCCCGACCAGGAAATTTTCATGGGCGACTTCCCGCTCATGACGGACAAAGGCACGTTCATGATCAACGGCGCCGAGCGCGTGATCGTGAGCCAACTCGTCCGCTCGCCCGGCGTCTATTTCTTGAGCGACGTCGACACCAACAGCCGTCCGACGTACAACGCGACGATCATTCCTAATCGCGGCGCCTGGATCGAGTTCGAGACCGATAACGGTACGAAGA
This sequence comes from Vulcanimicrobiota bacterium, assembly GCA_030853925.1. Taxonomy (GTDB): domain Bacteria; phylum Vulcanimicrobiota; class Vulcanimicrobiia; order Vulcanimicrobiales; family Vulcanimicrobiaceae; genus JALYUE01. Next base: position 2,773 of record JALYUE010000027.1, on the reverse strand, counting down.
ACGACGAGACCGAGGGCACGGTCGGCGTCCGCATCGACAAGAATCGCAAAATTTACGTCACGACGTTCGTGCGCGCGTTGTCACGGCCGGACCTCGGCTACGATTGGGAGTCGGACGAAGCCATTCGCGCGCTGTTCGACGATTCGCCGCTCATCAACAACTGTCTCGACAAAGACAAAGACGTGAAAACGCGCGAGGACGCGCTCAAAGAAATTTATAAGAAGCTGCGTCCGGGCGAGCCCGAGAACGCGGATAACGCCGAGAAGCTGCTCGAGTCGTTGTTTTTCGACGAGAAGCGTTACGACCTCGCGGGCGTGGGGCGTTATAAGCTCTCCGGAAAGCTCGAGAAAGAGTACGCAGCGGCCGCTCTCCACGCCCCGCGGCCCGACGCCGCGTCGCGAGTCGATGGTGAAGTCCTCGGCGTTTCGCCTACGCACGTCGTCGTGCGTTCCAAAGAGGGACGTAACGAGTCGCACGACCTCTACGCGCTGCTCGGGCTCAACCCGAAGGGCCCGCTCGCGCCGCGCGTGACGGTCGCCCCGCGCGACAAAGTTCGCGTCGGGTCGAAAATCGCCGACGGTCCGCGCGCTCTGATGCGCGACGACATGATTGCGGTCATTCGCCGTTTGCTCAAAGTGCATTCCGGCAGCATCCATAAAGACGACATCGATCATTTAGGCAACCGGCGCATCCGGTCGGTCGGCGAGCTGCTGCAGAACCAGTTCCGCGTCGGCTTATTGCGCCTCGAGCGCGTCGTGCGCGAGCGCATGACCGTGCAAGACATCGAGACGGTCACGCCGCAGGCGCTGATCAACATTCGTCCCGTCGTCGCGGCGATCAAAGAGTTCTTCGGCTCCTCGCAACTCTCGCAATTCATGGACCAGACGAATTCGCTCGCCGAACTCACCCACAAACGCCGGCTCTCCGCGCTCGGCCCGGGCGGTCTTTCGCGCGAGCGTGCGGGTTTCGAAGTGCGCGACGTCCACCATTCGCATTACGGCCGCATCTGCCCGATCGAGACGCCGGAAGGCCCGAACATCGGGTTGATCGGCTCCCTCGCGACGTATGCCCGGGTCAACCGTTACGGCTTCATCGAAACGCCGTATCGGATCGTGACCGACGGCATCGTCAGCCGCGACTTGCGCTACCTCACGGCCGACCGCGAAGACGAGTACATCATCGCGCAGGCCAACACGCCGCTCGCGAACGACGGCCGCATCACGGCCGATCAAGTCGTCGCGCGCTATGCAGAAGAGTACGTCACGGAACCGCCCGACCGCGTGCAGTTGATGGACGTGTCGCCGAAGCAAATCGTGTCGGTGGCGACGGCGCTCATTCCGTTTCTCGAACACGACGATGCGAATCGCGCGCTGATGGGCGCCAACATGCAGCGTCAAGCCGTGCCGCTGCTGCGTCCTCAGGCACCGATCGTCGGCACGGGCATGGAATATCGCGCCGCTAAGGATTCGGGCGGCTGCGTGCTCGCAAACGAAAACGGCACCGTCACGCACGTGGACGCGAAATCCGTCATCGTCAAGAGTGCCGCAAACGAACTCGACGTCACCTACGATCTTCTCAAGTATACGCGCTCGAACGCGGGCACGTGCATCAATCAAACGCCGATCGTGGAAGTGGGCGAGTCGGTCGTGCGCGGTCAAATCCTCGCCGACGGCCCGTCCTCGGATGAGGGTGAAATGGCCCTCGGGCAAAACGTGCTGGTCGCGTTCATGCCGTGGGAGGGGTTCAATTACGAAGATGCGATTCTGATCAGCGAACGGATGGTGAAGGACGACCGCTTCACCTCCATTCATATCGAAGAGTACGAGTGCGAAGCGCGCGACACGAAGCTCGGACCCGAAGAGATCACCCGCGATATCCCCAACGTCGGCGAAGATGCGCTCAAGGATCTCGACGAGAACGGTATCATCCGCATCGGCGCGGAAGTTCGGCCAGAGGATATCCTCGTCGGCAAAGTGACGCCTAAGGGCGAAACCGAATTGACGGCGGAAGAGCGGCTGCTGCGCGCGATCTTCGGTGAGAAGTCGCGCGAAGTCCGCGACACGTCGCTCAAAGTGCCGCACGGCGAAAAAGGCAAGATCATCGACGTCAAGATGTTCTCGCGCGACAACGGTGACGAATTGTCGCCGGGCGTGAGTCATCTCGTACGCGTCTACGTCGCGCAGAAGCGCAAGATTCTGCAAGGCGATAAGATGGCGGGCCGCCACGGCAACAAGGGTGTCATCGCGAAGGTGCTGCCCGAAGAGGACATGCCGTATACCGAAGACGGCACGCCGGTCGACATCGTGCTCAACCCCTTGGGCGTTCCGTCGCGCATGAACCTCGGGCAGATCATGGAAACGCATCTCGGCTGGGCCGCGAAGATGCTCGACATGTTTATCGCGACGCCCGTGTTCGACGGCGCGCACGCCGAAGATATCAGCGAATGGCTGATGGATGCGGGTTTACCGAGCGACGGTAAGACGTGGCTGCGCGACGGCCGCAGCGGCGAGCGGTTCAACCGCCCGATTACCGTCGGCATGATCTACATGCTCAAACTCGCGCACTTGGTGGACGACAAGATTCACGCGCGTTCGACGGGCCCCTACTCCATGATCACGCAGCAGCCGCTCGGCGGCAAGGCGCAATTCGGCGGACAGCGTTTCGGCGAAATGGAAGTGTGGGCGCTCGAAGCCTATGGCGCAGCCAACATCCTGCAAGAAATACTCACCGTCAAATCCGACGATGTCGTAGGTCGCGTCAAAACCTACGAAGC
>JALYUE010000013.1 GCA_030853925.1 Vulcanimicrobiota bacterium | reverse complement strand
CCGTAGCGCAGCGGAGGTGCATGCGGCGCCCGCAGGCGCCGCTAGGCGGCGGCTTCGCCGACGCCGGCCGGGCCATCGTTCAGCTTGAGAGTCAGACATTTCGCGGAGCCGCCCGCTTTAAGAAACTCCGTGAGTTCCGTTGCGAAAACCCGATATCCGGCGGCATTCAAACGGGTACGCAGGCGCGCCGTTGCGGCGTGCAGGACGATCGAATCGCCGATTTCGACCGCATTACATGCAAACGCGAGCGCGTCTTCGAGCGATACCTCGATCAGGCACTCGGGCTCGATCGTCCGCCGCAAAACCTTCTGCGCGTGGGGCGAAAACGCGTCCATGAACGCGAGCACGTGGCCGCTCGCGAGCGGACAGAGGCATGTGTCGAGGTGGTAGAAGCGCTCGTCGACGAGCAGCAGCGGCAGCGTCGCGACCCCGAGCGTTTCCCCAAGCTGCATGGCGGCGACGCGTTGCGTTCGCCACCCGTAGCCCACATAGAGCAAGGGCCGCCGCCGGTCGAAGAGCGCGTCGCCCGCGCCCTCGAAGAACGTTTGCTCCAAATACGTCGTAGCGAAGCCCGCCCGTCCGAGCGCTCCCCTGTAAACGCTTTGTTCGCGCCGGCGTTCCGGGTGGCGAAAAGAACTCATGATCGCGAGACTGCCGCTGATCAACGCCGCGTTCGCCGTGAAGACGAGGTCCGGCAGATGCATTTGCGATTCGACGCGCTCGATGCGCGCGTCGCCCGCGCATTCCAGCGTTTCGACGAGCCGATCCCATTGCCGCTGCGCGTCGGGCGTCGCTACGCCGACATACCGCGTCATCCACGGATTGATGTCGTACGTGACCGAAAAGTTCGTCGGTGGACACATCAGTAAACGCGTCATGGTAGAAAAATCGTATTCGATCGACGGCGGCGGCGCATCAGCCAAAGGTGACGCTAGCCGCTCGCTCGCTTCACCCGTCGATGTGGATAGCGTCGCCGTCCATGCGCACCGCGAAAGTTCGAACCGGCACGATGGCCGGCAGCGTGAGCGCCATACCCGTTGTTACGTCGAAAATCGCGCCATGCCGCGGGCATTCGATGCGGCAACCCTCGAGCTCGCCTTGATCGAGTTCGCCGCCGTCGTGAGTGCAGACGTCTTCGATGGCGTAGATCGCACCGTCGACGTTGCACAGCAGGACGGCGTCACTGCCGACGACGACGCGCAACGTCGTCCCCGGGGCGACGTCGCCCGTCTGCGCGACCAAACTCAATTAGCCGACCGAACCTTCCATTTCCATTTTGACCAGCCGGTTGAGTTCGACGGCATACTCCATCGGCAGTTCTTTCACGAAGAAATCGAAGAAGCCGTTGACGATCATGCCCGTCGCATCCGCTTCGCTAAGCCCGCGCGACATCGCGTAGAACAACTGCTCCTCACCGATCTTTGAGACGCTCGCCTCATGTTCGACCGTGGCAAACTGCTCGTCGATCTTCATGGTCGGCTTGGTGTCGCTCGACGACTTTGCGTCCATGATGAGGGCATCGCATTTGACGCGCGTCTTGGCGCCGACGGCGCCCGGGAAAATTTCTACGAGACCGCGATACGTCGTCTTGCCGCCGTGCGCCGACACCGATTTATTGGTGACGACCGACGTCGTGTGCGGCGCCGCATGGATGACTTTCGCGCCCGCGTCTTGATGCTGCCCTTCGCCCGCGAAGGCCATCGATAGGATTTCGCCGCGCGCGCCTTCGCCCATTAAATAGATTGCCGGATACTTCATCGTGAGGCGCGAGCCGATATTGCCGTCGACCCATTCGACGGTCGCGTTCTTGTGCGCGACGGCCCGCTTCGTGACGAGGTTGAAAATGTTCCGGTACCAGTTTTGGATCGTCGTGTAGCGAATCGACGAACCTTCCATGGCGATCAACTCGACGACCGCGCTGTGCAGCGAAGCGGTCGAGAACTGCGGTGCGGTGCAGCCCTCGATGTAGTGAACCTTGGCACCTTTGTCGGCGATGATCAGCGTCCGTTCGAACTGGCCCATGTTCTCGGTATTGATTCGGAAATAGGCCTGCAGCGGCGTCTTGACTTCGACGCCGGGCGGCACATAGACGAACGACCCGCCGGACCACACGGACGAGTTCAGCGCCGAGAACTTATTGTCGCCCGTAGGAATGACGGTGGAAAGGTACTTTTGGACGATCTCCGGATGCTCGCGCAGCGCCGTATCCATGTCGCAGAAGATGACGCCGTCTTTGGCGAGGTCCTCGCGAACGCTGTGATAGACGACTTCCGACTCGTACTGCGCCGAAACGCCCGAGAGAAATTTACGCTCCGCGTCGGGAATGCCGAGCCGGTCGAAGGTGCGCTTGATGTCCTCGGGGACGTCGTCCCAAGAACGCTCCGTTTTCTCGCTCGACTTGACGAAGTAATGGATATCGTCGAAATCGATTTCCTCGAGCAGAGCCTTATCGCCCCATGCCGGCATGGGCTTGCTGCGAAAAATCTCGTAGGCTTTGAGCCGGAATTTCAGCATCCATTCCGGCTCGTTCTTCATCTTCGAAATGCGCTCGACGATCTCGCGCGTAAGACCCTTGTCGGATTTGAAGACGTACTTGTCCTCAGGGTCGTGGAACCCGTGCCGGTAATCTTCGCCGAGTTCGGGAGCTGTCGTTACCTGAAGGTCCGTTGCCATATCGCTTCAACACTACTCTCGCCCAGGCATGATAGTCAAGATACTTCAGCGATTTCTTCAGAATCTAGGATAGCCGATGCACCCGCTCGATCCCCAAGCTGCTAAACGTAAGACGCAGCAGCTGGACATTCTGCTCGCCATCATCGTCTTCATCGTGCTCGTGGGCGTCGTGTATCAGCTGTTTCTGCGGTACACCTACGTCCATACCGTCGGCAACACCGTCGTTCGGGTCGACCGCGTGTCCGGCGCCGCGTGCACGCTGCCCTGTGCCGAGGGCTTCGGCCAGGGAACGACCGGGGGTGCTTATGTCCCTCCGCCGTCACCGGCCCCGGACAAAGCCTGCCACAGCGCGAGCGTCGTCCGCGTGGCTAACTCGCTGCGGCCGCCGGTCACCCGCACGCCCGCTCCCTATCAGGTCGGCGGCTTTCACACGATCGCCGCGGCCCGCCAGTGGAAGAAGCATGTAGTCACGCATGCGATCGAGCTGACGGACGGCCACATCTACGTTTTCAGCAAGGAAGCGTTCACGAACGACGTCGGCAATTGGTCGACGGGCCAAGACGTTCAGGTCTGCGCGACCTGGTCTCGGCTCGAACAGCGCCCGTACTATTCCGTGGGTGCCGCGGGCGACGCCCAGCCCGCGGCGCTCGCTCTGTAAGGTTCGCGCTCAAACCGCTTTACAAGGGGGGGGTAGGGGGGTATCATGTCCGTCGGACCCGGGCGACCCGAATGTTGGTCGACTGGGTCTTGCGCCGTAAAAGCGGCAAAGGGGGACGGCACGCCCTACGTGCCATCGCGGCGAGACGCCCGCGCCGACCGCAGAGGAGCGGTGCCGCCGGCAAGATTTCGTCGATAGGTCGGGGACGCAAGTGCACCGCACGCGCCAGCCGACGTAGCCTGGAGGTGGGATTTCCCAACCAAAACCGAGGAGAGTAATTGGAAACACGCGGGACCCATATCGTTTGCGAGCTGTCGGGCTGCAAACCGGAACTTTTGGCGGATGTCCACGGCGTGCAGAACGTCATGGAAAGCGCGGCTCGCGAAGCCAACGCTGAAATTTTAAAAGTCGCCTTCCATCGTTTTCAACCACACGGCGTTTCGGGCGTCGTCGTCATAGCCGAGTCGCACCTATCGATTCATACCTGGCCCGAGTCGGGCTATGCCGCCGTCGATTTTTACACGTGCGGCGACCACACCGATCCGTGGCGGGCATGCGAGTACGCGGCTAAAAAGCTCGGAGCGACGAGCATGCTGACGACCGAGGTAAAGCGCGGCATCGCGTCGACCAACGGACAATACACGCACGTCGTTCACGAACACGCGGGCCGTGCGATGGCAAAACGCTCGGCGTAACGCACCATAAGGGGACCCACCACGTTGGCACGACTCAATCTGACGCGGCCGCGCATCTTCAGCATCGCGCTTGCGGCTGCCTCACTCACGATCGCTGCCTGCGGCGGGGGATCTAAAAGTACGTCGGGCGGCACGGCCGTCCCGACGGCGGTGCCGACCCTTACTCCGGCGCCGGGCGTAAGCGCCTCGCCTTGCGCGCTCTCGCTCGGACAAGCCTACGAACCCGACGGCGGAAACGCCCCGGGCTTCGCCGGCCTGCAAGTCACGCGGTTTGAGGCGAACACCGAGCAGCTTTGTGCGGCTCCTCCCGCGGTGCCGGCGGTAATCAATTTCCAATCCTCGGTCGAAGGTCTCGCGTTTTCGCCGGACTTCTCCGACGCCGTTGCCCTCTTGCGCGGTACGGCCGGCGGCTATTCGCTCGTGCAAGACATCTACGGCGCCGCTTTCGGTCAGCTCGTTCCGGCCGGCAACGCCTACGACTTGAGCATCGCACCGAGTCCCGTTCCTTCAGGCACCGTCCCGCTGATTCCCGACGCGACCTCGGCTACGATCGTCGGCAGTTCGACGTCCGGTCTCGCGTTGACGCTTGGGCCGGCGGCTACTCCCCCAGCCATCGTCGCCGTAACGTCGCTTGGATTCGCCCCGCCGCAATATGGAGCGGCGATACCCTTCGGTGGCGGCACGTATACGCTCAAGAACATTCCGAACGTGCCTCGTTCGATCGTGCGCGCGTCCGGTGACGGAACGGTATTGCTCGTGCGTGGGGCGCAGGATCTGCTTTCCTTTCAAATATCGACCTGCGCCCCGGGCTATTGCCCCGACGCGAAAGCCGACGATCTGTCGCTCGGCTTTGGTTCGGCGCTGGCGCTACGCGGCAGCGGTGCCATGGCCTTCGATCCGGCGAGTTCGAGCCGGGCGCTCGTCGGCGGGACTTCGGCCGGCACGAGTAACGTGCTGAGCCTCGTGACCGGGCTGCCCAACGCAATTACCGTGAGCAGTCAAATCGTGCTGCCGGGCACCGTGATCCGCTCGATCGCGATCGTAAACGCGGGGACGTATGCGGTCGTCGGCACCGATGCCGGGCTCAGCGTCGTGACCGGCGTGAGCAGCGGGGCGCTCAGCCTCGTGGCCGCCGCGCCGACGCTCAGCGCGCTACCGTATGTCGATTGCCTCGGCCGGCCGACGACCATGACGAACGTTTATTCGGTCGGTTTCTCGGCCGGCAATGCCGCCGCTTCGTCGAATTTTTACTTGGTTGCGCTCGGTTCCGAGAACCCGCCGCCGCCTGTCGGGGGTGCCTGTGTCTACCCGGCAAGTATCGTCGCGGTGCCCTTCAACCCAACGACGGGTACGCTCGCAACCCCGGGCCCGGTAGCCAGCGGCTCGACGGCGCCGCCCACGACCTTCACCCAGAATAACGTGATACCGCCGCCGGCCGGCGCGGACCTCATGCTGGTTCACTGAAGCGCGGAGAGCGGCGTGCCCAAAACCGAACATTGGCAATGGTACGTCGAGCGCTTCTCGGCGACCGAGCTGCATCATCACGCCGTCGAGGAGACGTACTTCAGCGGGCGCTCGGCGTTCCAAGACGTTGCCGTTATCCGCAGCGCGGCGTTCGGCAAGATGCTCGTGCTCGACGGCGATACGCAGAGTTCGCAAGCCGACGAAAAGATCTATCACGAAAGCCTCGTGCATCCGGCGCTCGCGGCGACGGCGGACCGCGGCGATGTGCTGATCCTCGGCGGTGGCGAAGGCGCGACGCTGCGGGAAGTCTTGCGCTGCTCGAGCGTGCGTCGGGCGACGATGGTCGATATCGACGGGGATGTGGTCGAGCTCTCCAAACAGTTCTTGCCCGAATGGTCGGCCGGAGCGTTCGACGACGCTCGCTCGCGTCTAATCATCGGCGACGCTCTCGCGTTTTTGCGCGACGATACGGACACCTACGGCGCCATCGTTTCGGATCTCACCGAGCCGCTGGAAGATTCGCCTTCGAATCCGCTCTTCTGCTCGGCGGTCTTCGACGACATCAAGCGACGTTTAAAACCGGGCGGAGTCTACGTGCTACAAGCGAGCACTGCCGGGTTTCACAACATGAGCTTGCACGCCAAGATGGCGCGTTCGCTACGCTCGTACTATCGCTACGTTCGCTCGTTCTACACGCACGTTCCGGCGTTCGATAACGATTGGGCCTTTCTCGCCTGCAGCGACGCCGTCGACGTCGCGGCGCTGGCGCCGGAGCGCATCGGCGCGTACGTCGACGCCCTGCACGGTCAGAACTATTTCTACGATGCCGAGACGCACTGCCGCATTTTTAGCCTGCCGCTCTATTTGCGTCGCGAACTCGGAAAGGACGGCGACGTCTTTTGAAGCAGATCAAGCTCGATCGCAGCGCGGCGCTCGAGATGTTCGAGTCGCAGCGCCACAGCTTCACCGCCACCCTCGACTTGCATCTTATCGATGTCGCGTACGGTGAAGCGATTATGGTGATGCCTTTTCGGCCCGCCGTGCAAAACGGAGCAGGCAACGTGCATGGCGGCGCGATCATGAGCTTGTGCGATTCGGTGTTTTGGGTCGCGCTCGCGACGGTTTACGGTCGCGCGCAACCGACCGCCACCGCGTCGCTAACGTGTAATTTTTTGCGGCCGGCGCGCAGACCGTACGATCTGCGCGCGCATGCTAAAGTCCTCAAGGCCGGTAAGCGCGTGGTGTACGGTACGGTCGACGTGTTCGGCGAAGACGACAAAATGGTCGCGCACGCTACGGCGAACTTCGTCAACACGCCGCCCGAAGAGCTGCCGCATACCGTGCGCGACGGCGAAGCTCCGTACGTTCGCTTGTGAGTACGTTCGAGGCGTCTTCGCTCTCGCGTACGCCGCTGTACGCCGAACATCGTGCGCTCGGCGCGCGCATGGTGCCGTTCGGCGGATTCGAGATGCCCGTGCAGTATGGCGGCATTCTCAAAGAACATGCCGCCGTCCGGCAACGCGCCGGAATGTTCGACCTTTCCCATATGGCGCAGTACGAATTGCGCGGAGAAGGCGTACCGGCTTGGGCGGACTCGCTGACGGTCAATAACGTCGCGACGATGAAACCGCTGCAAGCTCGCTACAATATTTTCACGAACCCGCGCGGCGGCTGCCACGACGACGTGTTGTTCTATCGCTTGCCGGACCGCTGGCTGCTCGTCGTCAACGCGGCGAACGCCTCCAAAATGTGGCCGTACTTGCAGGACGCCGCAACCGGGCGCGACGACGTGCGGCTCGAATCGCACCACGGTTCTCGTGCGCTGATCGCCGTCCAGGGACCGCGCGCGGTCGAGATCGTCGCGTCGCTCTGCGACGTCGACGCAGCGGCAATGCCATATTATTTTTGTGCCGAGGGACGTATCGGCGGCGCAGCGGCGGTCATCGCGCGGACCGGCTATACGGGCGAAGACGGCTTCGAGTTGTTCCTCGACGGTGCGGCGGCCCCGCAGGTTTGGCGAATGCTGCTCGAGCGGGGAGCCGCAGCCGGCCTCGAGCCTGCGGGCCTCGGCGCGCGCGACGTGCTGCGCTTGGAAGCCGGCATGCCGTTATACGGCTTCGAGCTGAGCGAAGATATCTCGCCGCTCGCCGGCGGGCAGCGCTGGGCCGTCAAGACGAACAAGCCGCAATTCGTCGGCCGCGATGCGCTCGTCGCACAAGCGGAACGCAACGACTTCGATCGCATCGCCGGCCTCGTTCTCGAGGGACGCGTTCCGGCTCGCGCCGGTTACGCCGTCTACGCGAACGGCGAGCGCGTAGGGGAAGTTCGCAGCGCATCGCTCGCGCCAGCATTCGGGAACAAGAATGTGGCGACCGCGCTCGTACGTAACGGGGCCGCGGCCGTCGGGACGGACCTCGCTGTCGAAATTCGCGGAACGCTGCACGCCGCTCGCGTCACCGCACTACCGTTCTACAAACGCGCCCCGTCCGGATCGAAGAAGGAGAACGATGTCCCAGCCTGAGGGATTACTCTACAGCAAAGAACACGAGTGGGTAAAAATCGAAGACGGCATGGCGCGCGTCGGCATCACCGATTACGCCCAGAATTCGCTCGGCGATATCGTGTACGTCGAATTGCCACGCGTAGGAGCGCAGCTCAAGCAGTTCGCGAGCATCGGCGTCATCGAATCGGTCAAAGCGGTTTCGGACCTCTTCACGCCGCTCGGCGGCGAAGTAGTCGAAATCAACGCGGCGCTCGAAGCGGATCCCGCCGTCGTGAACCGCGACGCTTTCGGCGAAGGCTGGCTCTACGTCGTGAAACCGGCGGATGCTGCCGAGCATACGGCATTGATGGATGCCGCCGCTTACGACGCGCTGGTAGCG